>CAZTMA010000158.1:163-11583 GCA_964614645.1 uncultured Anaerolineales bacterium
CGGCCCGTTAGCGACGGATGCCTCAGCCGGTGGGCGCGCAGGCCTGCGCGCTTGCGCCGCCGCTCGTGCGTGCGCTGCTGCCCCCTCCCAGGCCGCCGAACAGGCTCACGGCCTTCTTCACATGCTGGCCCCCACACTGCGGGCAAGTGATGGCCTCCTGGCTGAACATGGACTGGACCAGCTTCTCGAAGTTCGTCTCACAGTCGCTGCAGCGATACTCATAGATGGGCATCTGTTGATTGCTCCATGGATAGAATAGCGTACGTCTAACATAGGATGCAGCGCGGGCGGGTCAGGTTACAGGCTCCCGTGTAGTATAATCGTCGGAGTTTGTAAGCGTATTCCGTCAATGAGGGGAGGTCAAAGATGCCTGTCCACTATGCCCTGCGCGTGCAGTTCGGCCCACACATCGATACCGCCACGGGGGTCACCGAGCTGTTGGAGGCCTGTCGCAACGCCAGGGCAGACGAAGTGCTGCTCTTCCTGGCCGCCGAAGAGCTGAACAACGGCCATGAGACCCGGGATGAGCTACAGGAGTGGCTGGCCGTCCTGCGGCCCTACCGCGATGCGCTGGTCAGGGAGGGGCTGCAGGTCAGCCTGAACCCGTGGATTACCGTGCTGCACTGCGATCGCTCGCGGCGACTGAAGCCGGGGCAGGACTGGCAGACGATGGTCGACTGGCAGGGCCGTGCGGCGGAGACAGTGGTCTGCCCGCTCGATCCGGGCTGGCGAGCCTACTACAGGGACGCGTTGCGCCTGTTCGCGGCTGAAGGCTACCGCGTCATCTGGGTCGAGGACGATGTGCGGCTGGCGAACCATGAACCGCTCGATTGGGGCGGCTGTTTCTGCCCGCTCCACGTTGCGGAGTTCAACCGCCGGGCGGGCGTGCAGGGGACGCGCGAGGAGATCCTCGCTGCGGTGCTCAAGCCCGGCGTGCCACATCCGTGGCGCAACATCTGGCTCGACATGTGGGACGAGACGCAGACGGCGATGATCGCGGAGTGGCGCGCGGTGGTGGAAGCGGGCGGCAGCCGCCTGGGCCTGATGTCCAGCGGTCTGGAAGCGCACTCTGTCGAGGGGCGACATTGGTCACGCTGGTGGCAGGTCCTCGCCGGTGACAAGGCTCCCATCCACCGGCCGCATTTCACAGGCTACAACGACATGCCGGGCTGGAGCTGGCCCGCCTCCATTGCGATGCTGGACCTCAACCGCAATGTCGAGCCCGACGGCACGGAAATCGGCCCCGAAATCGAGAACTACCCGTATGGCTGGGCGAAGTCGCTGCGCCAGACCGCCGCGGCCATCGTGCAAGCGGTTATTCAGGGGGCCGGCCGGCTCAACATCAGCCTGTACGACTTCATGGGCAACCTGCCTTCCGACGACCGCAAGCGGGAGGCGTTCCTGGCGGGCTGGCAACCGTCGCTGGACTGGCTTAGTGAAAGGTTCCCGCCCATGCTCAGGAGCCACGGCGTCGGCATCCCGTGGCATGAGGACGCCTCCCGCCAGGTCCATACGACCGCCGGCCAGGACTGGCGGGAATTGCTCGTGCGCGCGATGGGCTGGCCGGCGTGGCTGGGCGGCTTCGGCCACCCCTTCCAGATGCGCACGTCACCCGTGCTCAACGCACTGGCGGGGGCTATGGCCTGGGTACCTGACCAAGACGAGATGCGCGAGTTGCTGAGCCGCGGCCTGCTGCTCGACGGTCCCGCGGCTGCGGTGCTGGTCGAGCGGGGCTACGGCGGGCTGATCGGGCTGCAGGATGCGCAATTCATCAGCCAGGCCGATGTGCTATACAGCATGGAAGAAGCCACGGATGCCCGGTTTGCGCTGCGCAGCGGCGCCCTGGTGACCCTCAACGACCGTCCGCCGGCAGTACGGCTCTTGCAGGGCCGGCTGCTGCTTGGGGCGCGGCCTGTCAGCCGTGTGCTCGATCCGAAAGGGCGTGAAGTCGGGCACGGGGTCGTAGTTTTCGAGAACGCAGCGGGTGGACGGGTGGCCGTCTGCCCGTGGGATGCCAATGCCTCGCCGGACGGTGCAGGCGGCCAGCGCAACCTGCAGCGGGCGGGACAAATCGACGGCCTGGTCTCCTGGTTAAGCCGGGAGCAACCGCTGGGGCGGGCATGGGGTTCGCCGTGGCTGGTCAGCCAGTTCTTCAGCGACGGCCAGCTGTGGCGCGGCGTCGTCTGGAATGCCAGCCCGGACACGGCGCTGGAGATCCGGCTCGAACTGCCCCGAGGCATGGACGTGCACGAGGCCGTGCAGCTCGACGCGGCGGGCGTGCGCCGGTCCGTCGCGTGGGACGGCGCTGAGCTCCACCTTGCGCAGCCGCTCCATCAATGGGAATGCGTGGTGCTGACGAACTGACGGTTAGTGTTCAGCGAATGTTGCGCGGGCGGCTCTCGTCCGTCCCTCGATCGTCAGCCATAGCGGCCCGTTCGTCAGGCGCCAGCCGCTCAGGTGCGCTGTGCTCGCGAGCGCTGCGGCCTCATCCGGCGTATAGGCCGCATTCCGGCTGCCGAGCGGCTCTCCCATGTAGCGCAGTGCGCGCGGCACAACGTAACGCGTGGCGAACAGGATGAGCAGGTAGAAGGGCGCGATCATGTCGCGGCGCAGGTCGAAGATCATGAACGCGCCCCCCGGCTTGAGGATGCGGGCAACCTCGTTCAGCACTGCGACCGGGTTCGACCAGTGGTGCAGGGACAGCGTACTGACGACGAGATCGAGCGATCCGTCTGCAAACGGTGTCGATGCCGCATCGCCGGTGCGGAAGTCGGTGCGAGACGTGAGCCCTGCGGCTGCGGCGTGCTGACGCGCTTCGTCGAGGAGCGCGTCGGAGAGATCGACGCCCGTGACGTGCAGCCCGATCGCGCGCCGCGCCAGTTCGATGACCAGCCGGCCCGATCCGCAGCCGAGGTCTGCTGCCTCGCCGGACGCGCAGAGTGAGAGTGCGCGGTTCTCCGCGATGCGGCGCAGCAGCCACATCTGCGGCAGGGCCGAGATGCGTCCGAAAGCGCGTGCAACCTCCGGCGAATCGAGTCCCTCCGTCCCGGCGATGCGATCACGCGTCCGCGCGTCGTACAGCCGGTAGGCAGTTGCAAGCCCGGCGGCGGCTGCCGCGCCCGCGATAATACCCCACACACGGCGCATGGTCATGACCTCGCTCCTGTCGGTTGCCCGCTGTGCGCCCGCGCTTACATCCCCGCGCCCGGCGCGCGCACCGGCACCGTCACCGTGATGGCGCCGGCCTTCTCGAAGTTGAGCGTAATTTCGATGTCCTTGCCCGGCTCAAGTGGCGCGACCAGCCCGATGAGCATGATGTGCTTGCCGCCTGGCTTGAGCTCCAGCCTGCCGCCCGCGGGAATCTCGAAGCCATCCGGGACGGGGCGCATCCGCATGACGCCATCGTCGTTGATGGTTTCGTGGATTTCGACCGTGCCCGCGGCCGGGCTCGTCGCAGAAACGAGACGGTCGGCCTCGCCGCTGCCGTTGGTGATGGTCATGAAGGCGCCGCCGTTGCCGCCCTCTTGGGGCGCAGTGCGGCTGAAGGGATCGGCGATGGTAATGCCGCCAGTGGCGGGGGTATAGGTCGCGGGCGGAGGCACGCACGCGGCGGTGAGCAGGACGGCGACTAAGATCAGGGCAAGATGGCGCACGGCTGGCAGGTGCATTGTCTTTATCTCCTTCTAGTGGTCATTGCTGCAAGATATACTCAATGTCAGATCGGATATCCTCGACCGGGGTCCCATAGCCAAAGGACAGGCGCAGGTTGCCTGCCGGATCGATCAGGTAGACGCGAGCCGTGTGATCGACCGAGTACCCGGACGCGCTGTCCTCCTCATCGTAGTAGTTCTTCTCCGCGACAACGCCGTAGGCCGCCTTGATAGGTTCCAGCTCGTCCAGCGGGATATGCACGCCAAAAAACTCAGGGTTGAAGACTGGCACGTACTCGCCCAGGCGCGCCGGGGTGTCGCGCTCCGGGTCCACGCTGACGAAGACGACCGCGACGTCGTCCGCCTTGTCGTCCAGGTCTTCCATCAATACGCGCATCTCCGCCAGGGTCGTCGGGCAGACGTCGGGACAGAAGGTGTAGCCGAAGAAGACCAGCGCGACCTTGCCGCGCAGGTCGCTCAGCCGGAAGGGCGTGTTGTCCCAGTTGGTGCCGCTGATTTCGCCGGCCGGCTCCGCCCTGTCGTATGGGGAGCCGTAGAACCGATAGGGTTGGCTGCACGCAGCCAGCAACAACAAGAGGATGAAGACCAAACTTCTGCTGGATCTTCGCATGATACTAACGCTCCTTCAGCCGACGCCACACACTCGCAAATATGGCGCTATTATACCTGTGATGTCCTGCACGAGCAATAGCGGGCCGACTTTCAATTGCACCATACGTCTCTGTGGTCCTTGGGATGGAGGCAGTTCGATTGCCGGTTGCCCCCCGCGAGGCATTCGAAGTCACTGAAACTCGTACTTTTCGCGTATTGACGATATAGCACAAATGTGCTATATATAAGCTAACAGACCCAGAGGTCGCCATACCGGAGGTGCGGCGACCTCCCGGCAAACCGTTGCAACGTTGCAAATAGCAACGCTCCCCACGCCTGGTCCAGCCGTGACGCCCGTTGCAACACTGTATATCACACTCCATCCAGGGACAGCGCGCGATAGTCCCGGTTCCAGTACACTAGTGGCGCGACGTCCGGCTCCGGAACGTTGCTGGCTTGGACCTCACCCACATAGATGGTGTGCGTGCCCGCTCGCTGCCTGCCGTAGAGGGTGCAATCCAGCCAGGCCAGGGCATCCGCCAGCACTGGTGCACCGGTGACCGCAGTCTGCCAGTCGCCCACGGCGAAGCGGTCTTCGTTCTTGAGGTAAGCGAAGCGGTCCGACAGCTCGCGCTGGTCTGCGCGCAGGATATTGACTGCGAAGGTCGCGCCCTCCTGCTCTAACAGGTCGTGGGCATGGTGCCGGTGGTCGATGCAGACCATGATGAGCGGCGGCTCGGGCGAGACCGAGGCGAAGGCTGAGACCGTCAGCCCGTGGCGCTCCTCGCCGGCCTTGATGGTGACGATGGTGACGCCGGCAGGGAAGTGGCGCAGGGCGCTGCGAAATGCGTCGGGCGTGATGGGCATGAGTGATTCCTTCCGAGCATGGGTTGCTGTGATAGTTATAGCGCGAATCTGCGAAATGTAAAGTTGCCCGGCTGACCGATGCATGCGATACTGCGGCGTCGAGGTGCGGATGTCAATCAAATCGTTGTTCGGTGACCGGCAGTTCTATTCGGTCATGCTCAAGGTGGCGCTGCCGATTGCCACGCAGTCGCTGGTGTTCAGCGCGCTCAACGCGGTGGATGTGCTGCTGATCGGCCAGTTGGGGGAGGTCAGTGTGGCATCCGTCGCACTGGCGAACCAGTTCACGTTCCTGCTGCAATTATTCCTCTTTGGCATTGCCAGCGGCATGGGCATCTTCACGGCACAGTTCTGGGGCAAGGGGGATGTGCCGAGCCTACGGCGGGCGTTCAGCCTGGGCCTGGGGCTGGCGCTGGCCGGCAGCCTGGTGTTCACGATCGTGGGCCTGACCATGCCGGCCAGCGTCCTGCGGCTGTATACATCCGACCCGACCGTGATTGCGCTCGGTGCGCCGTTCCTGCGCATCGTGGCCCTCACCTACGTGGTCAACTCGCTGACTGTGCTCTTCGCCATGACACTGCGCACGACCCGGCACGTCAAGCTCCCGATGGCCGTGAGCATCGCCGCGCTGACGTTGAAGACCGCGCTGGCGTATGTGCTCATCTTTGGGCACTTTGGGTTCCCAGAGCTTGGCATCCTCGGCGCGGCCGTCGCGACGGTTGTGGCCCGCGTGGTGGAATGCGCGGTTTTGTTGACCCTGACCTACCGCTGGGACCTGCCGCCTGCGCTTCACCCATCTGACCTGCACGGCTATGAACGGCCGTTCCTGGCGCGTTTCGCCACGACGACGCTGCCGGTTGTCCTGAACGAAGTCGTCTGGTCGCTCGGCATCAGCATCTACACGGGCATCTACGCGCGCATCGGCGTGGACTCGGTCGCTGCGGTCAACATTGCCAGCACCATCGAGGGCATCGCGATCGTGCCGTTCATGGGCCTGGGCAACGCGTGCGCCATCATCCTGGGCAACTCACTAGGCGCGCAGGATACCGACACCGCGCGCGACTATGCCCGCAAGTTCCTCGCCCTTGCGATGGCCGGCGCGCTGGCCGTGGGGCTGCTGATCTTCGGCGCGTCGCGGGTCATCCTTGACGCATACAACATCTCGGCCGAGTCAGCGGGCTATGCGCGCGGGGTGATGACCGTGATGGCGGCCGCGCTGTGGATCAAGGCGTCGAACATGGTCATCATCGTGGGCATCCTGCGCAGCGGCGGCGACACGCGCTTCGGTCTGCTGGTGGATGCGGGCCCGATGTGGCTGATCGGCATCCCGCTGGCCCTGCTGGGCGCATTCGTGCTCCATTTCCCGGTCTACCTGGTGTTCCTGATGGTGATCCTGGGGGATGAGACGGTCAAGCTGCTGCTGGGGCTGTACCGCTTCCGGTCGCAGCGCTGGGTGAACGTCGTTGTTGGGGGATAGCGGCTACCCGGCCATTCTGCGGTGCAGGTGAGTCCGGTGTAGAATGCGTAGCGAAGCATGTGCAACGCAGAGGAGTTGCCCATGAGCCACTGGCTCACCGTTGACGAAAGAAAATGAGTCACGGGCACTCACGCGTTTTCGAAGGAGGGAACGATGAGAACGGTCCTATTGGTCTGTCTCGCAATCTCCCTTGTGCTCACGGCTTGCGCTGCCGAGTCGTCAGCAGTGGCATCCGTGTCCATCCCACGCTCAAGCCTTGATGCCTCCGAGGCGGATATCGTGGCCTTAATAGACGGCAACAATGCCTTCGCCTTCGATCTCTTTCAGGCGATATGTGACGGGGAGGAGAATCTTCTCTTCTCCCCCTTCAGTATCTCTCAGGCACTGGCTATGACCTACGCTGGTGCGCGTGGGCAGACGGCCCAACAGATGGCCGACACACTGCACTTCACCCTTCCCCAGGAACAAGTACACGCCGCTTTCAATGCCCTGGATCAAGCCCTGGCGAGCCGTGCCAACGCAGCCGTTCCGGACGGATCGAGCGACCTCAAGCTGGAGACAGCCTTTGAACTGCACGCCGTTAACGCGGTCTGGGGTCAGCAGGGACTGGCTTACGGGTCTGAATTCCTGACCACGTTGGCGGAGAACTACGGCTCTGGCGTGCGACTGGTCGATCTCAAGTATAACCCTGACGCAGCCGTCCAGCAGATCAATCGTTGGGTCAGCGAAGAAACGGCGGGACGCATCCCGGAGTTGGTGCAGGAGTTGCAACCGGGCACAGGGCTGGTGGTTGTCAATGCCATCTACTTCAACGCGGTGTGGGAACTGCCCTTCAAAGAGAATGCCACGCAGGAACAAGACTTCCACTTGTTGGATGGGCGGGCGATATCGGTTCCCATGATGTACCAGCAAAGGCTTCTCAACTATACGGAAGGAAATGGCTACCAGGCTGTCGAGCTACCCTACCGGGACGGGAAAGTGGCCATGGCTATCATACTGCCCGGAGAGGACCGGTTCCGCGAGCTCGAACAACAGATGACCGGCACATGGCTGCAGCACATCGTCGCCGCGTTTGATAGGAGGGATGTCGTCCTGACGATGCCGAAGTTTACCTATGAGCCGGACCTCCCGCTGACAGACATTCTCCCGGTCATGGGGATGCGTGATGCCTTTGATGAAACCGGGGATGCGGATTTCTCGGGCATGCTCGAGGACTATTACGTCTACCTCGGGGAGGTGCTTCATAAGAGTTTCATCGACGTCAACGAAGAGAGAACGGAGGCAGCCGCAGCGACGGAGGTAGAGTTGATACACGTTGATAAGGAGATCGGGATGGATCCCATACCTCCAGTAGAAATGCGCATCGATCGCCCGTTCATCTACGTTATTCGTGATATCGAGACCAACGCGATCCTGTTCGTGGGGCGGCTCATGAACCCGGCCGAGTGAACTCGGGCCAGACTGTGCCAGGGTGACGGGACGCCAGCCGACGTAGAATGGATTCAGTGCTCCCGCGCGAGGATGGCCGCAGGGCTTACCGCATCTCCTGGGCGCCGGTCACGTTGGTGATGGATCCTTTCATCTGCTCCGTGATCAGTCGCCAGCCGGCGCAACGCAGACCCGAAATCCGGTATCACGCGCCCGTAATGGCTCCAGATCGCGCTCCGCGGTGCAACTGACCCAGGCAAAGCTCGAACGATACGATCCGCCCATGAGTACGCGTGAGTGGCGGCCGCCGGGATCCTCGCGACCGTCATTCGGGGTATAAGGATGGCCGAAAAGGAGCCGCCCCTCCTCGTCCCTCCTGGCGGTGCTGGTCCACTCCCACACGTTCCCCAGCATGTCAGAACAGCCCCAGGGGCTATCGCCGAGCGGACTGAAGGCACCCACCGGCGTCGTCATGCCCTCAAATGCCTCGTCTCCAGCCGCGGCCGAGCCGGGAAACTCAGGCAGGCAGTTGCAGAGATGTAGACCGGGCAGCGGACCTTGCCCCCACGGGTAAGGCCGGGCATCCGTGCCGCGCGCAGCCTTCTGCCACTCGGCTGCGGTGGGCAGGCGCACTTGCACGCCGGTTATCTGGCTGGCCCAGGCGCAAAAAGCGACCGCATCGTGCCAGGTCACTACCGTCACAGGATGATCTGTCCTGGGTGCTGCGTTGCGATCACGGCCGAACGGGTTGCGCCAGTTGCGATCCAGCCGGGTGATCGTCCCGAAACTCTCCGTTTCCTCCAGGTCAAGGCTCCATAGACGCCTGGCCCAAGCCATGGCCGATCGTTTCGTCGCGTGCGCAAACGCGGCATAGTGTGCCGTGGTAACCGGGAACATGCCGATGTAGAAGGTATCCAGGTGCAGTGGGTAGGTGACGCAACGCGCGGGGTCGTGGTGACCGCCGCTCATCAGGAAATCGCCGGCGGGCACCCTCACCAGCGGGATCGTCAAATTGGGCGCGAGCACGAGCTCTCGCTCGGCTGCCCGGCGGCGCACGGCCCGGCTGCGGCGGATCTCGCGTACGTATCGGGCGTCGTACTTGCGGCGACGCTCCCTGTCAGAGAGAACCGCGTACGCTTCGTTCAGGAGCGCCATCTTGTCCGACGAAGCATCGGGCAGGCGTGTGTCCGGGTGGTACTTTTTGCAGAGGGCGCGGTAGGATGCCTGCAGTGCTGCCTGGGTGGCGCTGGCCGGTACTTCCAGGATGGCGTAATAATCCGGTCCGGGCATTAGCTCTCCTCCGTATCAACAGTCGCTTTCGAGGGAGAGGATAACAGAAAAACAGGACGAAAAAAACGGCCGATTGGCCGTTCCATTTTGAACGCGGGTGTGCTATACTAGAGGTGTAATTCGAAAAGGGGTCTCCGGCCTTTAGCGGGAACGTGGCCCAAAGGCCACCAAAACGTGCAAGCGGAAGTGCTCGAAGTTGCGGTAGCCGAAGCCGCGCCGATTGAGCATCTTGATTTTGAGATTGACGCCTTCGGCGAAACCGTTGCTGTGGCGGCCATTGAAGTAGTTCAAGATGCTCTCCCGCCAATTGTCGAGCGTCCTGACAAAGGCCTGCAAGGAACGTAAGCCGGTGGCTTTCGCCTTGGCCTGCCAAGCGTGCAGCCCGCTGGCGGCGGACTGGCGATCAACTGACTGGGTAAACCAGGCGCGGAAGTCTTCTTTCAACTCGTAGCAGGTCTTGAGTTCGGGCGATACGGTGAGCATCTGGGCCAGTTGCTCGGCTTCTTCGGCGGTCAAGTCTTCACGATTTTTGACCACCAGCCAGCGCCCACCTTTCAGGACGGCTTGCGTGGCTTCAGCGGCCTGTTGCTGAATGGTCCGCCGAGCTTTCGTGATGGCGTCGGTCAAGTTCTTCATGACGTGAAAGCGGTCTACGACGCGCTGGGCGTGCGGGAGTAACGCTTGGGCGACGGTGTGATAGGCATCCCACATATCGGCGCAGCATGTTTCGACCTGGGCACACCAGGCCGCACCGCGCTGACGCAACCAGGTTTCCAGGCTCTCTTTGCTGCGATCGGGCAACAAATCCAGTACGAGGCCCAGTTCGGGCGCCGAGATCACCAGGCGATAGTGGCTGTGACCTTTATGCGTCGTGATTTCATCCAGGCATAACACCTTTACAGGCGGGTAGCCGCGTTGGGCCAGCGTTTTTTTGCCCCCTGTTCAAAAATGGCGCGCACCGTGTCTTGGCTCAAGCCTTCAGCCCGCGCCACCTGGGCGATGTCCTGATGGCGGGTGCGTTCGTAGATGTGCTGGGCATAGCGCACCGTGTAGGCTAAACCGGGCGTGCGCCACGGCACACGTTCGACAAAGGTCTTGCGACAGGTGGCACACATAAAGCGGCGGGGCGTATAACGCAGCCAACACTGGCGTTCCCACATCGGCAAGTCCCGCACGGTCTGCAGCTCAGCCGTGTCATGGAGCTGCGCACTGACCTGCTGGCAGTCGGGACACAGCGCCGCTTCCAGACTGGACCGTATCTGCACTTCGATGCGCTCAGTCCCGATGAGCTGGTAGCTCAGCACCTGGATGTTGGGCAAACCTACGAGTTCGCCCAGCAGTTGACAGTCGGCCATCGGCACACCTCGCTACATGAGATGAGCCGATCTTACCAAATCTCCTGCCATTGCGCCAGCATTCCCGCAATTGGCCGGAGAGCCTCGAAAAGGAAGCGCGAAGGCAACGTGTCATGCGGCCGCCTGCGCGCTCCCAACTATCCTCGTGCAAAACCCCAAGGACTGGCTCTACCGCATCTCCTGGCCACCGGTCACGTTGATGGCCTGACCGGTCATGTAGCTGGACTGGTCGGACGCGAGGAACATGACCACGTTGCAGACGTCGTCGTAGGTACAGCTACGCTTCATGGGCACCTGGTCGATATACTTCTGGCGCACCTGCTCGACGGTCAACCCCTGGTTGCGCGCGTACTGGTCGAACAGCGATTGCTGCCAGAGCGTGCCCTCAAGCAGGTTGCCTGGGCACACCGCGTTGACCCGCACGCCGTACTCGGCCAGCTCCAACGCAAGGCTCTGCGTGAACCCGATGCCGCCGAACTTCGACGCGGCGTAGGCCGAGTTCTTGAAGCTGCCCTTCTTGCCCGACTTGGAATTAATCTGGATGATGGCCCCGCGGCCCGCGGGCTTCATGATGCGCGCGGCCTCGCGGGCTGTGAGGTAATAGCCGAACAGGTTGACGTTCATTACCGCGCGCCACTTACCTGCGTCGGACTCGGCCACTTCCTCCGCAATCAGGATGCCCGCATTGGACACGAGGATATCTAGCCGGCCGAACATCTCCATGAGCTGGCTGAAGCCCGCCTG
>CAZTMA010000159.1:0-11375 GCA_964614645.1 uncultured Anaerolineales bacterium
GCGCGCGCATGGCGGCCTGGACGTTGTGATACCACTCGTGCGAGCTGAAGACCTGCACGTACCCAATGTGTTCGGGAAGCTGCGCGGCGTGCGGCGAGGACAGGTGCGCCAGGTGTTCGTTGCCGAGAATCAACCGCTCCAAAGCCTCAGGCCGCACGTTCCAGGTGTCTGCGCGCTCGTCCCGCTGGTAATAGTCCGGCAGTGTATCGGCAGTGAGAATCTCGAAGGGCATGAGCACCCGCTCGGGGAGCGTGCACCGGTTATAGGCGCACACGGCTGCATCGATGCATGCCCGGCCGACCAGCTCCGGGAACATGGCGACTCCGGCCTGATAAGGTCCGCGCGCGGCCAGGAGATCTCGCGTCGGCACCCCTTCGAGGCCAAAGGAGACCACTGTCAGCCGTTCGTCGGGCAACCCGGCTGCTCGGCAGGCATCGAGCGCCCCCAGCGCCGAATCGTCGTTGATGCCGAAGACCAGGTCGATCTCGCCGTTCACTGCGAGCGCATCGGCCACCGCAGCTCGCGCAGCCTCACGGACATCATGCCCGATTACGCGCAATACCTGGCAGCCCGGCGCCACCTGCTGGAGTCCATCGGTGAACCCGCGGCTGCGCAGGATTGCATTCGGCAGCATGCTGGTGACATCGAGCACCCGAAACGGCCCGGGCCTCTGGCCCAACATATGCCGGCCGGCCCAGCGCCCCAGCTCAATGCCCGCCCGGTAATCATCCACCGCAATGACCGTGGTGGCGCCCCGATAGGGAATGGACTCAGCCACGATACTGACGCCGGCGCGCTGCGCGCGCTGGACAAGCAGGTCCAACGCCTCCGTCTGGACCGGTGTGACGATGACGACATCGGAGCGGTCGACGAGTGCAGCATGCTGCTCAAAGTCAGTGTAGGTGGGGCGCTGAGCGGCCGGAGGCGAGACATTTGTCGCCTCTGGGAGGGAGGCTGCGGGAGAGGTCGTGGCAGCGAGCACCGCGCCGCCATGGGTCCGGCGCACCAGCCCCTCTGCCGCGAGGCGGTTGAGGTCGCGCCGCGCACTCATCTCGGAGCAGGCACAGGCTGCCGTAATATCGGAGATACTGACGGCGCCATGCTCGCGGAGCAGATTGAGGATGACAACGGCGCGTTGGCTGGCGATCATCGGAAACCCCAAAACAACCAGAATCAATCAGAGGAGCCCGCGGTGGCTGTGAACTTGTGTGCATACTAGCACCAAGAAGGGCAGGTGTCAAGGGGTAGTTTGTGTGATTTTGGTTGATTAGGGCAGCTTGCTCCAGTAGAGTCTCTGACAAAACAGCAAGGGCGTGAGGCGAGCATCGCTCGCACCCTCGCCCCTGCAACAGGAGATGATCGGCTTGATGAGATAGTCCGACCGATCTGGGTTTACTTGAGACCCAGGGCGGTGAGCAGCAGCCCGGCCAGGCGGGTGACCTGCCGCGCGAGCTTCCGGGCATAGCCCTGGTCGAACTTCCGGACCTGCCGGCCTTCCTCCGCCGCGCGCAGCTTCTGCTGATATTCGTTCATGGCTGTGTCCAGATCGTACAAGGCAAACATCGCAAACCTCCTCTGCGTTTTGCTCGCTCCGCCGTTCGGACCGGTAGGCCCGAGCGGGTTTGCTGTTGCCTGCAGCATACATCCGGTCACGCGTGGGTGCATCAGGCAGGTGGGCGAGCCGGTTCTAGTCCACCTGGCCGATTCAGTTGGAGGCTAACTGATGAGGCGCGCGAAAGACACCGCGTGGTGCAGGGCCTCGTGCCCACCCATATGCCCGCGAAGGGCGACGCTGCTACGTATGTTCGGCAAACCAGGCGAGCAGCGTCTCGGCTTCAGCCTGGCTTGCAACGCTCGTCGTATAGAGGGTTTTCTCCGGCCGCAGATGACGGTGCATGTACATCAGCTCCCCCGGTGTGCCCCAGACGTGGACGGACTTGCCTGCGGCCTGGAGAGCCTTATACATTTCGATATACTGCGGATGTCTGTCGCCGCTGCCCTCCACGGCAATCTTGCCGGGCACGTAGCCGATGGTGTGGAAGTAGGGGCTGGCAAGCAGGTTCGGCATGTGCTTGAGCGCGTCGGGGCCATCCCAGTGGAAATACGCGTGCTTGACGAGCGCGGCTTCTTCATCTAGCGCGGGCAGCACCCAGCGCCGGAACATGTCCGGACCGATGAGCGCCGCAAAATCGCACGCGAGGATCGAGGCCCTCCTCATCGAAAACAACCCCTGCATGTAACCCCGCTCAGGCATGCGGCCTGCCGTGCTGACAGCCTCCCAGAGGACCGGAAACAGGCTGCGGGCGCTTGCCATCGCGCGGTCGATCACATCGGGCCGCTCCATCACGTCCAGGCACAGGCGCTGCGGGCCGCGAAGGGCCGACAGCAAGTCCATGTTGGTGTGCCAATCCAGGGGCTGGATGAGCATCCTGCCGGCCAGACGCTCCGCCGCGCGGCGGACCAGCGCCAGCATCCGCTGCCACATCGGGCTCTCCTCGTGCAGGCGCAGCGGGAGCGCGGCCTCCCAGTCATCTACGTACGGCACCGCCCAGTTCGTGTCGGGCGAGTCGGGGCTCCAGCGCAGCTCTGCGCCCGTGAAGACGGCAATCTCGTCGGCCGCGATGCTTGGGAAGAACGCAGGGATGGCCTCTCCGCCATAGTATGTGGCCTCGGCATGCGCCAGCACGCGGTCAAGTAGGCCGTCGATGTCGTCGAAAGCCTTCTCCCGGTAGCCATAGTGGGGCCAGGGCTCCGGCACATTGTAGCCCGGCCTCGGCGCAGTCACGCAGACGACCGGGCGGTTGATGAGGTCGCCGGCCAGGTACGCCTCCCAGCGCGCGGCGGCCTCCGGGAAGTCGGGCTTGTAGAGCAGCGGCGCGGGTTTCGTGGTCGGCATGGGTCTCCTGTCATCAATGCTATGGGGTGACCGCAGTACATAGCGGAGTTCGCATCCTCAGATGCGAACGGGCGGCATCTGAGGATGCCGCGCCCCGCTATGGGTGGGTTTCAGTCGTGTTCCCTATGAGTTCAGGCTGGCGCCCTGGCTCAACAGCCGGCCGCGCAGTGCTTCACTGTTGACCTGCCTTGGCTGCACGCCTGCCTGTACTGCGAGCGCGGCCGCGGTGCCTGCCGCCTGCCCGAGGGCCATGCAGGTGGGCGAGACGCGCGTGCTGCCATGCGCCCAGTGATCCGTGGAGATGCACCGCCCGGTCACGAGCAAGCCATCGTGGTCGCGCGGCAACAGGCAGCGGTAGGGGATATCGTACGTCTCGCCGGGCGGCAGGAACAGGTCCACATTGCCGCGGCCATCGGGCTGGTGGATATCGATCGGGTAAGCGTTTCGGGCGATGGCATCGGGGAAGCGGCGGGCCTGGACGCAGTCCTCGCCGGTCAGGACGTAGGCGCCCACGATGCGCCGGCTCTCTCGCAGTCCCAACTGCGCGCCGGTCGCCATCAGCCGCAGCCCGGCACACCCGGGGATGTGCCGGCGGAGGAAGTGCAGGATCTCGAAGACCTGCTCGCGGGCCGCCATCTCGGCCCGGCTCAGCGACCAGGGATCGAGCGGATCGAGCCGTGTGACCCGGCTCATGTTGATGAAGAGCTGGTCGGGCTGGTCGGTGTTGAAGAAGAGCACCTGGTCGCGCTCCAGGTGCAGTTCACCCCGTGCCTGCGCCGCTCGGAGCTGGCGTTGCAAGCCGCACACCGCCAGGAGCCGCTCCCGATCGTACCCGCCCGGGCCTGCCGGTCCCAGGCGGAGGTCCTCCGGGTGTGCGTGCGCATAGGCGCGCAGGGGAGCCGGATCGAAGCCGGTGACGCGGAACATGAGGCTGGCCGGCTGCGTGAGGCCGTCCGTCGGCCGGCCGACGACGAAGGCTGCGCCGCCGCGGGCCGCCACATCCGCGTCGCCGGTGGCGTCGATGACCACGCGGGCGCGGAGGGTGCTGCGCCCGCCCTTGTTCTCCACCTCGAGCCCGGTCACCCTCTGTCCCTCCTGTACCACGCCGGCGATGCAGGTCTGCAGCAGGACCTGCGCGCCGGCCTCGAGCACCAGACGCTGGGCCACCAGCTTCAGCGCCTCAGGGTCGAAGGGGGTGATGGTGGCCGTGTAGCCGGAGGTGTCGGAGATATGGCCCGGCGAGGCATCGAGCGCGACCAGCCGGTCCACGATCTCCTGGGCCAGGCCGGCAATCACCTGGCGGCCGAGCCCGTCATGGAAGGTCATCATGGGGCCGACGGAACCCGCAGTGAGGCTGCCGCCGAGGCAGTTATGGCGCTCGATGAGCAGGGTGCGCGCACCGTTGCGTGCGGCTGCCGTGGCGGCTGTCACGCCCGATACCCCGCCCCCGGCGACGATCACATCGAATTCATCGTTCATTCCTGCCTCCCGGTGACGGGCTGCTGCGGGTGCATCGCTCTAGCGCACGGGCACGACGCGATGCTCTGTGGCCGACCGGAGGATGGCGGCCACTACCTCCGTCTGTCTCAACCCATCCACATGTGTCGGCAGCGGGCCGTTCGCGCGCCACCCGGCGGGCATCAGTGTGTCTTCGAGGACCGCATCGACGAAGTGCCCGACCAGCGCCATCAGTCCGCCGGCCGACGGCCCGCGCGCTTCCAGACTGGGCTGCAGCTTCGCCACCCTCGCGGAGAGCTGGCCGGTCGTCGGCTCCGGCCGGTTGACCCGCGCTGCTACCCGCGCCCCCCGCTCGTCCAGTGTCTCCCTGTGCACCAGGAGATCCTGCGTCGATACGGTGTCGGCCAGGTTCGCTCGCCATCCCGACTCGGTGCCGAACCCCCCGCGCTTGTTGCAGATGAGCGTGCCGTCCCGGCCCGAGAAACACAGGTAAAACTCCACCAACTCGTCGATGTGCTTGATCCATTCCGCTTTGACCCGCACCCGCAGCCCGCTGTCGAACGTCAGGAACGCGTCGTACAGGTCGGGCGTGAAGCCCAGCACGGTCGCCTGGCTGATGGCATAGACCTCCGTTACTTCTGCCGGGCTGAAGTAGTACCGCAGCAGGTCTATCACATGGCTCAACAGGAAGTGCGCGGTCGAGGACCCTGCGGCCCATTCCTGGCTCCGCTCCCCCCACAGCCCGAGCGGTACAATGATGTTGTCGTCCAGGCGCGCCTCGCCGTACACGACCTCACCCAACAACCCTTGCTGAATGACATAGCGCGTGGCGATGTCATAGGCCGCGGCACGGTTGGCGTAGTTGACGAACAGCTTCGCGCGTCGCTGTTCCACCGCTTCGCAGATGGCCAGCGCGTCCTCGACGGTCGTCGCCAGTGGCTTCTCCTGGATGATGTTGGGCACGCCCGCTTCGAGCGCGGCGACGACCGGGTCGCGGTGATACGGGTCGGGCGTGGCCACCACGACCAGGTCCAGCGCCTGCTTCTTCAGCATGTCGCCGAAGTCGGTGAAGGCCGCTGCGGACGCAGCGGCACCGATGCGTTCAGCCTGTGCGGACCGGATGTCTGCCACGGCTGCGACCTGCGTCTGGGGATGCTCCTGAAAGAACCGGACGTATTGCTCGCCCAGGATCCCCAGGCCAATGACTCCAACCTTCAGTGGTGCGCTCATACGACCTCCTTCTGGTCAGTTCCGGTGGGTCTCCACTCATTCTAACTCTTTGGCCGCTCGTGTGTCCACCGCGCCTCTGATGCGCGTCATCTGCGGCGTGATATACTGGCAGCTGTAGGTAGTCAGATGCAACTCGCTCAGGAGCCTGAGATGCCCACACCGCTCGCCAACAACTACATGACTGTTTATGAATCGCCTGACCCCGCCGCCGTTTTCTGTTACAGCCCGGGCATCTGCCGCTGTCCTGGCGGGCGGCTGATCGCCACCCTCGACATCGGTGGTCCTGGCGTCGCAGCCCTGCCCGGCCCCAAGGCTCGCACCGGCGACATGGGCCTGCACAACCAGGGCAAGGTCTTCACCTCCGACGACCATGGCCGCACGTGGACCTGGCGGGCCGACTTTCCTTTCTGGCATGCGCGGCCCTTCGTCGCTGGCTCGTCCGTCTACATCCTCGGGCAGGACGGCGACCTGGTTGTGATGCGCTCGGAAGATGACGGCGCAACCTGGCGGTCGCCGGTCCGGCTGACGGAGGGAGAGACCTGGCACCAGGCGCCCTGTAACGTGCACTATGCCCGTGGCCAGGTCTACCTCGTGATGGAGCGCCTGCTTTACACCGACGTCCGGGGCTGGACGCCCTCGGTGCTGGCGCCGATCCTGATGCGCGGCCGCGTCGACGCTGACCTGACCCGGCGGGAGAACTGGACCTTCGCCAATCCGGTAGCCTTCCGGGACCTCGTGAGCACGGAGGAACTCCGGTATGTCGCCGTGCCGTTCTTTGAATCGCGCCGCTTCGATGCCGTGGCCGTGGCGCCCGGCCGTTCGTCGGCTCCGATTGGCTGGCTGGAGACCAACGTCGTACAGTTCGTCGACCCCGATCATTATTGGTATGACCCCTCCGGCCGCACCTTCCACCTGTGGGCGCGCTGCCACACGGGCGGAACCGGCTATGCCGCGATTGCGAAAGTCGTGGAGCAGAAGGATGGTACGCTGCTGACGCTGCCGGAGATCGCGCCGTCTGGTCAGACGGTGGTGCTGATGCCCTGTCCGGGCGGCCAGATGAAGTTTCACATCCTGTACGACGAGGTGACTGCGCTGTTCTGGCTTCTCAGCTCGCAGGCTACGGACAGCATGACCCGCGCCGACCGGCTGCCGGTGGACCGCTATGGGCTGCCGAACAACGAGCGGCACCGGCTTCAGCTCCATTACTCGCGCAACTGCATCGACTGGTGCTTTGCCGGGCTGCTGGCTGTCGGGGCCAGCCCGCGGCAGGCCCGGCACTATGCCAGCATGGTCATCGATGGCGCAGACCTGCACGTGCTCTCGCGCTCCGGCGACGAGCGGGCCGCGAACGCGCACAACGGCAACCTCATCACCTTTCATACCGTGCCAGACTTTCGCGCGCTCGCGGTCTGAGTCTCAGTCGGAGAGGAACTGACGATGTCCATCCAACAGGGAATCATCTTCGGCGTCCTCCTTTTGACCCTGATTCTCTTCGTGACAGGGCGCTGGCGTTATGACGTCGTGGCTCTGCTGGCGCTCATGATCGTCGCGCTGACCGGCCTCATCCCGACCGAGCGGGTCTTCAGCGGGTTCAGTAACCCAGCTGTCATTACCGTGGCCGCGGTGCTCGTCATCAGTCGCGGCCTGCAGAACTCCGGCGTGGTGGACCTGCTCGGTGAGCGGCTGCTGCGCCTCCGGGGTGGCGTAACCGTGCAACTGGCCGCGCTCACGGGCATCGTAGCGGCGCTCTCCGCTTTTATGAACAACATCGGTGCGCTGGCGCTCGTCATGCCTGTGGCCATCCAGGTTGCCCGCCGGAAAGCGATCCCGGCCTCGGTCTTCCTCATGCCCCTGGCCTTCGCCTCGCTCCTCGGCGGCATGACCACCCTTATCGGCACGCCGCCAAATATCATCGTCGCCTCCTTTCGAACCCAGACGGGCGCGCCCCCGTTCCGCATGTTGGATTTCACACCGGTCGGCCTGGGGGTTGCCCTGGTCGGGCTGCTCTTCATCGTGCTGGTCGGCTGGCGGCTCATCCCCAAGCGCCGCGGACAGGCCACGGCCAATGACCTTTTCGAGGTCGAAAGGTATGTGACCGAGGTACGGCTGCCGAAGGATTCGCGCTTGGTCGGTAACCCTTTGCCACACATCAACACGCTGGTCGACAACGGCATTAACATTCTGGGCCTGGTGCGCAATGGGCTGCGACAGTTGCCTCCGCCGCCTGCGACGGTTTTCGCGGCCGGTGATATTCTGCTCCTGCAGGTAGATGCCGAGAGTCTGAAAAACCTGGTCGCCAAGGCGCGGCTTGAACTCGTCGGCAGCGAGCGCATCGTGCAGGCCGACCTGGAATCGGACGAGGTCCTGCTGGTGGAAGCGGTGGTCACTGCCAATGCGCTGCTGGTGGGCGAGACCGCGTTCAGCCTCGACCTCAGGCGGCAGCACGGCGTGAACCTGTTGGCGATTGCACGGCAGGGCTTGCGCCTGCGCGCTCGACTTGACCGCATTCGTCTGCGCGCGGGCGATGTGCTGCTGCTGCAGTGTCCGGCTGCCACAGCCAGGGATGTCCTGTCTACGTTGGGCTGCCTGCCGCTGGCCCAGCGCGAGCTGCGCATCGGACGGCCGCAGCGGCTCATCCCTCCCCTGGTGGTATTCGGCGCTGCGCTGCTTCTCTCTGCGGTGGGGCTCGTTCCGGTTCAGGTTGCTTTCGTTGCCGCGGTCATCGTCCTGCTCATGGGCGGCTTTGTTTCGCTGCAGGAAGCGTATGCCAGCATCGATTGGCCCATCATCATCCTGTTGGGCGCGATGATCCCGGTGGGCGAGGCCTTGGAGACGACCGGCGGTGCGCAGTTGATTGCCGATGGACTGCTGCGCGTCGCCGGCCAGCTTACACCATCCGTTGTGCTGGTGATCGTTCTGGTTTTCACGATGTTCCTGTCAGACCTGGTGAACAACGCGGCCGCGGTCGTGCTGACCGCGCCGATCGGCATCAGCCTGGCGGAAGGATTAGCTGTATCGGCGGACCCGTTCCTCATCGCCATCGCCATCGGCGCATCCTGTGCATTCCTGACGCCCATCGGCCACCAGTCGAATACGCTGGTCATGGGGCCGGGCGGCTACAAGTTTGGTGACTATTGGCGCATGGGGCTGCTGTTGGAGGTTGTAGTCCTGCTGGTCGCTGTTCCGCTGATACTGGTCTTCTGGCCCCTGGGCCGCTGAAGCGCTCAGCTTTCCCCCTGTCGCGTCCTGCGCTGTGCGCTCAAGCGCCGATCCCGCGTGTATAGAGGAACCAGAGTCCGCCCAGGTACACGAGCAGGATCGCCAACGCGTCGACCTCCAGCAGGAGCAGCCGCCGTTCGATGCGCGCCAGGTTGCCGATCAGCCCCATGCTTGTCAGGATCAGCCCCAGCAGAGCTACCAGCGCGAACGCCGGGTCAATCGCGCCCAGGAACCGGCCCTGCGTATAGAAGAAGTCGCTGAGGCTCAACGTGACCACGTTGAAGGCGTTGCTGCCGAACAGATTGCCGACGGCCAGGTCAAACGCCCCGATGCGGACCGCGGCAATGGTGGTGACCATCTCGGGCAGGGACGTGACCATTGCGACCAGGGTCGTGCCGACGAAACCGGCGCCCAGCCCGGTCATTTCGGCAATCTCGGTGCTGCTGCTCACCAACTGCGGCGTGACCAGGACCAGGATCCCGGCGGCCGCAAAGAACCCTGCCAGCGCCAGGGACAGGCGAGGTACGCCCTCCAGCTCAGCCTCAGTTACAGGGACTGCCGCCGCGACTGGATTAGCTGCACGGATTTGCTGCACAGCCGCGACATAAATCGCGAGCAGCACCAGGCTGTCCAGGCCGATCCACCCGATCTGCACATCGATATCCGCCAGAATGAAGAAGGCGGTTGTGCCGATCAACAGGGTCGCCAGGCTGGCCGTGAGGGCATGGCGGGTCGCTACCCGGCGCAGGATGCGCTCCTGCCGGAACAGCATATCGAGGATGGCCAGCATGAACATGTTGAACATATTGCTGCCCAGCATGTTGCCGGCGGCCAGGTTCGGTACGCCCTGGCGCAGGGAACTGATGGCAGTTAGCAGTTCCGGCAGGGAAGTGGCGCCGGCCAGGAGGAGCGTGCCGACAAACATGCCCCCGAGCTTCGTGCGGACCGCAATGGCGTCGCCGAAGCGTGCCAGTTGCGTCGCGGCCAGGACAATCACCGCAGCGCTGCCGATGAAGATCAGCCAGACCATGCGCCCTCCCCACTCTCAGGCGCAGCCGGTCTGAGCGGCACACCCTTCACCCAGGCCAGTGGCCAGGCAGCCAGCACGCCCGTGTCCGGGCCATCGAGGTCGCCGAGAATCTTTTCGGCTTGGGCCAGGCATCTCTGGACGGCCTCTTCGTCGGGTACAATCGCCCAGAGGGTGTAATTGCCTTCGTGGCCCGCCAGCTCTGATCCGCCGATGGCGTAGGGTGCCGGGACACGCGGCCGGCGCACACGCCGCCGGTGGACGCCGGCAGTCTCAGCGATCGTCGTGCCGCTGACCCCGGCAGCCTGCCAGGCATCCAGCACCGCGTCGAGTTTTTCGGGGACATCCAGCACGAGCATGACCATGTACATGGGTTATCACTCCTTGCTTTAATCTCTTCTATATGATAATGGATAAAGGACAGTTCTCTGTTATTGAAGCAGGCTGCGCAAGACGCGCCGTGACACCCTGGCATCGGAGACGTAATGAGCCGGAAGCGGATTCTGGTCCTGTACAATGAAAGCCCTGCCCTCATCAAGGGCGAGCCCCACGATATGCTCGCGGAGCAGGGCGTGATTGCGTGTGCGCAGGTTGTAGCTGAGGCGCTGGCTCATCGGTATGAAGTGCGGCGTGTGCCGATCCATGCAGACGTCGAGACGGTGCTGGCAGCCTATCCGCCAACCGACTGGCTGGTCTTCAACCTGGGCGAAGGGATGCAGGGCCGGCTCTTCGAGGAGGCGCGCATCGCCTGGGCGCTGGAGGCGATGGGGTATCGGCTGACCGGGTCCCATGGCATTGCCCTCGCGCGCTCCATCGATAAGGCGCATGCCAAGCGCTTGTTCGGGCGCGCTGGGATCCCCACGCCACCGTGGCGCCTGTATCGTAACGTAGCTGAGGTCGATGATGCGCTGGGCTTCCCGGTCATTGTTAAGCCGGTGGCCGAGGACGCAAGCTTGGGTATCGGACCGGATGCGGTCGTGCACGATTCCCCCGCCCTGAAGGCGCAGGTCGAGCATATTACGACCTGCTACCGGCAGGCCGCGTTGGTAGAGCGGTTCATCGCCGGCCGCGAGTTCAACGTGAGCCTGTGGGGTGAGCCGCCCGAGCCGCTTCCGCTGGCCGAGATAGACTTTCGCGACTTCTCAGATCCCTACGAGCAGATTGTTTCATTTGCGGCCAAATGGGATGCCGGTTCGTTCGAATACAGCCACACACCGGTGCTTTGTCCTGCTGACGTGAGTCCCAGGCTCGCGCAGCGAATTCGGGAGGCGGCGCTCGCTGCCTGGCGAGTCATCGGTTGCCGCGGCTATGCGCGCGTAGATATGCGGGTCGATGCGCACGAGCACTCCTACGTCGTCGAAGTGAACTGCAACCCGGACCTATCGCCGGAGGCAGGCTTCTTTCAGGCGGTGCGGACCACGGGCTTGAACTACGCCGAGATGGTGTGGCGGATTGCCGAGATGACCCGTTAAAGAGCGCAGCTTCGGCCTTGGCATGGCGGCCTTGCTATATGGCCTCGATGGTCGATGGCGGCTTGGACGCGAT
>CAZTMA010000160.1:0-11362 GCA_964614645.1 uncultured Anaerolineales bacterium
GAGTTCTGCCTGGACTGGCTCGTCGAGGCGCCTGCCAGCTTCCCGCCCGGCACGCCGCCGCGCGTCGGACCGGGAGGCCGGCCCATCCTCGTCACGGCGCCCGGCGTCTCGCCGGAGATTGACTTCATCACGCCCGAGGGCGAGCGGGCGGCGGTCAGCGCCGCACCGACGATGGACATCGCCATCATCCGGGACCTATTCACGAACTGCATCGCGGCATCCGAGGCGCTGGACGTGGACGCGGACTTCCGCCACGCGCTCATCGCCGCACGCGAGCGGCTCTATCCCTACGAGATCGGCAGCCGGGGGCAGCTCAAGGAGTGGCCGCACGACCTGCCCGAATCGGAAGTGCACCACCGGCACGTCTCGCACCTGTTCGGCGTCTACCCCGGCAATCAGATTACGCCCGACGGCACGCCGGAGCTGGCCGCAGCGGTCCGCCGCTCGCTGGAGCTGCGCGGGGATGAGTCGACCGGCTGGTCCATGGGCTGGAAGATCCTGCTCTGGGCGCGGCTGCTCGATGGCGACCACGCGTACAGCCTCATCCGCTACCTGCTGACCCTGGTCGAGACCACCGAGACGCAGATGCACCGGGGCGGCGGCGTCTACCCGAACCTGTTCGACGCGCACCCGCCCTTCCAGATCGACGGCAACTTCGCCTATACGGCTGCCGTCGCAGAGATGCTGCTGCAGAGCCACCGGGGCGGGCTGGACCTGCTGCCCGCCGTGCCTTCCGTCTGGCCCACCGGTTACATCACCGGGCTGCGGGCGCGCGGCGGCTTCGAGGTGGACCTGAGCTGGGAGGAAGGCCGGCTCGTCGAGGCCGTGATCCGCTCCCGCCTGGGCAACCCGTGCCGGGTGAGCGCGGCCGTCCCGCTGGAGGCATCGGTCGATGGCGTGCTGATCGGCCTGTATGCTGCAGGTCCGCATGCCGAGTTCGCGACCGTGCCCGGCGGCGTGTACGTCGTCAGGCCCGCACTGCGCTCCGCGTTGCCGGAGTCGTGAAGCCGGCACGCCGATCGTAGAGGGCATCCGGGGCGCTGAAGCGCCGACTACGAACCCAGCGCGTGTCAAAGGTTTGTAGTAGGCGCTTCAGCGCCCGTTGCGCACCCAGCGCGTGTCAAGGGTTTGTAGTAGGCGCTTCAGCGCCCGCTGCGCACCCAGCGCGTGTCAAGGGTTGGTAGTAGGCGCTTCAGCGCCCGTTGCGCACCCGACGCGAGTCCAGAGGTTTGTAGTAGGCGCTTCAGCGCCCGCTGCGCACCCGACGCAGGTCACGAGTAAGAAGCGAGGCCTCATGCACACCATCGAATACACCACCCCCGCGCTGACCTGGGATGAGGCGCTGCCGCTGGGCAACGGCATCCTCGGCGCGCTCGTCTGGGGCGACGGCGCGCCGCTCAACATCTCGCTCGACCGGACGGACCTCTGGGACCTGCGCGTGCCGCCCGAATTCGAGGACGCCAACTTCTCCTATGCCAAGCTGCGGCGCTGGCGCATCGAGGGCAACATGGGCGCCATCAGTCGCATCTACGATGGCGCGTATGCCCGGCCCTACCCCACCAAGATTCCGGCGGGCCGCCTCGAGCTCACCGTCCGGGGCAGCCGCTTCGAGCAGGCGATCCTGCGCGTCGCAGATGCTGTCGCGACCGTCCACCTCGGCGCCACAGTCGCCCAGGTGTTTGTGGATGCAGCGCGGCCCGTCGGCATGATCGCGCTCCACGATGCACCGCGCGTCGAGCTGAAGCTCATCGCGCCCGCGTTCGGAGGCGGCCGGGAGCAGGAGAACAACTCCCTCGAGGGTGGGCTGCTTTCGCAGCTCGGCTATCCCCCGCCCGAGGAAAGCGGCGGGGAGACCTGGCGCGCGTTCGTGCAGCAGGGCAGGGTGGGGTTCCGCTTTGCGGTGTATGTGGCCTGGCGCGCGCCCGAACGTGACAGCAACGCGCCCTGGCTGGCCGCCTGGACCGTAGCTTCTTCCTACGAAGGCGAGGATGTGCTGGCGGTGGCGCAGGAACGCGTCGATACGGCGCTGGCCGCCGGCTGGGACGCGCTCTACACGGAACATGCCGCCTGGTGGGATGCCTACTGGGCGCAGTCGGTCGTGAGGCTGCCGAACGCGACGCTGGAACGTCAGTGGTATCTCGAGCAGTACAAGTTCGGCTCGGCCAGCCGCCGGGGTTCCCCGCCCATCACCCTCCAGGGACCGTGGACGGCCGACACGGGCCGCCTGCCGCCGTGGAAGGGCGACTATCACCACGATCTCAATACGCAGCTCTCCTACTGGCCGTGCTACAGCGGCAACCACCTTGAGGAAGGGCTGAGTTACCTCGATTGGCTGTGGGAGACCCGGCCCAACTGCCAAGCCTGGACGCAGCGCTGGTACGACCTGCCCGGCCTGAACGTGCCCGGCGTGGCCGACCTGAACAACGCGCCGCTCGGTGGGTGGGTGCAGTATTCCTTCTCGTCCACGACGGCCGCATGGCTCGCGCACCACTTCTATCTGCACTGGCGCTACAGCGGGGACCGTGAATTCCTGCGTGAGCGCGCCTACCCGTATCTCCGGGACGTTGCGACGTTCATCGAGGCCGTGTCACAGGAGCGCGACCGCGACGGCAGGCGCACGCTGCCCCTCTCCTCGTCGCCCGAGATCAACGACAACACGTTCGAGGCGTGGTTCCGCACGCTCACGAACTACGACCTGGCGCTGATCCGCTGGCTGCTGGCCGCGAGCGCTGAGCTGGCCGGCGAGCTCGCGCTGGACACGGAGGCCGCAGGGTGGCGCACCGTGCTGTCCGAGTTCCCGGAGCTGTCGACCGGCGATGACGGGCGGCTTCTCGTAGCAGCAAACTACCCGCTCCCCGAGTCGCACCGCCACTTCTCGCACCTGATGGCCATCCATCCGCTCGGCCTGGTCCGCTGGGAGGACGGCGAGGCTGCCCAGCGCACGATTCGTGCGGCGCTGGCGGAGCTGGACCGCCTTGGCCCGGACTTGTGGTGCGGCTACAGCTACGCGTGGCTCGGCAGCCTGGCCGCGCGTGGCCGCGAGGGCGAGGCCGCCGAGCGCGCGCTGGAGATCTTCAGCACGGCCTTCTGTCTGCGCAACAGCTTCCACTGCAACGGCGACCAGACCGGCAGGGGCTACTCGAAGTTCACCTACCGGCCGTTCACGCTCGAAGGCAACTTCGCCGCCGCCGCAGGCATCCAGGAGATGCTGCTGCAGAGCTACAGCGGCAGCCTGCACATCTTCCCGGCCGTCCCCGCAGCATGGCAGGATGTCTCGTTCGACACCCTGCGGGCAGAAGGTGCGTTCCTCGTCTCCGCCCGCCGGGAAAGCGGCAAGACCACCTGGCTGCGCATCACCGCCGAGCGCGGCGGCCCCTGCCGCCTCACCTCCCCCTTCGACGGCACAGAAAAAACCCTGGCGCTCGCCGCCGGCGAGACGATCGAACTCACATCCTGACAGTCCCCGGTGAGGAGTTCGCATTCTCAAATGCGAACTCCTCACCCGTTCACCTCTTCACCTCTTCACCTCTTCACCTGTTCACCTCTTCACCTGTTCCCCTCTTCACCCGTTCACAGTATCCTCGCTCACAGTCCCGCACGCGCGACCGGCATATCATCATTACTGGTCGCTGTGGGTGGCCGGCCGGCGGCACACCCTTCCCGCTGTCTGACTGGAGATCGGAGTCCCTATGCCGCGTCCCCTGCGTGATTCGCTCTACATCTACGGCTTTCACGATCCCGGCGGCGAACACCACATGCTCGACCTCGGCGTGCCGGGGTGGGTGTTGGTCACCGAAGCCATCGGGTTCAACCCGACCGACCAGGGCGGCGCTGACTATCGCCGCTTCTCCGACCGTGACCTCGGGGTCATCGTCCGGCTGAATGCAGGCTACAACCCGACCGGTACGCTGCCGCCCAGCCAGTTCTACGCCGACTTTGCCCGCCGCTGCGCCAACTTCGTCCGTGCGTCCAGCGGCGCCCACATCTGGATCATCGGCAACGAGCCCAACCATCCCATCGAATGGCCCGGCTCGGACTGGGACTGGAGCCTCCCCTGGCCGCAGCCCAAGAGCCCCGACCGCCAGGGCGAGGAAATCACCCCCGCGCGCTATGCGGATGCTTACCGCCGCGCGCGGGCCGCCATCAAGGCAGTGCCGGGGCATGAGAACGACCAGGTGCTCGTCGCCGGCCCCGCGCCGTGGAACATCCTGCTCACCTACCCCGGCAACCCGAACGGCGACTGGGTGCTCTACCTGCGCGACACGCTGGCCGCTGTCGGCGGGGCTGAAGGTGCGGCCAACCTGGACGGCATCAGCCTGCACGCCTACACCCACGGCAGCGCGGCGGACCTGATCCGGTCCGAAGAAAAGATGGGTGACGCGCGCTTCGCCAACCGCCGCTTCCACTTCCGCGTGTACCAGGATTTCATGGCCGTCATCCCCCCGGCCATGCGCCACCTGCCCGTCTACATCACCGAGTCCAACCAGGGCGACCAGGCCTGGGAGAACCGGAATACGGGCTGGGTTCGCGCGGCCTATGGCGAAATCGACGCCTGGAACCGGGCCAACAGGGAGAAGATTCGCGCGCTGCTGCTCTACCGCTGGCCCCAGGTGGCGGGCGACCGGTGGGGCATCGACGGCAAGGCGGCGGTCATCGAGGACTTCCGGCAGGCGCTCGCCGACCGCTACCAGTGGGCCGTCGAGGAGGACGCCGTCGCGGTCCTGGAGCGCAAGGTCAGCGATCTGGAGCAGGCCGCCGCAGCCCTGCAGCCCGCCATCGCGGCGCTGGCCGCGCCGGTCGCCGATGCGACCCGGCTGCGCCAGGCAGCGGAGGCACTGGCAACCGATGCTCCGACCCTGCAGCCCGCCGCGCTCCGCACGGAGTTCGACGCGCTGGCCGGACAGGTCAAGCAGCTGGAGGATGCGGTCGGCAGCCTGCCGGTCACGCCGGGCGGGCCGGTTCCCCAGCCGGCGATGGTGGACAGGGTCGGGCAGCTGCCCACCGGCGCCGCGCCGCCCTACGGGCAGCGCAGCCTCGATGCCATCCGCCGCATCATCGTGCACCATACGGCCACGCGCGACGATATCACGCCGGAACGGCTGGCCGAGGCGCAGGTGGGCCAGGGCCGCCCCGGCATCACCTACCACTATCTCATCACGGGCGACGGGACCGTCTACGCGACGCAGGCGCTGGACGTCGTCCCGGCGCAGACGGGCAAGGCGGCCATCAACCAGGAGGGCGCCGGCATCGCGCTGGCCGGGAACTTCACGACGGCCGCGCCCCCTGCCGCGCAGCTTGCTGCAGCCGCCGGCCTGATCGCCTGGCTGCTCAGCCGGTTCAACCTCACAACGGCTGAGGTCGTGGGCCGCCGCGAGCTGGAGAACGTCGCTTCGCCGGGCGCCCAGTGGCAGCAGGGCGCGGCCTTCAAGACGACGCTCCTGGCCCAGGTGCAGGCCATCCTCGACGCGCACCGGGACCCCAACGTTCTCATTGCGCAGTTGCAGGCGCGCGTGCGTGAGCTGGAGGCGCAGAACGCCGGGCTGGCCGCACAGGTCGGGCAGATCCCCGGCCTGCAGGCCCGCATCGACCAGCTGGAGGCCGAGAACGCAGCCCAGGCTGCGGAGATCAAGCGGCTGCGCGACGAGCTGGCCGGGGCAACGCCGGGCCGCGTGGCGAAACCCGCGGTCGTGGACATGGTGGACAAGCTCCCGAAGCATCCGACGCTGCCGCCCTACGAGCCCCGCAGCCGCCCGATCTCGATGATCGTCGTCCATCATACCGACACGTCCAAGACGACGACGGTCCAGAGCATCGCCCAGTATCACGTCTACGGCGAACGCCGAGATGCCGATGGCGACCTCATCAAGGCGCAGTGGCCGGGCGTCGGCTATCACTTCCTGGTTGGGGCGGACGGCGTCATCTACCAGGGCCAGCGCGAATCGACCCGTTCCTACCACGTGGGCGGCGACCCCAACGACTACAGCATCGCCATCAGCCTCATCGGGCGCCTGATGACGAAAGACTACGATGGGAAAACCCGTGCGCCGGAGGACCAGGTTCCGACGCCCGCGCAGTTGCGCAGCGCGGCGCACCTCGCCGCGTGGCTCATGCAGGAGTACAAGGTCCCGCTCGAACGCGTGATGGGACATCGCGACGTCTGGCCCAGGTCCACCGTCTGTCCCGGCGAGCACTGGAAGACCGGGCGGCAGTGGTACGCTGACCTGGTGGACGAAATCGAGGCCGTACAGCAGGGCCGGCCGGCGGCCGGGAGCATGGAGCACTACCTCCTGTTCTGGGACCGGGGCGGCAGCGCCTGGGCACAGGCCGACTGGCGCAGCGCGCAGGCCTACCTGGAACACTTCCGCACGACCGCCGGCTTCTCGGTGGATGACGCGCTGCTCGCCCGCCACGTGACCATCGTCGGCGGCGACGCGGGCGTGACCGGCGAGGACGAGGCACGGCTCCGTGCGGCCGGCGTGGATGTCCACCGGCTGGCAGGCACGGACGAGGCGGACACGCGACGCCTGCTCGACGAGCTGGTCGCGCGGAACACCCCGTGGCCGGGCGCGCAGCCCCGCAGCGCGGTGGCCGGGCTCAGCCCGCGCATGGCCGCAGTCCAGGTCTTCGTGGACGAGTTCCCCTTCCCCGATGAATGGACCATGCCCGATGGCTGGCAGCCGCCTGCGCACGTTCTCCGGCCCGGCCTCATGCCGGCCCCTGAGAAGGTGATGGCGCCGCTGCCCGGCGAACAGCCGTCTGCGCCGTGCGAAGAGACTACCCCGCCGCCGGACAGTCTTTCCGGCGCCGCTGATGCCGGGAAGGAGGCATAGCCGCATGAATAAGCTCGGTTTTTATGTCGAGAACACGACGGTCCCCTTCCTGCGCGACGCGCTGCGCCAGGTCAAGCCGCCGGTCATGCTCGTCCATGCGGGCGACCGCACGCTGCTCCAGCAGATCCGGTCGGAGCTGTCGCCCGAGACCTTCGTCATCGGCCGGCTGTTCGTGAGCCTGGCCGAGCAGACCGCCTGGCTGACCGGCCCCGACCCCGATGGCGCGGGCACGGCCTTCGCCGAGCGGATCATCAACTACGACTTCCAGCTTGCCGGCCAGCGGGGGAGCAACAACCGGCTGCTCATCGATGCCTGGATGAGCCTCAACGAGCCGGTGCGGGGTCCCGCCTCCTTCGGCGACCGGCAGCCCGACGCCGAGACGCAGGCCCGCTACGCTGCGCTGGACCGGTTCCAGGTGGCTTTCTTGAACCGGATGCACAACTCGGGCCTGGAGGCCGTTGCGTTCAGCTTCGCCGCGGGCAACTTCACCGCCCGCGAGGACATCTCCCGGTGGTTCCCCCGCACGCTGGATGCTTACACCTACCTCGCCCTCCACGAGTACGGCTGGCCGACGATGATGCCGCGCACGGGCACCGAGACGGCCTGCCTCTACTACCGCCCCGTGATGGATGGCATCCGCAGCCAGCACGGCGACCGGCACAAGCTCATCATCACCGAGGCCGGGCTGGCGCGCATGTACAAGCACGCGAACGATCCGGCGGGCGATGTCGGCTGGCTCTATCGCGGCGAGACCGTCTCCGAGCAGCAATACTGGGAGTCGCTGCAGTGGTACAACGCAGAGATGGTGCGCGATGATTATGTCATGGGCGGCTGCCTGTACCAGGTCGGCCACGCGGGCCTGTGGGAGACCTTCCGCCACCTCGGCGTCGATAACGAGCAACGTCCCATCCTGCTGATGGACAAGATTGCGACCCTGCGCACGGAGCCAGCGCCACCCCCGACCCCTGAGCCAACGCCAACTCCGACGCCCGAAAGACTCGCCGAACTGCTGGCGCGCGTCGTCGCGGTGCGGCAGAAGATGGACGCAGCCGGCGGCCAGGTGGACGCGTTCACGGCCGCGCTGTCTGCCGCTCGCGCGACGCTCGACGGGCTGGCCGGCGCCACGGACGGCGCGCCGGGCCAGCAGGAAGTCCAGGCCATCCTCGCCCGGCTGCAACAGGTGGAGGTGGCGCTGGAGCGGCTGCCGGGTGACACGCCGCTCGACGTGCCTGCGCTGCGCAGCCACGCCGCCGCGCTGCGCGCCGCCGCCGAACAGGTCCTGGCCCGGGTAAAGGCTGTGGGCGAGTTCGACGCCCGGCGGCAGGATGCGGTCCGCCAGGCGCTCGCGCTGGACGCGCAGGCGGCCGGCATCACCAGCGTGGGCGGGCAGGCCGGTGCACTGGCGGCCCAGGCCGCCATCTTGGAGGCGGAGCTGCGCTCGGAGACCCCGCCCCTTACGCCCGCCGGCCAGCCCCCGCTGCGCGACGTCCGGACGACGCTGCCCGTTGCGCCCGGCAGCACAGTCCCGCAGCGCGGCCTGTCGGCCATCCGCCGCATCATCGTGCACCACACTGTCACGCGCGACGACGTGACGCCCGAGCGTCTTGCGACCGCGCAGATTGCCCGTGGCCAGGACGGCATCACCTACCACTTCCTCGTGACCGGCGACGGCACGATCCACTGGACCCAGCCGCTGGAAGCTGTCATCGACCAGACGCTCGTCAGCCAGGTCAACGCCGACGGCATCGGCATCGCGCTGGCCGGCAACTTCCAGGCCGCGGCCCCGACGGCGCAGCAGCTCCAGGCAGCCGCCGCGTTGATCGCGTGGCTGCTCGGCTGGCTGGGGATGCCGGTCAACACCATCTTCGGCCGCAACGAGGTCGACTCGCGCGTCGCCTCCCCCGGCGCGCAGTGGTCGCAGGGCATCCGCTACCGCGACACCCTCATCTCCGCCGTCACCGCGATCATGGCCGGCGCTGAGTAGGGGAAGGCGGAATAGAACGCTGATTGGACTGATCGAACTGATTTTCATGATTTTCTATCTTACTGTCTATCCGAAAAAGGGGTAGTATAGCCCCTTGTGGGCGTCCTGACGGGCACAAGCCCCTGGGCTACGAGTATTCGGATAGATTTTTATCATGTTCGATCAGTTCGATCAGTTCGATCAGCGTTCTATTCCACCGTGCCCTCTCGCCGCTTCTCCCGATTTGACACATCCTCGCGACCGTGTATAATGCGGCCAACGTAACGGAGAGTACATAGAATATGCCATCGCAATCGCTGTCCAAGTGCACCAAGTCCAAGAAGCCTTCCCTGGCCTGCAGGGACGGCCGCTTGTGCATGCGCTAGACAGCTAACGCAACCCAGCACAGCAGCCCTGTCAGGCCCCGGATGCCTGGCAGGGCTTTTTGTTAACCGATTACCATTACCGAGGGATCGCATGTTCCACAACTTGAAGCGCGCTAAGAAGCAGTTGACCAGCTTGCCGGACTGGAGGTCTGGATAGGCCGCTAGCGCGCACCCTGTAGCATGCCCGCAAAGCCCTTCCGAGCCAGTCTGGCCGGAGGGGCTTTTTCATTTCACTACTCAACTTGGAGGAAACACCATGACAACCGAAGTTCTCTGCCCGGAATGTGAAGGACCTGTGGACCTGCGCGACCCGCTGCAAGGCGAGATCGTGCCCTGCCCGTCGTGCGGCGCGGACCTGGAGGTCGTCAGCCTCGACCCGCTGCGGCTCGAGCTGGCGCCGGAGGAACAGGAGGACTGGGGCGAATGAACGCATCCGTTGCCGCTCCGCCCACGGTCGCCGTGATTGTGTCCCGCATCCGTGTGGAAGAGAAATTGCTGCTGCAGGCGCTCGAGGCCACCGGCGCGCACGTCGAGGTCGTGAACGACGACAACCTGGTGCTGCCCCTTCCCGCCGATGCCGCCAGGCCCTTTCCCATCCGCGCCGATGTGGTGCTCGAACGCTCGGTCAGCGCAGCGCGCGGGCTCTATGCGCTGCGCCTGCTCGAGCTGGCGGGCATCCCGACGGTCAACCGCTATGCCACCGCCGCGACCTGCTGGGACAAGCTGCTGACCACGGCCGCGCTCGCCGCCGCCGGCGTGGCTCAGCCCCGCACGCGCGTGGCCTTCACGCCCGAGTCCGCCCTGGTCGCGATCGAGGAGTTGGGCTATCCCGCCGTCCTCAAGCCCATCGTCGGCTCGTGGGGCCGCCTGCTGGCGCGCGTCAACGACCGCGACGCCGCCGAAGCCATCCTCGAACACAAGGATGTCCTCGGCTCGTACCTGCACAGCATCTACTACATCCAGGAGTACATCGCCAAGCCCGGCCGCGACATCCGCGCCTTCGTCGTCGGCGATGAGACCATCGGCGCCATCTACCGGGACTCGGCCCACTGGATCACCAACACGGCCCGCGGCGGTGCGGCGAGCAACTGCCCCGTCACCCCGGAGCTGGACGCACTCTGCCGGACGGCTGCGCAGGCGGTCGGCGGCGGGGTGCTGGCAATCGACGTGCTCGAGGACCCCGATCGCGGCCTGCTCGTCAACGAGGTCAACCATACGATGGAATTTCGCAACAGCATCACCACGACCGGCGTCGACATCCCCGGCCGCGTGGCGGCGTACGTGCTCCGTACGGCGCGGGGCCTCACCCCCCAACCCCCTCTCCTGATGGCGCATCAGGAGAGGGGGAGCTTAGAGGGGGTGAGGCCATGACCCTCGAACCTCGCATGCCGCGAACTCCCCCCTCTCCTGACCCGCAGGTCAGGAGAGGGGGGCAGGGGGGTGAGGCCATCGTCTCCATCGCCGGCGGTTCCGGCTACGGCGGCGGCGAGCTGCTCCGGCTGCTGACCGGCCACCCCTGCGTGACGGTCGGCCAGGTGACCTCCGAGTCGCACGCCGGTGATTATGTCCACAGCCTCCACCCGAACCTGCGACCCGTCGGCCGGCGGCAGGCCATCCGCTTCACGTCGTTGAGCGAGCTGGCCCCGTGCGACGTCCTCTTCCTCGCCCTCCCCCACGGCGAGGCCCAGCGCCGCATCGAGCAACTCGCGACGCTGGCCCCGACCATCGTCGACCTCTCCGCCGACTTCCGCCTCTCTGATCCCAACGACTATGAACGCACCTACGGCCATGGGCACGCCGCACCGGACTGGCTGCCGCGCTTCACCTACGGGCTGCCGGAGGCCAACCGCGACGCCATCCGGGCGAGCCACCACGTCAGCGGCGTCGGGTGCAACGCGACCGCCGCAAATATGGCGCTGCTGCCGCTCGTGCGCGCGGGGCTGCTGCGGACCGACCGGCCGGTCGTCGTGGACGTGAAGGCCGGGTCATCGGAGGGCGGCGCATCTGCCAACGCAGCCTCGCATCACCCGGAGCGCGCCGGCGCAGTGCGCTCCTTTGCGCCGACCGGCCACCGCCACGAGGCGGAGGTGCGTCGCATGCTGGGCCGGGAGGACGTCTACCTGTCAGTCACATCCATCGAGCTGGTCCGTGGGGTGCTGGCAACAGCCCACGCCTGGGTCGAG
>CAZTMA010000161.1:0-11285 GCA_964614645.1 uncultured Anaerolineales bacterium
TAGTCGCCCGACTTGCGGCGATAAAGGACATTGATCTGATTAACGTTCACGTTGTAGAACACGTAGAAGTCATGCCCCAGCAATTCCATCTGTTCGATCGCTTCGGCCTCATCCATCGGCGTCATGGGGAAGCGCTTGACGCGCGCGATGGCAAGATGCTCTTCTTCCTCGCCCTCTGCAGCTTCTTCTTCGAGCGGTTCCGCGTCTGCCGGCTCTGCGACCGGGGCTTCGACACGCTTTGCCCACCGTTTGCCCTTGTAGCGGTCGGCCTGACGCTGCATCTTCTCGAAGACGGCATCTACTGAGGCGAACATGTCGCCCGAGGCCTCTTCTGCCCGCAGGATGGCGTTCTTCGTGCGGAGCGTTACCTGCGCGATCTGGCGATCTTCGGCAGCACGCGCACCTTCATCCACGGTCAGCTCCACACGCCCATCGATGATGTTGGGCAGGTAGCGATCCAACCGGCCAATCTTTTTCTCAACGTACTTGCGGAGGTTGTCGTTGATTTCGAGGTTCTTGCCGGTGATGCTGAGTTGCATAGACTATGGCTCCTTTCCGTCTGTCATGTAGCACGTGGGGTGGCTCAACGGGGGCTGCACATGAAGGGCGGGCAACGCTGCCAACCGGTGCAGTGTGAGCGCTCCAACGGGCTGCCGGATATGGGCAACTGAATTGTATGCTCAGTGGTGCGAAAAGTCAATGCGTTTTTTCAGGCCGACCTGGCCTCCTGATGCACATCTACTCGTCATCCGATTTCTTCAGCACATCCACCATATCGGCGGGCAGCGCCAGCGTCTCGCCCAGGGACTTTTTCCTGGTGGTGCGTTTGGTCGTAGTTTTCGCAGGCTTGGCCTTGGAGGTCGTCTTGGACTTGGCGCGCGAGGTTTTGGCCCGCTTCGGCTCATCGGTGTCGTCAGCATCCTTCTTCGTTGTGGCACGCTTGGTCTTGCTGCGTTTGGCGCCGGATGCGGCGGACTCCTTGGTCTTGCGCGCCTTGCTCGTCGTCGCCTTACTCGTTGCAGCCTTGCGCGTCGTAGCTTTAGCGGTGGTAGCCTTCTTGCGTGTCGTGCTCTTGCGGGTCGTCTTGGCCTTGCTTTTGCTCGTCGTGGAGCGCTTACGGGTCGTGGGCTTTTTGCCCGCCAGCAGGGCCAGGATGGTCTGGATGGCCTTAAGGGCATCGTCCAGGTCAATGCCGGCGAGGGCCGCGAGTTGTCCGGGCAGGCCTGTGGCGGCTACAGCTTCCTCGTCAGTCTCGTCTTCCTCGCCTGCCTGCCGGAGCAGCGCGCCGAGGTCGAGTCCCCCGGCTGCGGAGCTGTCGCCGTCCTTCAGCCGACCCAGCACCAGCGTCAACCCCGCTTGCAGGATTGCAGGCGAGAGGCCTAGTTGTGCGAGGTCGTTGTCCTCGTCGTCGTTAGCCTCCGCCTTCTCGCGGCCGAGCAGCCCCCCGAGCATTCCGCCGAGGTCCAAGCCGCCGCTGCCACCCAGAAGCGCGCCTAGCGGATTCGTATCGGGCTGTTCGGCATCTTCCGCCTGCCGGCCACCGGTCAACACGTTGAACAGGCTCTCCAGAGTCATCTTTGCCTCCTCGTTTGCGTTGCGTGCATTATGCGGTAGGCAAGGCGACCCGTCAAGGACGCTCGTGCGGCGCCGCGCTCATTCCACCGGTGCAGTGCGCAGCGTCGCAGCCATCGCATCGAACACCGCGACATCTCCCAGCCCGCTGAGGATGATTAGATGTCCGTTGAGGCTCGTCACGAAAGTGTGGTACGTCTCTCCCTGCGAGTTCTCCAGCTCGAAGCGCGCACCCTTCAGCCCGCTAGCGAGTTCCAATTCCTCCTCCGAGACGACCTCGACCGGTATCTCCGCCTGGGCCTGGCTCTGGCGATAGATTTCGAGCGCGCCTTCAAGCGTTTCCGCGCCTTCCTTGGTGATGCTGATGTCCATCTTGCTCCCGCCCTCTGGAATGCCCTGCGTGCCCGGCTCCTCCAGCGGCCAGGACTGCAGCGTCACGCTGTAGATGAAGGCGTTCGCCTTCACGTCAGCAGGGGGATCGATGATGGTCCAGCCAACCGGGTAATCGATCTCGAACCCCGTGACCTCATCGCGGAACGTGTCCATCTCAAACGCCGGCACGGTGGGCGTGGGCGTCACAACCTCGGTGGGCGGCGGCAGCGGGCTCTCGGCATCGGTCGCGGCGGTGGGCAGCGGCAGCGGGCTGACGGCGTCTGTCTCAGTCGTGGTCACGGTGGGTGCAGCCGTCGGTTGTGGTTCAGGCTGCGCGGCCCTTGGGCCACACGCGCTGACCAGCAGTGCCAGCACTACGAATGCCAGCAGGCTGGCTCGATTCATACGTTGCATGATTTCTCCTCACAAAACAAAGATAGCTGTTTTTCCGGTGCATACTACTACGGCACATGACGCAGGCCATGTGAGCAAGGTTCCAACGTGGCGTGATCAGAACAAAAACGGGGCGCCTGACCGGAGGTCAGGCGCCCCGAGCGTGTGCTCATTTGGGCGCAACTTAGCGACGGCGTCGTCCCAGTTCCACCGCCACGACGTCATAGTAAGTTCCCGCGCCGAACCCGTCAAACAGCACGTGGTCGCCCGGCTTCAGGGTCTTCAGCTTGCGCAGGAAGGCCATCATCGTCGAGGCTGCGCTCACATTGCCGAATTCGCTCAACAACCACGGCATGGGGATGCGGATGCCTTCCTTTTCGAGTTGCTTGGCTTTGAGCTGGTTGATCTTGTAGTTCGCGTGATGGACAAAGGTCACAGCGATGTCCTTGCCCGGCATGGAGAGCTGCGCCATACGATTGCGGTACGCGGCATACGCGCTGCGCACGGTCGAGACGCCGCTGCGGACGAACAGCTTGACCATGCCCATCGGCCCCGCCATGACTACCGCGTCGGTTCTGTTGTCTGGTTCGTGCATCAGCCCGGCAAAACGGAGACTGTGCAGCCCGGTCTGCGCGACTTCTATGAGCGACTGCCCCTCAATGCGGCGACCGGAGTGGGGATAGGCCATGCGCACCTGCAGCACGCCATCTACGTCATACACTTCCTGGGATTCGCCCGCCAGAAACTGCATCGTTTCGCCGGGAATCAGGCCGATGACGCCCGCACCGTTGCCGAATAGCTGGAGCGCCTGCCGGTCCTGAGTGTGCCACATGACCCGGCTGAGTCCCTCGATGCCGCCGACCAGCACCTTCTTGCCTAGCAACGTCTGCGCCAGGTTGCCCGAAACATCTTCTCCGACGTGCAGCCCGGGGTTGAGCGCCAAGTTGAGCCCGGCCACAGAGCCATCGCACGCCTTGTGGATGGTGACCTTGAGCGCCTGTTCGGGGATGCCCGCGAGCCGCGCAATGCGCTCTACGTAGTCGGGCGCAGCCGGCACGGTAATACCGATCAGCACCGCATCCACATCGGCAGGCTCCCAGCCGCTCGCGCGGGCAGCCTCGCGCAGGAAGCGCGCGCCGACCTGGACCTCAAGCTCGACGTGCTGTTCCTCGCTCAGGTCAGGCACGTGGTGGCGGCAGACGAAGCCCAACTCGGAAAGGTTGAGCACCCCATCTCCCAGCGGGAGGCCCAGCCGGTTCTGGATCACATCCGGCAGCGAGGCATTGTCGAAGCATGCGCCCCAGGTGCCGTACGCGCCACCCAGCCCCAGGTCGGTGTTCGATACGCTTTCGATGCCCAGCGGCACACCTTGCCCGATGGGAACCGACTCGACCCGGACGCCCGGGCGGTCAAAAAACGAGGCCGTCGACGGCGACGCCGGCGACGCCGCCTTCGTCTCTGAAGATTGGTCCATAGTGCTCAGTCCTTTGCACATCACAGTATGAGTCGTCTATATTCTATTACTTAAACAGATATCGCGCCAAGAAGTTGCTCTGAGTTATCCCATGATATAATAACGGCATGCGTTCATTCCTGCGCCTGGTCCTGCGCACGCTTGCTGTGCTGTGCATCCTCACGCTGATTGGCTTCGGATTCCTGGTGCTTCAGGTGGATCGGCTCGGCCGGCAGGATCATGCGCGGCCGGCGGACGCCATCGTGGTGCTGGGCGCACGCGTGGAAACGGATGGCCGGCCGGGCTCCGACCTGACCAGTCGCACCTACCGCGCGGTGGACCTCTGGCAGGTCGGTTATGCCCCCCATATTATCTGCACGGGGGGCTTCAAGGATGAACCGCTATCGGCTGCAAGCGTCTGCAAGCGGTTCGCAGTGGAGCTGGGCGTGCCGGACAGCCTGGTCTTCCTGGCGGATGGCAGCTCGAACACGGTCGAGGACGCGCAGGCCACCGCGCAGTTGATGGTCGGCCGCGGCTGGCGTACTGCCATCCTGGTCAGCCACCCGCTGCACCTGTTCCGGGCGCGCTGGCTGTTCGAGCGCGCGGGCATCGACGCCGTGACCAGCCCCACGTCCACGGAGACGGCCCGCATCTTCCTGCCCCTGCGCGTGTGGTATGCCGGACGCGAGGCGGCGGCCGTCGTCGTGACCGCGCTGCACGGTTGGGAATTGATTCCGGCCGAATGGGTCGCCAAATTGCAGACGTGGGCCTACCGGCTGCAGTAGAATCGTTGATTATGGCACAGTGGAAGCAGATTGCAGCCGCAAAGGCGGTCTTGAGCCGGGAGACGGGCACCGTCCGCAAGGATCATGGTGGCAAGCTCCGGGTTGCGTTGACTTATCCGAACCGCTACAGCGTGGGCATGTCGAGCCTGGCCTTGCAGATTCTCTACAGGATGTGGAACGCGCGGCCCGATGTGGTATGCGAGCGCGTCTTCTGGGATGAGCAGGTGCTGGCGGCTGGGCTGCCGCTGGTGTCGCTCGAATCCGGCCTGCCCGTCACCGAGTTCGACGTCTGGGCCTTCACCGTCTCGTTCGAGATGGACTATTTCCACGTGGCCGCGATGCTGCGCCACGCAGGGATGTTCACGGATGTGAGGTCGGACGCGACCGGGCCTGTCTTCATGGACGAGGGCGACCGGCCCCTGCTCATTGCGGGCGGCCCCGCGCTCAGCATGAACCCGGAGCCCTTGTCGCCCTTCTTCGATGCAATGGTCATCGGTGAAGCGGAGGAGGTGCTCCCCCGGCTGACGGATATCTTGGTGGAGCACGCCGGCACGGAGCGCGAACCGCAGTTGGCGGCGCTGGCCGCGTTGCCGGGCCTCTACCTCCCTGCACGGATGGGCGCAGAGCACGGCGACAGAGTTGCACGGCTGTGGGTGCGGGACCCCGGGAGCATGCAGCCGGTTTCGTGCCTCTATACGCCCGACTCGGAATTCCCGAACCGGCATCTCATCGAGATCGCGCGCGGCTGCGGCCGGGGCTGCCGGTTCTGCCTCGCAGGCTATGTGTACCGGCCCCCGCGCGAGCAGCCCCTGGCGCGCATCCTGGAGTGGGCGCGCGAGGGCTTGGCCCGCCAATTGCCCGTGTTCGCGCACGGCGGACCGGCTGGCGCGCAGCCACCCGGCATCGGCCTGGTCTCTGCGGCGGTCTCGGATCACTCGCAGATCGACGACCTGGCGGTCGCGCTGCAGGAGATGGGCGCGCGCATCAGCGTCAGCTCGATGCGTACCGACCCCATCAGCGTACCGCTGGTGCGGGCTCTGGCCGCCAGCGGCGCGCAGACCTTGACGATTGCACCGGAGGCGGGCACCGAACGTCTGCGCCGGGTGATCGGCAAGACGCAGTGTGAGGACGACCTGCTGGCCGCGGTCGAGCTGGCGCAGGTGCTCAACTTCCCGCAGCTCAAGATGTATTACATGGTCGGCCATCCCACGGAGACGGACGATGACATTCAGGGCATCGTTGACCTGACGCTCAAGGCGCGCCAGATCTTCCGCCGCAATGTTGCCATTAACGCCACGCCCTTCGTGCCGAAGGCCCATACGCCCTTTCAGTGGATGGCGATGACGCCCGCGAAGATCGTGGCCGCGCGGCAGCGTACGCTCAAGAAGGCGCTGGCGCAGCATCGCGTGACCGTGGATGCGGACCCGCCGGAGTGGGCCGAAGTGCAGGGCGTGCTGGCGCGGGGCGACCGTCGGCTGGCACGGGTGCTGTGGGAGATGGAGCGCGTGACCGTCCGGGGCTTCTGGTCGGCCATGGCCGAGCAGGGTCTGTCGCCGGTCGAGTTTCTCGGTCCGCGCGAAGCAGGCCAGTCCCAGCCGTGGGATGTGGTCGAGTCCGGCGTGACGCCGAGCTTCTATCGCTACGAAGTCCGGCTGGCTGCGCAGGAGCGGCCGGGCCACCGCTGCCCCCCTGGCGACGAAGAATGCCTGACCTGCGGCGTGTGCCGGGCACTTGTGCCTATGGATTTGATATAAGTGTCTGTCGGTGTAAGGGTAGCAGCGCCCCTTCTGGGCGTTCTGACGGGCACAAGGCCCTGCGCTACGAGTTACGCGGGGTAGATTCCGAGGGGTTTGTGTGATACGGCATCAAGACAACGGGCTGGCCTACTATACCTTCGCGTCGTTGGACGCCTTTCCTGAGGTCGTTCACGGCATCACGACGCGGCATGGCGGCGTGAGCGAGGGGCCGTGGGCCAGCCTGAACCTGACGAAGGGCACCGGCGATGCGCCGGAGGCAGTCGAGGAAAACCTGCGGCGAGTGAGCGCCGCGTTCGGCTTCGAGCGAGATGAACTGGTCAGCCCGAACCAGCGGCACACTGCCAACGTGCAGCGGGTCCATGCCCGAGACCGGGGACAGGTGTTTGCGGGGATCGATACGCTGGTGACGAGCGATGCCGCTGTACCCATCCTATTGCGCTACGCCGACTGCACGCCCATCCTGCTCTACGACCCGGTGCAGCGCGCGGCTGCAGTGATCCACAGCGGGTGGCGCGGGACGGTGCAGGCCGCGGCCGCAGTCGCGGTGGGTGAGCTGGTCGCGCAGTTCGGCAGCCGTCCCGCGGACATTGTCGCGGCCATCGGGCCGAGCATCGGGCCGTGCTGCTACGAGGTGGGCGATGACGTGGTGGACGCAGTCCACGCGGCCTTCGACCGGCCCGCCGCACTTCTCCCGCGGCACCGCAGCGGGCGGCACCATTTCGACCTGTGGGCCGCGAACCGGACGCTGCTGCACGACGCAGGCGTCCGGCAGATCGAGACGGCGGAGCTGTGCACGGCCTGTCATCAGGAGGACTTCTTCTCCTATCGCGGCCAGCGCGGGCGGACGGGACACTTCGGCGCACTGCTGGCGCTGCGCCAGAATGGACGCTGAAGTGGACGAGTCTGTGCTCCGCACCAACAGTGCGCGTGTGCAAGAGCGCATCGCTGCTGCGGCGGCCCGCGCAGGCCGTGATCCGGCGGACGTGACCCTCGTCGCCGTCAGCAAGACGCAGCCGGTGGATGTAATCCTTGCCGCGTATGCCGCAGGGTTGCGGCTGTTCGGGGAGAACCGCGTCGAGGAGGCCGGGCCGAAGGCCGCCGAGGTCCAGGTACGCCTGGCGTCCTCGCCGTCCCCGGTCTGGCACATGATCGGCCACTTGCAGAGTCGTAAGGCAGCGGATGTGCTGCCTTGGGCTGGGCTGGTGCATTCGGTGGACAGCGTGAAGCTGGCGACCCGGCTGTCGCGCAGCGTGGCCGGCGGCGCCGTCCTACCGGTGCTGCTGGAAGTCAACGTTGCGGGCGAGGCCAACAAATATGGCTTCCGGCCTGCGGAAGTGCCCGCGGCGGCCGAGGCCATTGCTGCGCTGCCCGGCCTGCGCATCGAGGGGCTGATGACGATGGCCCCGCTCGTGGCCGACCCGGAGCTGGCCCGGCCCACATTCCGCGGGCTGGCGCGACTGCGAGCCGAGCTGGCCCGGCGCTATCCCGCCATGGCCTGGCGCCACCTGTCCATGGGTATGACGGATGATTTCGAGGTCGCTATCGAGGAAGGCGCGACGCTGGTGCGCATCGGCCGCGCGCTCTTCGGCGAGCGAACATAGGAGTAAGCAAGAAAGCATATGCTGCTCAATACCACGCTGTCGTTTATCGGCTCCGGCGCGATGGCCGAGGCAATGATCAAGGGCATCCTGGCCGAGAAGCTCATCAGCCCCGAGTCCATCATGGCGAGCGGGCCACGGGTTGAGCGTGCCCAGGAACTGCGCGGGCGGTATGGCATCCGCGCGGTCACGGATAACCGTGCTGCGGCGCGTAACGGCCACATCATCGTGCTGAGCGTCAAGCCGCAGACCGTGTCGAAGGTGCTGCCGGAAATCTGCGGCGAGATGGAGCAGGGCGACCTGGTCATCAGCATCGTCGCCGGCCTGCCCATCAGCGTGCTCCGCCGCGAGCTGGACATCCCCAAGATTGTCCGTGCCATGCCCAACACGCCGGGCCAGGTCGGCAAGGGCATCACCGTCTGGACGGCCACCCCCGATGTGGATGAGCTGGGCCGCCGGCAGGCACAGGCCATCCTGAGCGCCCTGGGCCGCGAAATCAACGTCAACGACGAGGGTGACCTGGACCGCGCCACCGCGCTCAGCGGCACGGGCCCGGCGTATGTCTTCCTGTTCATGGAAGCTTTGATCGATGCCGGGGTGCACATGGGATTCAGCCGCCGCGTGGCGCAGGAGCTGGTCTACCAGACCATCGAAGGCTCCGTCGCCATTGCGCGGGAGACCAGCGTGCATCCCGTCGAATTGCGCAACCGGGTGACCTCACCCGGCGGCACGACTGCGGAGGCGCTCTACCAACTGGAAAAGGGCGGCCTGCGCACTGTCATCTCGCGCGCGGTCTGGGCCGCGTACCAACGCTCGAAAGCTCTCGGAGAACTGGCGGAGAAATGAACTACGCTCTTGTCACAGTCATCAATCTGGTCATCGAGTTTTTCAGCCTGATGATTCTCATCGAGGTCATCGGGAGCTGGCTGCTGGTCATGCGCCTGAACCTGCCTGCGTTCGTCTACGACTTGCTGCGGGTGGTGAAGAGCATCACCGGCATCATCCTCAATCCGTTGCGCCGGGTCATTCCGAGCCTCGGCGGACTGGACCTGACGCCGATTATCGCGCTGTTCGGGCTGGACTTCCTGCGCCGCATCCTCATTACCGCCCTGATGCAGTAACGGGCTGGCCGCCCGCGGAACCTCCTGCCCGGTCGGAGCGTCTGCCAGGTATGGCCGTGTTGCGTCTCTGGCGCAGCGCGGGGGAGGATGTATTGAGGAAAATGTTTGACTATCTGCGGGATGGCCGCATGCTTCTGCCGGTGACAGTCATCATTGTGCTGTCGCTGGCGGGCTGTGCGGTCGTGCCTGCATGGGCGCCTGCAGCGGCGACGGAGGACACGGTGAAACCGACAACCAGGCCTGTTGACCTTACGCCGGAGGGGGAGAACCCGCCGGTTGAGCAGCCAACGGCAACGCCATCGGCTCAGCCGGCCGAACCGCCCACACCAACTTCGTCCGTGCCGCCGGCCGCGGAACCTGCAACGGCCACGCCCCCGTCGCCCACGGATACGCCGCCGGCCCCGCAACTCTCCACCGATCCGGCCGTGCTGCTGCTGACGAATGTCGCGCGCGCAGACCTGGCGCGTCGGCTGAAGGCTGCAGAAGGTGCGGTGCTGGTGTTGTCGGCAGAGCAGACGGAGATGCCCGTGGGGTCGCTCGGCTGCACGGAGACGGATGGACCAGCCAGCCAGGGCATCGTTATGGGCACCGAAATCGTGCTGTCGGCCGGAGGGCAGGAGTACATCTACCGCGCGGACAATGCGCGGCTGGTCCCTTGCTTCCCCGCCAACTTTCCGGGCGGCCGCGCTCCTATATTCGTAACCGGCGCGGGCCTGCCGCGGACGCGCGACCTGCCGAAGCGGACGGTCATGCCGCCGGACGGCCCCCCGGAGACCGGTCAGCGCCAGCCGGCCGTGAAGTCCGCGCTCGCCGACCTTGCAGGGCGGCTGAAGATTGCGGAGACGCAGATTGCCGTGCGGGGTGTTGAGGCGGTGGACTGGCCGGACGCCAGCCTGGGCTGCGCACAGCGGGGCCGCATGTATGCGCAGGTCATCACGCCCGGCTACCGCATCCTGCTCGAGGCCGGCGGCAAGGTGTACGAGTATCATGCGTCGCAGACGCGCGCAGTACTGTGTAACCGCTGAGAGCCTGCCGTTGGGCTGTGCAGTGCGGTGAGACTACCGAACACACACGTAGGGGCGAGGTCACCTCGCCCCTACAATAGCTACCTCTGTGACACGCCCATCGACAATCCGGAATCCCCGCAACACTGGCCGGTCACGTTCAGCCAGGCTGCAGATGAGGTACACGGCATCCGGATAAAACGCCCTCTCGATATCGGTTGCGGAGGGCGTCTCCGGCCCCTGGGGATGCGAGTGGCAGATCCCAACTAGCTTCAGCCCCGCCTCCTCGAACTCGACCTGCTTGAAGAGCGTGTCCACGTCCAGTTCATAGGCCACGGCCGGGGTAGGTGATACATTCGCCCCGGGGTGCCACTCCGTCGCAACGCCGGCCTGCCCTGCCAGCAGCCCGCAAACTTCCTCGGGCCACCCGCGCTCCGCATGGTCGATGATCGCCGCGCGCAGCGCCTCGGGCAGCACCAGCCGTTCCATAGTTTCGTCTCTCTACAGGTAGGGGTTCGTCCGGCGTTCCTGGCCGACGGTCGTCGCAGGCCCGTGGCCGGGCAGCACCGCGTAGTCGTCCGGCAGCGACAGGATCTGCGTCTCGATGCTGACAGTCAGCGTCGGGCCGTGGCCGCCGGCCAGGTCCACGCGACCCACGGAACCGGCAAACAGCGCATCCCCGGTAAAGGCGCGCCGTGTCGCGTGCTCGACCAGGGTGACCCCGCCGGGCGAGTGCCCCGGCGTGTGCCGCACCTCCAGCGCGATGTCGCCTACGCGCACGACCTCGCCCGCGGCCAGGTCACCGGTGATGTCGGGTGGCTCTCCCGGATCGTAGCCCAACCAGGCCATGCTGGTGCGCTGCATGGCCGCGACCAGCGGGCGGTCGCCGGGATGGACATAAAAGGGTGCGCCGGTAGTCTCCATGAGTGGACGGCAGCCCAGCAGATGGTCGAAGTGCGCGTGGGTTGCCAGGATGCGGTCCAGCGTCAGCCCGTGCCGCTGCAGTGTCCTGAGGATGGCTGGGGCCTCGTCGCCCGGATCAATGACCACCGCCCGCTGCGTACGCTCGCAGCCGAGCACATAGCAGTTGACCTCCAGCATCCCCACCGCCAGCGTCTCAAAAATCATGCGCGTCTCCCTTTCGCACCTCTAACTCGAATCCGCAATCTGTAATCGTAACTATTCAGCCAGTCTGACGCGACCGGCGGCGTCATGAAACGTATAATAGAC
>CAZTMA010000162.1:0-11278 GCA_964614645.1 uncultured Anaerolineales bacterium
GCCCTCGCCTGCAAAATCATAGGTGAAGACGATGGGGGCCGGCGGGGTCGCAATACTGGCAACGCCGGGGGGTGGCGAGGCGGGCGTGGGGGTGGCCGGGGGAGGCGGGGCGCTGCAGGATGCCAGGAGCAGGCACAGTATCAGGAACGGACGAGTTGCCCGTTCACGCAGCCGGAACATGGGGCCTCCTCTGGACGACGGATGAGCGAGGATAGGGGTGTTGCAGTTGCAACGTTTCAACACTTGGCGGTCGCCGGCAGTTGAGTGTTGCAATTTGCAGCGCTGCAACACTTAGCGATCATCGACACTGCAGGGTCCAGTAGTGCCGTCCGCACCGCCGGCCGGCGGTGCGGACGTATGGCTCGCCGCGACGTTCTGTATAGCACACGCGTTCGAGCTTGTCAATGCTCAATAGCGCGCGCTTTTCGATGTCCGGACAGACGCACTGTGGCGCTGAAGCGCCTACTACTAACTTGCTCTACGCCTTCAGCGCGCCCGCGGTCACACCCTGGATGTAGTACTTCATGCCGAACGTGAACAGGATCAGCAGCGGGATGACGGAGACGGCATACCCGGCCATCTGCCCGCCGATGTCCACCACGCCCCACTGGTTGACGAACTGGCGCAGGCCGACGCCGACCACCTGATAATCGGGATTCGTAATCGTGACCAGCGGCCAGATGAAGTCGTTGTAGACGCTGACGAAGTGCATGATCGCCAGCGTAATCAGGATCGGGAAGCTGAGCGGCAGCGCGACGCGCCAGTACAGAGCGAGCTCACTCGCGCCGTCGATGCGGCCCGCTTCGAAGAGCTCCTGCGGCAGGGACGCGAGGTAACTACGACACAGCAGGATGCCGAACACCTGGCCACCCGCGGTCCACGGGAGAATCAGCGCCCAGGGCGTGTCGATCAGCCCCAACTGGCGCACCAGGACGAACGACGGGATGAGGGTCAGCACGCCGGGGATCATCATCAGGGCCAGGATGGCCATGTAGATGATCTCCTTGCCCGGGAACCGATGCCGCGCGAAGACATAGCCCGTCAGAGATGCGAGCAGCACGACCGCGGCCACAGACACGGTGCCGAACAGCAGCGAGTTGATGATGTAGGTGCGCATGCCCTGCCAGCCGAGCCGGTAGTTGTCCCAGAGGGGCGGGTTGGGCAAGGCCCAGAACTGCGTGAAGATCTGGCCCCGGTTCTTGAGCGAGGTGACCAGCATGAATAGCACCGGCGCCAGGGTCAGGAAGAGCAGAAACAGCAGGGCGAGTATGAGCGCGGCCTGGCTCCACTTGTTGGAGCCGGCACTGCCGCTGCTGACCGCCGCGGGCCGCCGGGCGCGCAGCCGTCCCAGGATGCCTCGCACGCTCGACCCGGCCTCCGCCTGTGTCGCTGTAGATCGAACTGAATCTGTCATGGGTTGCCTCACCTGCCGCTACGCCTGAAACTCGGTGGCCGAGCGGACAAACTTCAGGTTGATGATGGTGCCGACCATAATTACAAGGAACAGCACGGTGCCGATGGCCGAAGCCAGGCCAAAGTTATTGAAACGCATCGCCTGGTAATACAGCTCCAGCGCGGGCGTATAAGTTGCGTTGTAAGGACCGCCCTCGGTGGTCAGGAACACGATGCTGAATTCCTGCATACCGCCGATGAAGCCGAGCACCAGCAGCAGCTTAATCTGGCCCATCAGCAGCGGGAGGTCGATCATCCAAAAGCGCCGCCAGCCGCTCGCGCCGTCCACCTTGGCCGCGTCGAACAGCTCGGTCGGAATCGATATCAGGCCGCCGTAATAGAGCAGCAGCGCGAACGCGCCGACCCACGGGAAGCCGATAAACACGATGGACCAGATGGCAGTCTGCGGATCGCCCAGCCAGGCCTGCGGAGTCCTCATATTCATCAGCCCGAAGGCCGCGAGCACGTTGTTGAGCAGGCCGATGTTCGGGTCAAAGATGTTGCGCCAGATCAGGATGATGGCCACGCCGGGCACGATGATCGGGAAGATGAAGAGAGAGCGCAGCCAGTACTGCACCCGTGACGAGCGCAGATGAAAGAGCAACTCGGCGACCAGCAGCGGCATGGTCAGGGTCTTGATGTACCCCGTGACAATCAGGATGAAGGCGTTGATGACGCCCTGGCGCAGGAACTGGTTGTTCAGCACTGCCTCAAAGTTCGCCAGCCCCACCCACCTAGTCGGCAGGCCGGGGTTCCACTTCGTAAAAGAGTGGAAGAGGCCGGAGAAGGCCGGGTAGTAGTTGAACACGAGCAGCAGTCCCACGGTGGGGATGAGCAGCAGGTAGGATAGCCGGGCGCGCCAGATCTCGCGCATCAGGCGGCGCGGGCCGGCGCCCTGTTTCTCCCAGACCTGCTGGCCCGTCGTGGTCTTGCCCAGCCAGAGCACCAAGGCCGCAATGACGGCGACGACGGCCAACGGAATCAGGATCATTCGCAGCCGCGCCTGCGCCAAGCCGGCCGCGTAACCGGCCGCGGACTGGCCGGTGCTGAACCCGTAGGCCTTGCCGTCCTCGGAGCCGACCACGAAGGTGTTGCCGTCGGCTGACAGAGCCACGGCGAAGACCTGACCCCCGGCCGTAAACTTGCTGGTCACATTGCCTTCGCCGTCCACCAGGTACGCGTTCTTGTCGCGCGAGCCGAAGACCGAAACATGGCCGTCGGCCGTGGTGGCAGCGGAGGTGATCTTGTCGTCTGTCTGGACGGTCCACTTGATGCTGTTCTTTGCGCCCGCGGGAATGTCGCCGGCCAGGCCAAAGGCCCGCCGCGTTTCGTCGCCCGCAACCAGGAAGGAAGCGTCGGTGTTGACTGCCAGGCCGCGAATGACGCCCTTCATCTGCTGTTTCCAGATGAGCTGGCCGGCCCGGTCATATCGGTAGACATTCGCGTCGCGTGCGCCTACAACAACGGTCTGGCCGTCGCCGGAGATGGCGACCACGGTCGCGATGACGTTGAAAGACTGCTCCCACAGCAGGTTGCCATCACCATCATAGACCCACACGCGTTTTTCCTTGTCGGGGATGAGCGCGATGAGGGTACCGTCGCCGGAGATGGCCGCGCCCTGGAGCACGTAGTCGAAATCCTTCTGCCAAAGGACATTACCGTCACCGTCCAGCAGGAAGGCCTGGCGACCTTCGGTCGCGACGATGACGCGGCTGCCGTCCTGCGACATGCCCAGCCCCAGCACTGTCCCGCCGGCATCGTGCTGCCAGACTTGCTCCCCGGCCGTGTCCAGCCGCGTCACAATCCCATTGCGCGAGCCGACAACAATGGCCTGCCCATCCGCAGAGACGGCGGCTGAATGGATGAAACCGTCGGCCTCGAACTGCCAGGACGGGCCTTGTGCGGCAACGGGCTGCGGGAGCAGCGCACTCCCGATCCCAAGTACCAGGACCGCGAGCATTACAAGGGTAACAAACTGGTTTGGGCGCATAAGACTCACCTGATGTGTGGGTAGGGGCCGGGTGACCCGGCCCCTACTGACTAACGCATTAGCCGGATGGCGTTACTTGTTAACTGGCTTCTTCTCCGGGTTCTGCATATCCTCTTCGGTCAACTGGGATTTATCCAGCATACCCTGCCAGAGGTCGGGCCGGCGGAGCACCTCATCATATTGCTCGATGTAGGTGTCCAGGTCAATCTGGTCGGTGAAGTACTGCTGGGCCAGGCTCACCCACTCGCGCACCATCTCCTGGTTGTCGCCAATTCCGCGGGAGAAGTTGCTGCCGGCGGTCGTCTTCTCGGTGTTGCCGACCGGCTTGAGGTTCTCGAACTTCGCGGCCAGCTCGGGCGGGAGTTGCGCGCCCTGTACGATAGTCGGCCCACTGATGCCACCGTTCGGGTTGTTCGGGTCCAGCTTGTTCTGCAGGTAGATACCCCACCCTTCGGGGCTGGTCACGAACATCATAAAGTCCATTTCGAGGTCGTTCTGCTGCGCCGACTTGACCGGCACGCTCCAGAAGCCAACGGGCCATTCGATGGTGCGCTGCCACGGGCAGGCGGCTTCTTCGGCGGTCATCTTCGGGTTGTCGAAAGTACCGAACTCGAAGGGCTGGATCCCGCTGTAGGAGGGATCGGGTGTCGGGGTCGGGGTGCCCTCGCCGGCGCTAAAGAACTTGCCGGTACGCAGGTTGTTGATATCCTTTTCGAAGCTGCTGATCATCCAGCCGCCGTCCAGCCAGAAGAGGCACTTGCCGGACAGGAACAGTGAGTAGGCGGTCGTGCCGTTGACGCCGGTCCACCCGGGCGGCAGGTTCTCAGGCTTGAAGACTTTCTTGAACTCCTCCATCAGGGCCCGATATTCCGGATCCTTCGGCCCAATTTTGCCTTCCTGGAAAGCGTTCAGCCAGCGAACCTGGTTCTGATGAACCTTGTCGGCATCGTCATAGTGCGGATCCTCGGCCCAGTTGGATGCTGGGAACACATCATCCACGCCCTTCTCGAAGCACCAGTCGCCTTCCTGGCAGCGGCTCAGTTCCCACTTGTCAGGCGTGCAGTAGAAGCCATCCTGGTACATGCGGGCCAGCCAGCCGATGCGCATCTCCCAGAACTCCTGGAAGTCGCCACCGATGCAGAACGGGATCACATCCTCGCCCTGGGCCTTTTCCATCTGAGCGGCCAATTCGTCCCAGGTCTTCGGCACTTCGGTCATGCCGATCTTCTCGGCGATATCCATGTTGTAGAACCAGATGATCTTGACCATCTCGAGGCTCAGGTGGTAGAGCTCTCCGGTGGTCGCGTCGCGGGAGAGGGACATGACGGTCTGGTCAAAGCTATCGCGCCAAGGCGCGTCGCTATTGTACGGGTTGGGCCGGTCGAGGTAATCCTCGAGGTTGACGAACTTCTTAGCCGTCAGCAGATCGCCCACCACGTTGCCGTTGACCCAGGAGGGTCGTGGTTCAGCGTTAGCGTCGGCAAACTGCGTACGAATCCAGTCCTGATAGCCTTCGGTGGGCTTCAGCTCGACGGAGCAGTTCGCGTTCGGGTTCTTGGCGGTGTATGCGTCGCACAGCGCCTGCCAGGTCTGCGTGTCCTGACTCTGCAAGCCGACGACGATATCACCGGCCATGCCCTCTTCTTCTGCCGGCGCGGGTTCGGGGGTGGCTTCCGCGACGGGTTCTTCAGCGGGCGCCTCGGTCGGGGCCGGCGCCTCCTCAGGCGCGGGTTCTTCGGCAGCCGGCGCCTCAGCGGGGGCTTGCGTCGCCGCGGGCGCGGGGGCGGGCTGCGCGGCAGGCGCGCACGCGGCCAACAGCATGGACAGCACGATCGTCAATGCCATCAGCGCCCAAATTGTCTTGTGCGTCTTCATTGAAACACTCCTCCTCAGGATATTGCGGTGTGAGGTACGGTGAAACACAACGGACAACAGGTCAATTGCACAACATAGCGATTTGCTCGCCCATCACCTCCTTTCGAGAGCGCCTTCTACGGAGGGACGCCCACAGGTAGCCCCTACAGTAGCCGATGTCATGTCAGGCAGCCACGCTTAGTTTCAGGTCAGCGGGCTGCCGCTGGGCCACCGGCCCGGTCGAACCGCGCACGGCGAGTTGGGACGGCACGCAGACCTGCTGGCACGCCTGGTCGGGGTGTTGCATGCGCGTGAGCAGCAGGCGTAACGCGCTCCGGCCGAGTTCCTCAGCGTTCGTGCGAACGGTCGTCAGAGCCGGCACCAGATAGGACGCAGCCTCGATGTCATCGAACCCCGCTACGGAGATGTCCTCCGGCACGCGCACGCCGCGGTCGGCACACGCGCGCAGAATGCCGAGGGCCAAATAATCGTTAATTGCCAGGATAGCGGTAGGGCGCGGCTCGCGGTCAAGCAACTCCAACGCGGCCTGATAGCCGTCTTCCAGGCGCGGGCCACAGCGCACTACCAGGGAATCGTCGGCGGCTTCGTCGATGGCGGCCAGTTCGCCGCGGTAGGCGTTCAGGCGGTCCAGGCCCAGTTCGGGGGCCGCGACACCATACACCAGCCCGATGCGCCGATGGCCCAGGCCGATGAGGTGACGCATCATCTCCGCCGCGCCATCGGGCAGGCCCGTCAGCACAACATCATAATGACACTCTGCGCGCGGCGCGCCGCCCACCAACACCAGAGGATTCCGGGTATGCACCAGCACCTGCAGCTCAGGGTCGAGGAGGCCGCGATAGGTTAACAGCAGGATGAGGCCGTCGATGCGCCCGCGCATCAGCGCACGCACAGCGGCGAGCTCACGGTCGGGGTCAAGCGAGGTGCTGCTCAAGAACAGGTCGTAGCCGTGGGCCTGGGCTTCGCTCTCGATGCCCTGGACAATCTGCCAGTAGTGCGGGTTGTGTGCATCCGGGATGAGGACGCCGACGCTGCGGGTGCGGCCCAGGCGCAGGGATTGGGCCGCGGCATCGGGTTGGTAGCCGAGCTGCTCCATGGCAGCCAACACGCGGCGGCGCGTCTCCGGCGTGATGGTGATCGGGCCGTCCGTCCGGGCGTTCAGGACGTGCGACACCACCGCTCGGGATACGCCTGCCAGTTTGGCTACATCTGCCTGGGTCGGACGCTTCATCGGGTCGCCTGTGCGAAGAATCGCCTTGAGAAGAAAGAAATGCTGCGGTAGCTGTCAAGTACGAGATAACACGTGTTAGCTAACACGTGTTATACACCCATCCGAGGGTGTTTGTCAAGGGGTCAGCGAAAATCGAAGCACAATATTTGCCGGAGAAGGTCATTTGCGGCGGCGGTACAGCACCTCGGCAATGCGGTTCAGGCTGCGTTCGCTTTCCTCGGGCCGCTTCTGCGCCAGGACCGCATAGAGCACGTCGATCAGCGCGACCTGCGCGACACGCGCGCCCAGCGGGTAGCCGTGCGCCAGCGCCTCCTGCGCCGCGGTGCTGAGCTGGATGTCTGCCAGCACGGCGATGGGGGAGACTGGGTGATTGGTGATGGCGATGGTGTGTGCGCCGGATTGCTTGGCAACCGACAATGCATGGTGGACCTCGTCTGAGGCGCCGGAGTGCGAGATGCCGACCGCAGCATCCTCCGAAGTGAGCAGCGTCGCAGAGATGACCTGCATCTCGGGGTCGGTGTGTACGACCGCACGCACGCCCACCCGCTGCAGCTTGTACTGCAATTCCAATGCCGCGACTGCGCCGCCCCCGGAACCGTAGATATCCACGCGGCGCGCGGCGAGCAGGGTGTCCGCACAGCGCTCCAGCACAGCCAGGTCGAGGACGCTCAGGGTGTCTTCGAGGGCCTTGATGTCGGCGGTGATGACCTTGCGCGCGGCCTCGGCCAGCGAATCCTGCGTCTCCACCGCGCGGTAGGCCACGGTGCGGCTGGCTGCAAGGACCTGGGCCAAGCGAATCTTGAGGTCACCGTAGCCGTCCGTCCCGACGCGCTTACAGAAGCGGAACACGGTCGCATCGCTGACCGCGCAGCGCTGGGCCAGATCACTGATCGCCATGTATAGCACTTGCTCCGGGTTAGCCAGGACGTAGTGACCGACTTTCTGCTCCTGCTCGTTGAGCGCGGGCAGCAGGGCACGAATCGCCAGGAGCAGGTTATCCCGCGGTCCCTGTGGAGCCTCTTCCATCGCGTTCCCCCAGTTCGCCACGCAGCAAAACACTTGACACACACGCCTATTATCAGGTATAATAGCAAAAGATTTCATGGCGGTCAAGCGGACAAAATAGTTTTTCTTGCCGGTACGAGGCAGGTAGACGGGAGATTCCGATGATGCACCTCTTGTTCGCAATCATACAGGACGAGGATGCAGACCTGTTGAGCAAGCGACTCAACCAGGCAGGCATTCGCCTCACCCGGCTGAATACGATGGGCGGGTTCCTGGCGCGCGGCAACGTCACGGTGCTGGCAGGCGTCCAGGAGGAAGAGATCGATACCGTCCTCGATATCATCCGCAAGACCTGCCGCACGCGCAAACGCTACATCAACCCGACGCCAACCGGCGCAGAGCCCGCGCACCTCGCGCTGACTGCGCCCGCGCTGCCGCTGGAAGTTCTGGTCGGCGGCGCGACCGTCTTCTCATTCCCGGTCAAGCGGTTTGCCCGTCTCGCGGCGGGCGACAATGCCCCCATCACCGATTACAGGGCTGCGCCCGAGGCAACCGGCGCAGCGTCCGCACCATCCAACACAGGAGCACAGGCCATGCAACTGGTACTCAGTATTGTCGCGAACGAGGATGCCGACCAGGTCACGCGCGCGTTGATCGGTGGCGGATACCGGGTGACCCGCATGAACACAGCGGGCGGCTTCTTCCGCAGGGGCAATGTCACGCTGTTGGTGGGTGTGGAGGAGAGCCAGGTAGACGATGTGTTGGCGTTGATCAACTCGAATTGCCGCCCGCGCACAGAGGCGAACCCGATCGAGAAGGGCATGCCGGGATATGGTGCGACGGTGTTTGTGCTGGACGCCGACCGGTTTGTGAGGGTGTAGCGTGAGGGCTTGGGTTTGTAGTAGGGGCTTCAGCCCCTGCAAACGAAGGCGCACCTGCGCCCACTACAAACCACCCTGCTTATCCCGCAAATACGCCATAATCGGCTCGTAGTCCCGGCGGCGGGACGCCTGTTCGCCGGCGCGGGCTGCACCCGCGGCGATGTGCGGCGTCAAGAGCACGTTGGCGTGCTCATCCTCCAAGGCCAGTTGGCGCAGCGGATTATCCGCCTGCAACGGTTCCCACTCGAAAGTGTCCAGCGCGGCGCCGCCCAGCCGCCCGCTGCGTACCGCCTCAGCCAGCGCCCCCTCATCGATCACGCTTCCGCTGCCGCAGCTCACCAAGAACGCGCCCCGGCGCATCTGGCCGAGCGCGGCCGCATCCAGCGCGAGGTCGGTCTCGGGGAAGTAGGGCAGCAGGTTCACCACGAAGTCGCTGCCCGCGAGCACTTCGTCCCGCGTCGCATACGTGATGCCCAGTTCCGATTCGACCTCGGCGGGCAACCTGCGCCGGCGGTGATAGCTGACGCGGCACTCCCACCCGCGCAGCCGCCGGGCCAGTTCCGCGCCGATTTCCCCGAACCCCAGGATGCCGACCGCCTGACCCCACAGCCCGGCCAAATCCTGCCGGCCCGACCAGTTGTATGCGAACGTGTCCTCGTCCGTGCGGCGGCTCGGCGACCAATCGCCGGCCGCGAGCGCGACCGCCTCGACCTCCCGCAGCCGCTTGGCCAGCGCCAGCATCTGCAGCACAAGGTGTTCTGCGACGTAGATGACGCCAGGCTGCGGCCAGGTTACGACGCGGATGCCGCGCGCCTCCGCTGCGGCCCGGTCGATATCGTGCGCGAGCGAGCCGAGCCGCACGATGAGCTTCAGCCGCGTCGCGGCCGCCAGCATCTCTGCGTCGATGACGCCCGCGCGCTCGCTGATGAGGAAGTCGGCGTCCGCGAGGTGGGCGATGAGTTCGGCGCGCTCGGGCTGGCGGAGCATGATGACGGCAAGCTCCGGCGGCGCGTCCCGCAGCGCGGCCTGCTGGTGGAACAGCCCGCGCTCGGTGATGAACAGGGTGCGGTAGGGTGATACCATGGACGACTCCGATCTGAACCGCTAAGACACGAAGAACGCTAAGTTCCTCTTCCTCAATTTCAGATACTTGGCGTCCTTCGCGTCTTCGCGGTTCAACCCTGTGTCTAATACCGCCGGCCCTCGTCCTGCATCGCCAGGTAATTGTCCAGCGGAATGTAGTTGGCGACGCTGTTGCCCGTGCCCAGGCAGTAACCTCCGCCGGGATGGCAGGCGTCCAGCGTCGCGCGCACGCGGCGGCGCACGGCCGCTTCGTCGGCCCGGCAGATGAAGTCCAGGTCGATCCCGCCGAGCAGCGCGATGCGGTCGCCGTAGCGCTGCTTGGCCTCGATGACCGGCTCGATGACATCCTCGAACGAATGCCGCGCGTCGATCTTCACGTCGTCGATCAGGTCGGGCATGATGGCTTCCAGCTTGCCACAGGAGTGCAGCAGGTAGGGCAGGCCCCGCTCGTGCGCCATCTCGGCCATGCGCCGGTGGCCGGGCAGCACGAACTCGCGCAGGTCGTTCGGACTGATGAGCGTCCCCGTGCGGAAGCCCATGTCGTCGCTGCCCCAGACGACCTTCACCCGGTCGAACTGCAGGATGGTGCGAAGGATGCCCTCCTGCATGACCAGCAGCCGGTCTGCCATGGCCCGCACCAGGTCGCGCTGGTCGTACAACGCATAGCACAGCGACTCGTAGCCCATCAGCCAGGTGAGATGCTCGGCGAAGTGCCCGAAGCCGCCGCCGGCGATGATGCACATGTCGTCGGGCAGATGCCGCTGGTAGAATTCCAGCGAGCGCGTCGTCGCCGTAGCCGGGTCAGGCCAGGGATAGTCCTCGAACTCGGCCCAGGTCGTGATCGGCCCGCGGTGCTCGTCCATGTACCGCCGCCCGCCATCCCGCTGCAGATCGGCGGTGTCGTCCGTCCGGTGGTAGTTCATGGGCATGTCCAGCCCCTCGACGCCGCAGCGCACATAGTCGTAGCCGAGATAGCGCTGGATCGCGATGTTGGCCTTATGCAGATAGAAGGGATCCGCCGGATCCAACCTGTCGAACAGGCCGAACCGCTGACCCACTGCCTGCCAGACTTCGCCGTCCAGGAACAGTTCGATGTAGTGGACGCGGCGAGGCGTGCCCTCGCGGCGGATACAGCGGACAAAGGCCTCCCAATCGGGCGTGATGGGGGCGGAAAAAGACGTGAATGACAAGGTGGCCTCCGAAGGATAGTTACAGGGTCTGCACCAGCTCACCGATCAGGCGCACGCGCTCGATATCGCCGTCCGGTGGGATTTCGTCCGAGATGCCAAGCACCAGGCGCGGGTGGAACAGGTCGATGATGCGCCGCGTGCAGTCGATGAGTTCCTCGAGCGGGTACATCGGCAGGAAGTAGACCGCGGGGATGCCGTCGAGCAGGATCTTGTCGCCCAGCGCGGCCTTGATCTCGTCCACCGTCACATCGCCCTGCGGAATGGGCGTCGCGGCCTCGATGGCGTCGAACGGACTCTCACGGATGAGGCCGATGAGCTGCTTCATCGCTCCGTCGATGTGGATGTGGGTGCGCTTGCCCGCGGCGCTGAGCTGCGCGGCGCGGCGGTTGTAGTAGGGCGCCAGCCACCGCCGCCACAGCCGCGGAGGGTCCATGTGGTGATCGATGTTCTCACCGAAATTCATAATCTCGATGGGCGCGGCGCACAGGACATCATACAGCGCATCGTCCGCCGCGGCTGCGACCTCGAAGTAATGCTCGATGACCTCCGGCTGGTCGGCCAGCAGGTAGAT
>CAZTMA010000163.1:0-5502 GCA_964614645.1 uncultured Anaerolineales bacterium
CACCCGCCGGGGCGGGGTGCCGGGCTGGGACTGTACGACCATGTTCGCCTCCTGGCTGGAACAGGCGCTGAAGCGCCTACTACGAACCTGCGGCTGTGCGGTCGGGCGATCTACTGCGGCATGCGCCAGCCGCCGCCGGCGTACAGCAGTTGGCCCGTGAGCCAGTGTGCCTGCTCCGAGGCCAGCAACACGACCACGTCGGCCACGTCGCTCGGCTCGCCCACCCGGCCCAGCGGCGTGCCGCGCTCGATCTCCGCGGCCAGCTCCGGGGTGATGTAGCCGGTCTGGATCGGGCCGGGCGCGACGATGTTGACCGTCACGCCGTAACGCCCCATCTCCGCCGCAGCCGACCGGCTGTACGACTCGATCGCGTGCTTGCTCGCGGCATAGCTGATGTTGTCCGGGTGGGCGTGGGCCGCGTCCGTGCTGATGTTGATGATACGGCCCCACGTTGCGCCCCGGCGGATGTGCCGGGCCAGGTACTCGGTCATCAGCAGGGCGACCCCGCGCGCGTTGATGGCGAAGTGCGCGTCGATGCTCTCCGCGGTGGGCAGGCGGATGGGGAAGCCCTCCTCCCGCACGTGCGCCGGGTCGAACGTCTCCAACTGGTCATGGGTGTGGTTGGCGACCAGGACGTCGACCGGGCCCAGCTCGGCCTCGCAGCGGTCGAACAGCGCCGGAATGACCTCGGCATCGGCCAGGTTCGCGGGCCACGCGGCTGCCCGGCCGCCTGCTGCACGAATGCGCGCAACCAGGCCCTCCGCGGACTGCTGCTGCATCGCGGCGTAGAGCGCGGGGCCGCCCACCCCGGCCGCGCGGGCCGCGGCCAGCTCGTCCGCGGAAAAGGCGGTCGGGCCGATGTAATACGTGACGAACACCGCCGCGCCCTCGGCCGCGAACGCCTCCGCGGTAGCCGCGCCGATGCCGTGGTTCGCGCCCGTGATGAGGACGACCTTATTGGTGAGCTGCAGGTTAGCCATGCCTGGATTATACGTGCTGTGGGTCAGCCGGGCAAACCGTTTCCGAGGTCTGTCAGGATCGCGCGGGCCATGGCCTCCAGCCCGTCGATCGTGCCGTACTGCGCCTCGAACGCCGCGAGCGTCTGCCGGATGCGCGGCTGCACCTCGCCCGCAGCCTGCCACAGCGCGGTCGCAGTCCCCGGCTCCCAGGTCAGCGCCAGCCCGGTCGCGGCCAGGGTGCGCAGGTTGTGCGCAATCTCGGGGGCGTCGCCCGGGAGGGCCGGAATCGCGACGAACACCTGCCCGGCGTTCAGGCACTCCCACAGCGTGCCCCACCCCGCGCGGCCGGTGACGCAGCGGATGCCGGGGTGGGCGATGTGCTGCGCGGGCAGCGGCCGGGCATGGGGGAACGCGGCGGCGAATGCCTCCGGCGGGCTGCCGGCAGGCGGCATGTAGACGGCCAGCGGCTCCGCGGCCTGGGCCAGGAGCTCGGCGGCAGCCTGCACGATGGACGTATCGCCCGCGCTGCCGACGCCGCTGGGCATGAGGTAGATGCCGGGGTGGATGTCCGGACCCGGTATCACCGCCGCGGGCCGGGGGAAGGGCGTGAACTCCACGTTCGGCGCTGCGCGCCAGCCCGCATGCCAGGAGAAGGTGTGGACGGCAGGGAGGAAGATGCGCCGGTAGCCGGCCTCCAGCGCGCCGGCGTGGTGGAGGGCCGCGCGCCACGTTTTGTGCTTTGGAGTTCGCATCCTCAGATGCGAATTCCGCACACGCTCCGTCTGCATCTGAGGATGCAGACTCCGCATATTCAGGGCATACCGCAGCAAATCCGACAGCAGGCAGGGGAAGAAGGCATATGCGCGCGGCGTATCGAGGAAGCGCAGCCGTGACCCGTGGCTCAACTCGAACGTTATGTCGCCTGGTGCAAACTCGGCCTCGCTCGTGACTTCCGCCCCACCGGCCTGCAGCTCGGTCAGGCCGCGCAGGCCGCCGGCCAGGTATGCCAGGGCCGCTGCCTGCACCGCGGGCTGGCGCTCCGCCAGCGCGACGATGTTGGCGGCGAAGTCATTGTGCTGCAGCGTGACCTGGGCCAGCAAGCCGCCGAGGGTGGAGTCGAAGAAGACGCGCAGGGGCAGGCTCGTGTCGCGGCGGTTGCGGATGACGGTGCGCTGCCGCCCGCGGTCCAGCGCGGCGAGGTCCGGGAAGACCAGGTTGACGGCCGCGCCGCTCACCCGCGCGCACGCCTCTGCTGCCAGCAGCGGCCCCACCGTTGGCCCGTTGCCGTGGCCCGGGTTGGCGAGGAGGGTGAGGGGGGACGAGCGGAGCATCAGGTGGAATGCGCCGTAGTCAAATCACTGTAGGTTTTCGAGGTCCGCCAAATCTTGAAGACGCCCTGATGCTTTTTTATTCTTCTTGAGGTTTTCGATGTCAATGAAGAAAGCAACCACACCCTCAAGAGCCACCTCGACCTTTGTCGGGAAGCACTCTTCGAAATCGACGCCGACCAGGGTCGTCAGCACATCGATGCGCACCGGAGGGTAGCCCAGTTGGATGATCTGGTCAGGCTCGAGGAAGTCTGCTTCACGCAAGCCCAAAGACCGAAATCCGAAATCCTCAAGTGCCCGCACTATGCGAGCAGCATTTTCTTCGTCTCGCGCAATCCAGACATCCATATCCTTGGTGTAGCGCGGGTGGCCATGGACAGCTACCGCATAGCCTCCTACAACAAGGTAACGCACGCCGTTAGCGTTTAGTGACTGAATAAACTCTTTGAAGTCTTGGTTCAGCATCATATTTCCAATTGTGATACGCGCAGCGGATATCCTCAAGGGCGCGCAGACGGACTTGATAAGGCTGTCCTTGCCAGTAGGCGAAGTCCGTGGGCTGATCCTTTATCTTGAAACGGCGGACGACTTTGGCGATTCTGGTTAAGCCTTGCATCTCTGGAAGCTCTCGATCTGAGATTTCGTGCGTGCCCTATGCGAGCATACTTTCGCATACACGAATAATAGCATATCGAGTGATGATTTGCCAGCCTCCGCGGCCAGCAGCAGGCCGACCGTTGGCCCGTTGCCGTGGCCCGGGTTGGCGAGGAGGGTGAGGGGGGACTGTCACTCAAGGTCCGGAAGCCTGTCGAGATTGGCAACGAAGCCTGCCCGGTCGAACTTGCGGTTCTGCATAACCTCATAGATTTCGCGCGTAATGACGTAGGCAATCATCTCACGGGCTTCTTCTTCCGAATAGCCCAGCACCCTCAGCCGGTTCAAAGTCAGACGCGTCTCCGGCGGGTCGTTGTCCCGCAACTGGTTGTCCAGGACCTCGTAAATTGCCTGACGAACGACGTGGGGGTTACCCTTTCCTTTCACAACGCACCTCTCTTGGCATCGCACAACTCAACGTATTTCGGGCGTCTGGATGTGACCTGTTTTCGCATCAATTCAGTAATTCTATGATACTATGTGCCGCGTAAACGCTGAAGTGAGGCATCCATGAGTCGACATCAAATCAACCTGGCGCTGCGCTTCATCCTCGAAATGGCCGGCCTCATCGCGATGGGCATGTGGGGCTGGCGGCAGGGGGAGGGCGTGCTGCGCTTTGCGCTTGCGCTGGGCGTGCCCCTGGTGGCAGCCGTGTTGTGGGGCACGTTCCGCGTGCCCGGCGACACGAGCAGCTCCGGCAGCGCGCCGGTCCCGGTGTCGGGCTTCGTGCGGCTGCTCCTGGAGCTTGCGTTCTTCGACTTCGCGGCCTGGTGCCTGTTCACGATCAGGCCGGCCTTCGGCTGGATCTTCGCCATTGTCGTGCTCATCCACTACGCGGTGTCGCAGGACCGCGTGCGCTGGCTGCTGAGCGGGCCGCGGCGCAACTGATCGAAACGGATAAACGGATGCAGGTTGTGGACGACGAACGCCAATCCGTTTATCTGATTTTATCCGTTGCGCCGCTCCGCCTCGACCTCCTCGAACCATGTCTCCAGCCCGCGCAGCATCGTCGCCACCCGGTCCGGCTGCTCGCGCGCCAGGTCGTGCAGCTCCAGCGGGTCATCTGCGAGGTTGTACAGCTCAGGCGGCGGGGGCGGGGGCACGTCGCGCGGGGGATACGGGCCGGTCAGGATGCCGCGCTCGATGAAGTGCTCCGGCCCGTACATCGACACCCACAGCCAGTACACATCGGGCACTGCCATCGCCTCCCGGATGGCCGGGCGGACGAGCTTCCAGTCGCCGTCGCGCATGGCCGCGTTGCATTCGACCAGCGGCGTGTAGCGATTCCACTGCCAGAAGCGCCGGGTGACGCCCTCGGCCGGCTCGCCACGCAGCGCCGGCAGCAGGCTGACGCCGTCCAGCTTGCGATCCGTAGGCAGCGGCAATCCCGCAGCCGCCGCCAGGGTCGGGAACCAGTCGGTCATGTGGGCCATGCCGTCGTAGCGGCCGCCCGCCAGGTTGCCGGCGGGCCAGCGGACGAGCGCCGGCACGCGAATGCCGCCCTCGTAGACCGTGCCCTTTGCGCCATGATACTGGCAGTTGAAGCGCGTGGTGTTGTGCTCGCCCGGCCCGCCGAACTGCGGCCCGTTGTCGCTGGTGAAGACGAGCAGCGTGTTCTCGGCCAGTCCGCGCCGCGCCAGCGCGTCGAGGATGCGGGCGACGCCGCTGTCCATGCGGTGGATCATGGCGTAGACCATGCTCACGCCGAGGTTGAACTGCCCGGCGCCGGTGAAGAGGCGTACGTCTTCCGGCGGAGCCTCGAGCGGCGTATGCGGCGCGTTGAACGTGACGTGGAGGAAGAAGGGTTCGTCGTGGTGGCGGTCGATGAACGCGACCGCCTCGTCCGTCCAGACATCGGTGAGGTAGCGGCCGTCCGCGCGCACGACCCGGTCGTTGTACTCCAGCCGCCAGTTGTAGTAGTCGTGCATCCCGCCCCGGAAACACACGGCCTCGTCGAAGCCGCGCGCGTTCGGGTGATACCGGGGGGCGAACGCGCCCAGGTGCCATTTGCCGACCAGCCCGGTCGCGTAACCCGCGGCCTGGAACAGGTCCGCCAGCGTAATCTCGCGCAGCGCGAGACGCTCGAGGCCCCACCACTCCAGGGTGTCCAGCGAGCCGGTGCGGTGGGGATAGCGGCCCGTCAGCAGCGCGGCGCGCGAGGGGTTGCAGACCGCGGACCCGGCATAGTGCTGCGTCAGGCAGACGCTCTCCGTCATCAGGTGATCGAGCGCGGGCGTGCGCGACAGGCCGTCGTTGAACGCGCTGAAATCGCCGTAGCCCATATCATCCACCAGGATGAAGACGACATTAGGCCGTTCGTGCTGTGCTGGCATATAGTTGCTCCTGCTTTGAACCGAACAGACAGTCTGTCTGCTATTCTACCACCCGGAGGCCCAGCTATGACAGATGTGCTCACTTCAGCCCCCGTCATTCATCGCTCGCCCGCCAACCCGGTGCTGACCGCCGCGGATACCGCGACGGGGATCAAAAGGGCATGGTTGGCCGCGCTCACGCGCACATCGCCGCCGGCCCTTACCTGGGCACCGTCACCGATCTCGGCG
>CAZTMA010000163.1:5512-9146 GCA_964614645.1 uncultured Anaerolineales bacterium
CTGCCTGGCGGTGCTGACCGCCGCGGACGTGCCCTATCATGCGACGCTCGTGTTCAACGCGGGCGTGACGAAGTACCAGGGACAGTATGTGATGGTGTTTCGCAACGACTACGGCTCCGCCGAGGAAGGGCGGCTCGACGGGACGAACATGGGCCTGGCGACGAGCGCCGACGGCATCGCCTGGCAGGTCAGCCCGCAGCCCTGCTTCGAGCTGCACGACGCCGAGATCCTGCGCGCGTATGACCCCCGGCTCACGGTGATGGACGGGCGCTGCTATCTCTGCTTTGCGGTGGACACGCGCCACGGGGTGCGCGGCGGGATCGCGGTGACGGACGACTTCGTGCACTACGACATCCTCAGCCTCAGCGTGCCCGACAACCGCAACATGGTCCTCTTCCCGGAGCGCATCGGCGGGCAGTACGTCCGGCTGGAGCGGCCCTTCCCGGTCTACAGCCGGAGCTGGCAGGAGCGGTTCGACGTGTGGCTGTCCGACTCGCCCGACCTGCGCTACTGGGGCGGGTCGAGCCTGGTGCTGGCGGTGGAAGATGTGCCGTTCGCCAACGCCAAGATCGGGCCGGGCGCGCCGCCGGTCAGGACCCGCGCCGGCTGGCTGACCACGTTCCACGCGGTGGACATCGACCCCACACGGGGCAAGAACGGCTGGGAAGAGCGCTGGACGAAGCGCTACACCGCGGGCATCATGCTGCTCGACCTGGACGACCCCCGCCGCGTGGTGGGCATGCACCGCCAGCCGCTGCTCGCGCCCGAGGCGCCCTATGAGGTGGCGGGCGGCTTCCGCAATAACACCATCTTCCCCGGCGGCATGATCCTCGAAGACGACGGCGAGGTCAAGATCTACTACGGCGCAGCCGACACGGTCGAGTGCCTCGCCACCGCGCACGTGGACGACCTCATCGCGCTGTGTGGGAAGTAGCGGGATAGAATAGGACGCTGATTGAACTGATCTGACTGATTATCATGATGATATCAGAGAAAATCATCTCGATCAGTTCGATCAGTTTAATCAGTGTTCATCAGTGTTCTATTTTATCATCAGATCATCCGTCTCATTCGTGCAATTCGTGGCGACATCGTCTCTGCTTCCTCTGTGACCTCTGTGGCTGTTACGCAAACTGCGGCAGGTCCTTGCGGTGGGCCTTGAGCAGCGCGTCGGCCAGCCGGTTCGCCGTGGCAACATCGCTCACGCAGCCGTCCATCAGCAGCGCCTCCACGAACAGCTTCCGGTCCCCGCGCAGCGCGGCCTCCACGGTGAGTTCCTGCCCCGCAATCTTGCGCACCAGCGGCATCGCGAGGGTGTCGGGGAAGTCCGGGGCGCTGAGCGCCCGGATGCCCCGGCCCGTCGCAGTCGCGGTGACCTCCAGGATGGCGTCCGCGGGCAGGTTGGGCACGATCCACCGGTTGGGCAGGTTGGCGGTGAAGAAGGGGCGGGTGTCGCCGGCCATGCCGTCGAGGATTTCGAGGAGCTGGCTGTGCTCGCCCGCGTCCCGGTCGAACACGCGGGCATCGAGCGGCGCATCGCCGAGCGCCTGCACCCGCATCGACTCGTAGATCTTGTCGCCCCAGGCAATCGTGCCCTCGAACGAGAAGGCATCCACGCCCAGCGTCTTGCCATAATATGCACCGCCGGGGAAACGCTCCGGGAAGAACTCGGTGACGTGCCGGTCGTTCACCGCCGGGTAAGCGCCGTAGGCCTCGAACAGCGACCACGAGAAGGGATTGTGCTCGCGCGCGGCCTGCGTGACCGGGTGGCCCGCGTCCGCCAGCCGCGCCCGGACGAGCGGCCACGCGGTCACGCCGTTCCAGCGCAGGTCGTAGACCCACGTGAAGTGGTTGACGCCTGCGGCCAGGCACGTGACCTCGTCGCGCGGCGCGCCGATGAAGTCGGCCAGCTCCGCGCAGACGTGGTAGACGCCGATGCAGAGCCCGACGACCGGCACGCCCGTCGCCTTGCGCACGGCCCGGCAGATGACCGACATGGGGTTGGCGTAGTTGATGAAGTGCGCATCGGGGCAGAGCCGCGCGACGTCCGTCGCGATGCCCAGCATCGCGGGCACGAGGCGCAAGCCGCGGGAGATGCCGCCGGCCATGATGGTGTCACCGACGGGCTGGTAGACGCCGAACTGCCGGGGGATGTACACGTCGCTCTCCCACCCGCGGCGGCCGCCGACGCCGATCGTCGTGACCACCACGTCGCTGCCCGGCAGCACGTCGCGGCGCTCGGTGGAGGCGGTGATGGTGATGTCGGCCTCGCGCGCGGCGACCATCTTGCGGCTCAGGCCCTCGGCCACGGCCAGCGCAGCGGGGTCGATGTCGACCAGGCCGAGCTGCCACGGCCGGCGGGAGAGAATCATGTCTGCGACGAGTCCCTGGGTGAACATGGCGCTGCCCGCGCCGATGATAGTGAGTTTCTGGGGTGGCATGGGGTGTCCTTGGCGGTTCAAACGATCAGCGTCGCGTCGCCGAAGCTGTAGAAGCGGTAACGCTCGCGGATGGCCTCGGCATAGGCCCGGTCGATCAGCTCCTTGCCGGCGAACGCGCTGACCAGCATGAGCAGGGTCGAGCGCGGCAGGTGGAAGTTGGTCAGCATCGCATCCACCGCGCGGAAGCGGTGGCCGGGGGTGATGTACAGGTCGGTCTCGCCGGTGAACGCGGCGACGGTCTGCCAGCCGCAGACGGCGCCTTCGGGGATGTCGTCGCAGGGCCGGAAGCCAAGCGCAATCTTGGCGGCACTCTCCAGCGTGCGCACCACGGTCGTGCCGATGGCGATGACCCGCCCGCCGGAGAGCCGCGTCTCGTTGACCGCGCGCGCGGTCTCCGAGCTCAGCGAGGCCCACTCCCGGTGGATGTGGTGTTCCTCGATGTCCTCCGCCTGCACCGGGCGGAAGGTGTCCAGCCCGATGTGCAGCGTGACGAATGCGAGGTTAATGCCCCGCTCGCGCAGCGCCACCAGCAGCTCCGGCGTGAAGTGCAGCCCTGCGGTGGAGGAGGCGACCGAGCCCTCGATGCGGCTGTAGACGGTCTGGTAGCGCTCGGGGTCGGCCAGCGGCGTGTGGATGTACGGCGGCAGCGGCGTCTCGCCCACGTCCCACAGCCATTCGCTGGCGGGGGGGTCGAACGCGACGATGCGGCTGCCCGTCTCGGTTTCGCTGATGACCGTGGCCGTGATCTCGGGGCCGTCGTGGTGCTGCTGCACGGTCACCTGCACGCCGGGCCGTAAGCCCTTGCCGCCGACGAGGCACTCCCAGGTCTCTCCGGTTGCCCCTGCCGCTGTGGGGCCGTTCCGCATCTGAGGATGCTTCACTCCGCGTACTTCGGTGGAGTCCGCATTCTCAAATGCGGACGGCCGCGCCCCTGACACAGGCCTCAGCAGGAACAGCTCGACCGCGCCGCCGGTGGACTTCGTCCCGTGCAGACGCGCGGGGATGACCCGGCTGTCGTTGCCGACCAGCAGGTCGCCGGGCCGCAGGTAGTCCACGACGTCGCGGAACAGGCGGTGTTCCAGCGCGCCGGTGGCGCGGTGGAACACCAACAGCCGCGACGCGTCGCGCGGCTCGACCGGCGTCTGCGCGATCAGCTCCGGCGGCAGGTGATAATCAAACTCACTCGTTTTCAT
>CAZTMA010000163.1:9246-11238 GCA_964614645.1 uncultured Anaerolineales bacterium
CTACTTCCCCTCTTGGAATAGCCCCGGTTGCTCCGGCGACTCGGGGTACGGTTCGCCCAGGTGGTCGTACGCGCGGCGGGTGGCGACGCGGCCGCGCGGGGTGCGTTCGAGGAAGCCGAGCTGCAGCAGGTACGGCTCCACGACGTCCATGATGGTATCCGGCTCCTCCGAGAGGGACGCCGCGATGGTCTCCAACCCGACCGGCCCGCCCCGGAAGTCCCGGATGATGCGGCCGATGACCTGCCGGTCCAGGCTGTCCAGCCCGAGCTCGTCGATCTCCAGCAGGGCCAGCGCCTCGTGCGCCATCTGCTGGTTGATGACGCCGTCCGACCGGACCTGTGCGTAGTCGCGCACCCGGCGCAGCAGCCGCAGCGCGACGCGCGGCGTGCCCCGGCCGCGGCGCGCGACCTCCGCCACCCCGTCCGGCGTGATGGGCGCCTGCAGCAACCGCGCCGCCCGGCTGACGATGGCCTCCATCGCGTCCAGTTCGTAGAAGTCGAAACGGTAGACCGCGCCGAAGCGGGCGCGCAGCGGGGCCGTCATCAGTGCGAGGCGGGTCGTCGCGCCGATGAGCGTGAAGCGGGGCAACTTGAGCCGGATATTGCGTGCGCTCGGCCCCTTGCCGATGACGATGTCGAGCGCGAAGTCCTCCATCGCCGGGTAGAGCACCTCTTCGACCGCCCGGCCGAGCCGGTGCACCTCGTCGATGAACAGGATGTCGCCCGCCCGCAGGTTGGTGAGGATGGCCGCCAGGTCGCCCGCCCGCTCGATCGCCGGGCCGGCCGTGACCTTGAGCCCGACGCCCATCTCGTTGCTGAGCGCGTGAGCTAGCGTGGTCTTGCCGAGACCGGGCGGTCCATAGAACAGGACGTGGTCCAGCGGCTCCTTGCGGGCGCGCGCCGCGTCGATCAGGATCCTGAGGTTCTCCCGCAGGCGATCCTGGCCCAACATCTCGTCGAGCGTGCGCGGCCGCAGCGCGGTGTCTACGACGACTTCTTCCGGCCGCCCCTGGGGTGAGATTGCGCGTTCGGTCATACCCAACCTGCTTAGAATAAATGTGCGTATTTGCATCATTATAGCAGATGTGCCCGTATTCTCACAGAATGAAACCCCCCGGCACTCGAACTTGCTTATAGCTTGACTCAGTACGGCAAAGCCGTACAATGGTGGTAGGGAGATTGACAATGACTGAGCGAGATATCGGACAGGAAATCCTGAATGGGATCCGGGAAATCAAGGCACACAAGGCCGGTGAGAAGACTCTTCGAGCGCGTACATTGAAAGAACCGGCGTCACCGCGAGTGATTCGCGCCCGGCTGAACCTATCTCAGTCGGCGTTCGCCGGATTGATGGGGGTCAGCCTGCGCACCGTGCAGGACTGGGAACAGGGACGCCGCAAGCCGAGTGGCCCGGCGGTGGCCTTGTTGCGGATTGCGGAGCAGAGGCCCGAGGTGTTTGCTGAACTGGGGTAAGACGAGGGGTGCTCACACATCGAACCTGCGCAGAATAAATGTGCGTATCCCCGCTATTATTGCAGAGATACGCACTTTGTCCTAGTGTATGAGCGCAAGACAACCCGATGGGATGAGCATGCTGATCGCGCTGTTGTGCGCTGCACCGGGCGCTTGACGCTATAAGCTTGATGAGGTAATATAGAGTCATGATTCGCTCCTTCGCTGATGCAGACACCGAAAAGGTCTTCCAACGGCGATACGTGAAGCGCTTCTCGCCGGAGCTTCAGCGTAGGGCATTGCGGACCCTGGGCCTGGTCCATACTGCGGCTACGCTCGACGACCTGAGAACGCCTCCCGGCAACCGATTGGAAGCTCTGCGGGGTGAAAGAGCGGGACAGCACAGCATCAGAGTCAACGATCAGTGGCGCGTGTGCTTTACCTGGCGTGACGGCAATGCTTACAACGTAGAGATTGTGGACTATCATTAGTATCTAACCGGTCAATTTCTTGCACAAAAAGCACGGATCTCAGGCCGCCG
>CAZTMA010000164.1:0-10923 GCA_964614645.1 uncultured Anaerolineales bacterium
CTTCCCCCAGCCGGGCGCCGATGGCCCGGTAGATCGGCAGCGCTTCCTCGTAGCGGGCCCGCGCCGCCCCGTACTCGTCTAGCATCCGGTGCACATCGCCCAGCGCCTGGATGCAGTTGGCTTCCCCCAGCCGGGCGCCGATGGCCCGGTAGATCGGCAGCGCTTCCTCGTAGCGCGCCCGCGCCGCCCCGTACTCGGCCAAACTCCCGTGCACATCGCCCAGCGCCTGGATGCAGTTGGCTTCCCCCAGCCGGGCGCCGAGGGCGCGATAGATGGACAGAGCTTCCTCGTAGCGCGCCCGCGCCGCCGGGTACTCGGCCAACTGAACGTGCACATCGCCCAGCCTTTGGATGCTATCTGCCGCGAGCCGCATGTCCTGGTCGGCCGGGACGTTGATGGCGAGTAGCTTTTCTTTGGCAGCGAAGTTCCGGCTGTAGATCTTGTCGAGATGAGCCTCCCAGAACAGTGTCCACCCAGCCGGACGACCCGAAAGACGTCCAGCATTCAGGTGTTCGCGCCCGGCGCGCGCCATGGCCTCCACCTTGTCGTAGGCGAAGTTGGGAGAGTTCTGCCAGGTCCATCCCATATCTTGAAGATCGGACGCGCCCACCTCAGGCTCGGCAATCAAGGTGTGATAGATCGTCTCCACCCGCCAGGCCGTCTCGTCCTGATCCTGCTGTGCGCAGAACTCCGCGGCGCGCCGGCTCAACGCCAGGTAGCGCTCCCGGTCGTCCTGCCACAGCCGGTCCAGCAGCAGGCCGCGCGTGCGCTCGTGGACGTTGTGGCCGCGGCCGGGAAAGATCTCCACATAGGAGAGTGTGATCAGTCGGTTGTAGATCGGGCGCGCCTCCTCCGCCGGGCGGTCCAGCAGAACAGCCAGGTAGTCCAGGTCGAACCAGTGGGGTATTGCCGCGGCCCACACCGCCTCGCGCACCTCCGGCTCCAGGTTGGCCAGGCTCCACTCCATGAGCACCCATTCGCGCTCTGCATCGCTCTGGGCGGCCTGCAGGCGGGCCAGGATGTCGCCGGTCATGGCAGGTCCTTCCGCCGCGGCAGTCCCTCGATGATCTTGATAATCTCGGCGGGTTTGCCCTGCAGGGCATGACATACACCTGCGAGCCAAATCAGGGGCGGCTCGTCAGGAATGTAGCGCCCCATCGCCTCGATCACCGGCAGCCAGTGGCGCGCCTCCGGCACGCCATACAGGCGGTGCTCGTGGCAGCACTGGCTCCATTCGATGTTGAGCTTGTCCGGCACGGTCTGGCCGGCGATCACCACCCGCAGCGGATCGGCGGTCGCCACGCGTGCCAGGAATGGTCCGCTGAGCCACTCCTGGATTTCAGCGGTCGCGGCCTCATAGGTGTCGAACACCACCAGGAAGGGCTCGGCCAGTTGCTGTACGTCCTCGAACCAGGCCTCGGTCAGGGCTGCACGGCGGTAGCTGCGATCCTGCGGGTTGTCGGCATGCAGGGCCACGCTGATGTGGTTGTTGATGCCCAGCAGCCAGTTGCGGTCGATGTTGACCGACGTCGCCTGCTGCAACTATGCGACCTGGTCGGTGAACTGCGGGAGCCGCGGCCAGGAGACCGCGCGGCCCGCGCGATAGAAGATCTCCGCCATGTCTACCGTGCAGCCGCGCAGCTGGATCGACACGTGGTGCGCGGTCGGCGGAATGCCGGCCTGGCAATGGGTCAGCAGGGTGGTCTTGCCGCTGCCGCTCTCGCCCTGCAGCAGCAGGATGCGGCAGTCGCAGCCGCGCTGGGTCAGTGCGGCGAACGCCTCCCGCTCGTTTTCGAAGTCGGCTATGGGTGTGGTCATTGCTTCGGCGCCGGGGTTTTGGGATCGGGCCTGGCCTTGAGCTCTTGCCCCTCGCCCAGTTGCAGGTTGTCCTGGACGGCTGCATGGGTCCGGCCCACGTCGATCTTGTTCTTCCGGCCGATCTGCCTGTTGCCGGTGATGACCGTGCCGGGCCTGCCCGCCGGAGGTGTGGTCGATGCCGGCTCGCGCGTGGTCAGGTCTGCCTCCACGCCTTCCCGGCCAGCCTTGATGAAGAACCGGCTGAGCTGCTTGCGGAAGAGCACCAGTACGACGATGACGGCCACCGCGATGATGAGAACGATCAAGACAGGGTCGCTCATAGCTCACCTTCCTGGCCCACAAGGGGGAATGAACTGCCTGGGGATTTATCGCTATAGGATGCACAAATTATCGGGATCAGTGCCATTGTACGCCCATGAACCCACCGGCGCAAATCATCCGCGTGTCGGCCCCTACGTCTGCATCCGGCGGCGCGGCACCGATCGGCGTCACCCTGACCACAAAAACTGCTATTTGACAGAGTGTTGGGTGTGGGCCTAAAATAATGACAGCAACTCCTCATTCAGCGTATTGGCTCTTGCTCACCTGTCGTTAGTCGCAAACATAACAACTGCTGTACGGACCCGTCGCCATCGCCTCGGTTGGAAGGTGCAAGTTTTCCCTGCCTAACAGCAGAAGGAGTAGGTTCAGCGTGACGGATGCCTTTGTTCACGGGTACGCGCTCCTGGTTGGCGTAGGATTGTCGGTCTGTTCATCCTGGTCGCTGCCTGTCACCGTCAAAGATGCCCAGGCGCTGCGGGCAGTTCTGACTCACCCTGATCTGTGTGGTTATCCGGATGACGACCAGCACGTTCGCTTGCTCCATGATGCCGGGGCGACGAAGGACGCCATCCTGGAGGGCCTGAGATGGCTTAGGGACCAAGCCACCGCCGATGCAGCAGCCACGGTCGTTGTCTTCTTTTCGGGCCATGGTTGGCTGAATCAGTCCAGCGGCGAGTATTACCTGATCCCGCATGATGTCGACCCATCCGACGTCTCCGGATCCGCGCTCCCCGCGACGACCTTCATACCGGCTCTGCGGGCTATTCGCGCCAGGCGGCTTCTCGTCTTTATCGACAGTTGCCATGCCGAAGGTATGGCGACCGCCAAGTCTCCCTCCGTCCCGGGCGGGCCGTCCGGCTACTCCCCGGCGGCCGCGCCCAAGGCCCTGACAGATGCGCTCATACAGGGCGAAGGCCGCGCCGTCTTTACCTCATCCCGCGGGAACCAGCTTTCCTGGGTGCGCGCAGATGGTGCGATGAGTATCTATACCTATCATCTGATTGAGGCGCTGACCGGGGCCAGCAACCGGCCGGGCGACGTGACGGTGAATGTGTCGGACCTGATGAACTACCTGGCAAAGACGGTCCCTCAGAGCGTTGCTGAGTTGTGCCCCTCATTGCCTCCGGCTGCCCGCGCCAAGTGTGAGCTGGGCCAGGTTCCTTTTTTCGATTGCGCCGCCGAGGATTTTCCTGTCGCTTTGCTGCAGGGCGGTAAGGGCCTGCCGCCGGGCGGATGGCTGCCTGGCCAGCATGCCCCGGGCAGTTTCATGCGCCCATCGATGACGTTCAACGTGGACCAACGCCGGGGCGGCGTCTATTTCGACGGCCAGACCCGCGTCGAGATCCACGGCGACGTGGTAGGTCGAAGCCAGAAAAAGCAGCACCGCTGATCCAACGAGCCGTTCAGGCACACTGCTCAAAGAGCGCCACCAGACAGGGAGTTGCCCGCATGAACGATGAAACAGTTGTGGATGTGCCGCGAAAGGGCGATGACACCCCCGTGTCCACTGCAAGTACCGACGCAACGGACAAGGCCCGCCCACCCATCACCGAGGAACAACTCCTCAAGTACATCGGCGACGAGGACACGGCACGCGGTATCACTGAGCTTCTGCAGAACCACCGGCTGGCCTCGGTCTACATCGATGCGCGCAGCGGGGGTGTTTTCTTCGGGGGTGAAGCGCACATCTCGGGCGATGTCGTCGGGCGAAGGCAATCCAAATGGTCGACGGACAGGGTAGAGCGGTCCACCGATGTTGCGGCCGGCCAGGTTTGGCCCGAGGATGTGAACAAAACTCGCAGCGTCTACGTCAAGCCGGCCCTCTACGAACAAGCGCTGCGAGTCCTGACGGACAAGCGCCTGCTGATCCTCTGGGGCCAGGCACATTGGGGCAAGTGGACCACAGCCCTCCATCTGCTCTCTTCTCTATCGTGCACGAACCTGCTCGAAATCAGTCCCGAGACATCGCTGAAAAGCTTGTTGTCGTTTGAGTATACGGCCGGGCACGGATATATCATCGACACGGCATCCCCGGATATCGCCGAAGGCCTGAACGTCCAGGCGGTCCACCGGCTCAGCAGTGCCCTGAATGAGAGCAAGAGTTACCTGGTTATCACCGTGGACAGCCGCGTGACCCTCCCGAAGGCATCTCTTGGCGAGAATCTGCTGACGTGGAATGTCCTGCCGGATGCGACACAATCGCTCAGCAGGCATCTGTCCTGGTACTTGAGCACTCCCGCCGAGCACGCTGCGGCTCTGCGTTTCGCCCAGGAAGACGATGTGCGCCAGATTCTGGCCGGGCATCTGCTTCCGGGAGACGTCGATCGCCTGGCGGAGTTGCTCGCCAGCGTGACCTCCGGCAAACTCGATATCGCTGCCGCCCTGGCGCGCTTCGAGTCTCGCACCTTGGCGCAGGTAGAAGCCTGGTTTGAGGAGCACGCGGACCCGGAGAGCCGGGCCTTCATGATCTCGCTTGCCGTGCTCAGTGGGGCCCGGTACCAATCAGTGGTGGCTGCGGCCGAGAGCTTCGTGGATTACATCGCACCCGCATCTGAGGGGAAAGAGCCGGCCAGGTCGCAGTCCTTTTTTGGCTCCCGAACCCAACGGATCAGCAATGCATGCGCACATCTGGTCCAGGGCTACGAAGACACCGAATTCGGGCGCAGCCCCGTCGAGCTCCTTTTGCTCGACAATCCCACTTTCCAGCCTGCCGTTCTCTACCACGTCTGGCATGAATACGACCGGCTGCGTGGGGTGCTGGCGCAGTGGCTGAGCGCGCTTGGCTCCTATCCGAGCTCAGACGTCCGGAGCCGGGCAGCCGCCGCGACCGGGGAACTGAGCAAATACGACTTCAACTTCATCAAGCAAGAGGTCATGCTGCCCTGGGCCAATCACGCTGATGTGCGCGTGCGCGCGGCCGCAGCTTTTGCCCTCGGCATTCCGGCCTGGGAGGGCCAGTTCGCGCCTCAGGTCCTGGGCCTGCTCCACCATTGGAGTTCGCTTGCCGGGAACTGGAGACTCAACTGGACGGCCGTTGCCGCCTATGGTGGATTGGTCGGCATGCGCTTTCCCGATGCTGCACTGCGTGACTTGCTGCTCATCGCGCGCAGCGAAGACCTGCGCCTTTTTGCCCCGCTCAACTACAGCATAGCCAACTTGTTCCAGGCAGGAGAGCTGGATCCAGCCATGTACCCGAGAGTGCTGGACGCCTTGCTGGGGTGGACCGCTGACCAGGAATCGAAGATTGTCGTCCTGACCGGTTTGCTCCTCTTTCTCAATATCGTCTCAACAGCGAGATGCCGGGCAGACCCGGATGCTGACAGGTGGCCGACCATATTGTGGCTGGCTCAGAAGGATGAGGGCTGCCGGCGCCCGATCGTTGCTCTGTTCAGGAAATCGCTCAACACGAAGACGACGCGCCAGCCCGCCCTGCAGTCGCTGAAGAGTTTGCTGCAGATCGTGGACGATGACATGCGCTTGTACCCGGGCGCCGAAGCGATTATCAATGACTTGGTCCGGGACGGCGCCGAGCGTGAGCGCGAGCGCATTCACTTTTATCTGCAACAGTGGGCCGCGGATGTCGGCGGCGGACTCAGATCGGCCGAGTCACTGCTCAACTCGGCGTCGCATACTCTCTGAAACAGGAGGTCATTGCATGGCAGACTCAGCAGGTCCGATCATCAGGAAAGAAGCCATTACCCTGCATCTGTTTCGTCCTCGTCCTGCTCCCGAGCCGGGCGTCGCGCTGGTGCTCTTCCGCGAAGGGCACCCGATGGTCACGCTCTGGCCGGGCAGCCGCCTCACCTCTGGCGAAGCGAGATGGGGCAACTACAAGACTGCCTACCATGTGGACATCAGCGAACATTCGTTTAAGCTCGTCTGTGCGCTGCCCTGTCAGGGGGATGCCTTCGAGTTCAGGACGGAGGCTGATGTTGCATACCAGGTCAGCGATCCCGTTCGGATTGTTGAGCGCAATATCACGGATGCCCGCGCAGTGCTGGAGCCGCTGATTCTGGCGACCATGCGGAAGGTGAGTCGCGAATACATGGTGGAACAGAGCGCCGCGGCCGAGAAAGCGCTGGCCGAGCGCGTCCGGGCGGAGAGCCAGAAATACGACACAGGCCTCAAACTCATTCGCTTTGTCGTCAAGTTAAGCCTGGAAGATGAGGCGCGCAACCACATACGACAACTGAAACAGATTGAGCGCAGCAAGACCCTCGAGAGGGAACAAGCTGTTTTGGATAAGCAGCGAGACACGATCGACATGGAACGCAAGCAGATGCGCATGGACTTCTACTCGCCGATGATCCGGGAAGGCCAATGGCAACTGCTGGCCCTGCAACTCGCTAACCATCCTGAAGACGTCGCATCTGTGGCGCAGTTGATCAGCCAGCAGCGCCAGCTCGAGCGCGACAACCAGCTGAGGGCCCTGAAGATCATGCTGGACGAGGATGCCCTGGAAGGCTTCCAGATGGAGGCAGCCAGCCGGCGGATACTGGAGCGGTTCGTGGAGAATTTCGGCCCGGACGTCGAACCGAAATCACTGAACGCTCCGGAGCGACCGAAAAGCCTCGAAGCAAAGCGCCCTTCACCAGCGAGCAATCAGGAGTAGCAGGGATGATGCCAGATTTCCTCGGATCCGTGCTTGCCTCGCTCAGCAGGCTCTTGCTGGCCATTCCGATGCCCTGGCGCGCCGCGTTGACCACAGCTGCGCTGGCGCTCGTGGTCTATGGCATAGTGTATGGCATACTTACTCTCTCGCTGTCCCTGGAGTTTCAGCTCACCAATCGGCTGCGGCGCTGGAACCTCAGACCGCTGCCGGGCACTTATATCTTCGATGATATCGTCGAGTGGACGATCAGGCTTTTCAACGTGCTAAAATGGATGTTGCTGGTCGTCAGCGTCCTGGGCGTGGTCGCCTGGTATGCCCGGCTCATGCTGCCCGATGCCTTCTATATGCAGTATATCGATCAGTTCATTTCCTGGTGGCGGTTCCTGGAGCAGAGGCTTGTGATCCAGGGTTAGCGGGGCCGTGCATGCGCTTCACAACATAAGCGCGCCGCACCCGCACGCTTTGCGGCCCCCACCGCCCGGGCCAGCACGGGCCAGCTTCGCTGGCACGTCGACCCCTACGTTTGCATCCAGCGGCGCGTCCCCCCGTCCGCGGTAGGGGCGGACCTATGTGTCCGCCCCGGGCCTGCCTGTCCGCCCCGGTCGACGTCTGCATGCCGGCCCATGCGTGTGCCGGGCCCGTGTCCGCGCCGACACGCCCGGGGCCGTCACGCCCGGGGCCGACACGCACGTCGGCCCCTACGTCTGGCGTCCGGCAAACTGCTTGAATGTTGCCCCGAATCATGCTAAAATCAGTTGTGCGTTTCTTCCCCATCTAACGCGGGGTCATCAGGTTACCCATTTTCGATGGAGGCAACCATGAGGTCCCACACCCCGGTCTGCTTCGCCTTGGCCTGCCTGCTAGCGGCCTGCGTACCCCTGCAGCCGCTGCCTCCGCCGGACGCGCAGCCGGCAGTCGACACGATCACGCTGACGCCTCCCGCCACACCCGCGGCGCTCAGCGCGGCCACCTCCGCAGCAGCGACCACGGTGCCGCCCACCATCCCCGCTGCGTTCCCAACCGCGACTTCGCACCCGCTCCTGCCGGCCGCAACACTCGCGGCCATGCCGGACCTGGCCTTTGTCACCCTCACTGCCGACGACCTGCCCGAGGGGTTCCAGATCGAGCGCGCCGCGTCCTATTCCGTTGCGGGCCTCCATGCTTACGTGGTGGCAGACGGCTTCTATGCCGATCGTCCGGGGTATGGGCAGGGACTCAGCGCTGTGGTCATTTGGTTGACCGACCCGGAAAAGATCAGCCTGTTCGACCGCTCACTGGTCGAGGGCGTCTGGCTGACCGAGTTGACCGGCGCGGATGCGGAACAGATGGCTCAGCTATTCCAAGAACGCAAGGTGCCCCGGATCGGTGAAATCAGCGCAGGGCTGACCAGCCGGATCGGGGAAGACCCCGCTTGGAACACGAAGCGCGCGGATCTCATCGCCTGGCGCCGCGGGGATGTGGGGGTATCCGTGGTGCTCGGTTATCTGAGAGGCGACGAAGACCTGCCGCCGATCGAAGACATCGCCCGCAGGCTGGATGAGCGCATCGCGTGGGTGCAGTCTGCCGATACAACCGGCCCGGGCATGACCCCCACGCCGGCCCCGCGGTTGGCCCCGGCGCCCCGCCCCGCCCGCCCGCCGGTTGCCTGGAGCGCGGCGTTCACGCCCACCCTCACGCTGGCCGATCTCCCGGCCAGTTTCCAGGTGGCTTCGAAGGAACTGGGCACCACTGAATTGACCATCTCCCCAGACTCGCCTTACCCGGCCGTCAGCACGTTCTCCTATCAGCACTTTGTCTACACCTTCGTCTTGGGGTTTGTCGTGAGTCTGCCGGATGCAGAGGCGGAAGCCGGGTTCGACGCGGCCCTGTCACGCCCGGACGCGCTCGTAGAGGAACTCTGCGGCCTGCAACTGTCCGGCTTAGCAGGTACAGGGCTGACCTACACCGATCCTCCCGAGCTGGGTGACGCGGCGCGCCAGGCAACCCTGACCGATCCCGCGTCCTTTTTGGGCCCGGTGAACTACGATCTGGTCTGCTTCCGCCGCGCCGGCCTCGGCGCCTGTGTCGTCGTGCAGTCCATGTACCCCAAGCGCGAGCCTCACGTCCGCGACCTGGCCAGGCTGCTCGATGAACGCATGCGCATATACGAACCGGCCCAACCCTAGGCGGATTTCTGGAGGGGGTATCAGGGCGTGTCTGGCCGTCCACCCCGAGTCGCCGTGGCCGGCCTCGCCTTAGCCGGCCTGCGCGCGACACAGTATCGCGCGGATTCCCACGTAGTATTGTAGAGTACTGGAGCTCGTCCAACGGCGTCGCCGTGATCCTGGATGTTTCCTCTCGTTGGTCCTGTCGCTGCAGGAAAGGAGTCGACGATGAGACCTGCACGGTTCACTCGGTTCTTGCTGCTCGTGCTTCTGGCTTGCGCCTTCGTCGCGCCCGTGACTGCCGATGAGACCGGCGCCAGCACATACCGCAGTCCCTCTGGGCCTTCTTTGTATCGGAAGTTTCACCCCCAATTCCTCAAGAGCACCTCTGGCCCTGCGTCGGTGGTCTACCTCCGGAACGCAGGCTATAACCCGGCAGACGCCATGCTGGATTTTCACTCACCGTCCGGTGCATATGTGGCATCTCCGATGGTCATGATTCCCCCCGGCGGCGCCGTGGAGTTCCCGGCCGCGGATTTGGCCGTGGCCGACGGCGTGTACGGCCTGGTCGTCTCGTCGACCGAGCCGCTCGAGACGGTGGTCCGGACCCTGGCGCCGGGCGAGGGGGAGACGCTGGCCACGTACCGGGGCCAGCTCGGGGCCACCGCGCTGCGGCTCGGCCCCGTGTCCAAGGGCAGCCCGGACACGTCGATCACGGTCCTGAACAGCGGCAATATCGCTACGACCGTGTCGGTGAAGTTCCTGAGCAGTGCGGGCGTGCTGGTTCACACGGCGTCCGAGAGCATCGAGTTCTGCGGGTCGAAGACTTTCGATACTGCAGCTCTGCCGCCCGGCTTCGCGGGCTCGGCCCTGGTCGAGGCCGCGGAGCCCGTGAGCGCCATCCTGCAGGTGTCGGACCCGGCGGGCTTGACCGTGACAGAGCAGCAGGATCCCCTGGCCGCAGGGAGCACGCTGGCGTGTGTGGCGCGCGGCCTGAAGCATTTTGACCAGGGAACGGGGCCGCGCAGCACGACGCTCTTCGTGACCAATACGCAGACAGCCGCCGGAAACGTCCAGGTCAGCTTCTACGACGCGGCCGGCAGCGCGGTCCTGGCCACCCCGGCGTTCACCGTGCCGGGGCAAGGCACGGTCGCGCTCAGGCTGGCGGACCTGGCGTCGCTCCCGGCCGGCGCGTGGGCGGCCTGCGCGGCAGGCGACCAGCCGCTGGCCATGAGCGAGTTGACGAGCTTCGATGCCCCGGGCTTTGCCAACGAGGCCGCGTACGCCGTCCGCGCAAGGCACGATGGCAGCTACAACATCTACGCCCCGCGGCTGGCTAACGACGGATCGGGACACAGCGTCCTGACCCTGCAGAACACGGGCAACAGCAACGCCACGGGCACGTTTTACATTCGCAACATGCAGGGCACTGCGGTCTACCAGCAGGCCTTCACCCTGCCCCCGCGCGGCTGGCGCGAGTATGACCTGGCCCTGATCCCGGAAACGGGCGCCGGCTTCCAGGGCACGGCCGAAGCCGTCTCGGACGCCCCGCTGGCCGCGATCGTGGACGAGCTGGGGCCGCGGCCGGCTGCGATCGGCGATGCGAGTGCCTCGATCACGCTGAGCCGGCAGATGCAGCTCGACTGGACCGCGGTCGCGCAGGACATGCGGGGCCAGGCGATCGCGGGCGCGACCTACCACGTCTACCGGGCGGGCGGCAGCCCGTACTTCCTGCCCGCGGCGGGGGCCGAACCCTATGCACCGGATCTGCCCGCACCGGCCTTCATCGACGGGGATGCCGGCGTGCTCAGCGAGGCGGGCGAGGGCGTGTACTACCTGGTCAAGGCTGCGTATGCAGGCGCGCTGGGCGAGCCGTCGAACCGGGTGGCGGCGTTCGTTTTCGGGCTTGAGCCGGGGTGCGGTGGGGCCGGGGTGCGGTAGTCCGTGCGAGCCGTCCGCCGGCCCGGCCGTGGGCACGCCCGGGGCCGACACGGGCCAGCTTCGCTGGCACGTCGGCCCCTACGTCGT
>CAZTMA010000165.1:0-10853 GCA_964614645.1 uncultured Anaerolineales bacterium
TGTGGGTCATCGCTGCCATCTTGCTATGGCTATGAGGTTTTTAAACACGACCTAGGCGAAGATGCCCAAACGACGAATCACCCTCGCAGATGTGGCACAGCACGCCGGCGTATCGGTGGCGACAGCTTCACGCGCCATCAGCGGCACGACGACGGTCTCCGGCGACGTGCGCCAGCGCGTGCTGGATGCGGTCGCCGAGCTGAACTACCAGCCGAACCTGCAGGCGCGAGCGTTGCGCCGCCGGGGGAGCCGGGTCGTTGGGCTGGTCGTGCCGAGCCTGGCCAACGCGTACTATGCTGCGCTCGCGGATGCCATCAGCCAGAACCTGATGCGGCGGGGCTATCACCTGCTGCTCGCGCCGACCGCGGATGACCCGGCCGGCGAGACCGAGACGCTGTACGACATGGTGGGCCAGAACGTCGCCGGCCTCATCATCGTGCCTTCAGCGCTTGACAGCGCCATGCTCGGCTATCTGGCCGAGCACGAGACGCCCGCGGTCGCCATCGTGCGCCGCGTGCCCGGCGATGCGCTGGACACGGTCACCTTCGAGGACACACAGGGCGCGTACGCAGCCACCCGCTATCTCATCACCTTGGGCCACCGGCGCATCAGCTTCATCGGCGGCGACGAGCAATTCTCCAGCAACCGTGCCCGCTGGCAGGGCTACACGGACGCCATGCGCGATTTCGGCCTGATCGTCGACCCGCAACTGGTCAAGAGCGGGCAGTTACGCGCCACCTGGGGCACGCTGGCCTGCCTGGACCTGCTGAAGCTGGACGTACCGCCGACCGCCATCTTTGCCGCGAGCAATGCGGTCATGCCCGGCGTGATGCGCACGCTGCACTCGCAGCACATCAGAGTGCCTGCGCAGCTCTCGCTGGTGTGCTTCGACGACGTGGACTGGTTCGCATTTACGCAGCCGAGCATCACCGCGATTCGCAGCAGCCAGGGCCGGCTGGCAGAGGCCGCCATCACGTTGCTACTTGAGCGCATCGAACAGCCCGCGGCGCGCAGCCGGCCCCCGGTGCTGCTGGAGATCGACTTTTCGCTGATCGTGCGCGGCTCGACGGCCGTCCTCGCGCCCGAGCCCCCGCCGCAACCTCTGGAACAGGAGATACTTGATGGCCACGCACTCTGACCATGCTTCCGCCGCATTTGCAGCCGCACGCGAGCTGCTGCTCGGGTTCAAGGGCGAGACGTACATCCACGGCTTGGACGTACTGTCCCGCGTCGGGCCGGCCACGCGACGGCTCGGCCCAGGCGCCCCGGTCGCCCGCGACCGCGTCGCCCGGGGCCTGCTCGTCCGCGACCACTTCCCGGGCGCAGAGCCGCACCTGCAGCAGATTCGCGAATCCCTTGCGGCCGCGCGGGTCACGCTGGCCGGCGAGCTGGACGGTGCGCGCGCGAACGCCCCGCGGGAGGACCTGGAACGCATCACGCACGGGCTGGCCACGGCGAACCCCGACGTCGTCATCAGCTTCGGCGGCGGCAGCACCATCGACGCAACGAAGGCCGCGGAGGTGCTCTGCACGCTCGGCGGCTCCGTGGAGGACTACTTCGGCACCGGCCTCGTCACCCGGCGGCTGGCGGAGACGGGCAAGGCGCTGCGCGGCCACGTCGCTATCCAGACTGCGGCCAGCTCCGGCGCACACCTGACCAAGTATTCGAACATTACCGACCTCAGCACCGGCCAGAAAAAGCTGATCGTGGACGACGCCATCGTGCCTGCGCAGCCCGTCTTCGATTATGCGGTGACGTTCGGCGCGCCGCGCGAGCTGACCGCGGACGGTGCGCTCGATGGCTTCTCGCACGTGCTGGAGGTGCTCTACGGCGCGGCCGGCAAGCCGGGCTACGACCTCGTGGCGCGCGTCGCGCACACGGCCATCACGCTCATCGTCAACTACCTGCCGGTCGTGCTGGCCGAGACCGCGGATGGCCGGCCGCCTGCGGAGGCGCGGGAGGCGCTCGGCCTGGCGACCGATCTCGGCGGTTACGCCATCATGATCGGCGGCACGAACGGCGCACACCTGACCAGCTTCTCGCTGGTGGACATCCTGAGCCACGGCCGCGCGTGCGCCATTATGAACCCGTATTACACCGTGTTGTTCGCCCCGGCCATTCTCCAGCCGCTGGCCCTGGTCGCAGGCATCTTCGAAGCAGCGGGGTATGCGCCGGCAGGCACGACGCAGCTCGGGGGGCGGGCGCTGGGGGTTGCGGTGGCGCACGCGATGATGGCCTTCCAGGAGCGCATCGGCTTCCCGACCCGGCTGGGCGAGGTGCCCGGCTTTACCGAGGACCATATCACGCGCGCGCTGGCTGCGGCGAAGAATCCGCAGCTCAGGAGCAAGCTGGAGAACATGCCCGTCGCGCTCTCCGCCGACCTCGTCGACGAGTACATGGGGCCGGTATTGCGGGCCGCGCAGACGGGTGAGCTGTCACTCATCCGCAATCTCGGGTAAGACATAGCGCAAGCGATTTCCGTTCGTAACAGGGGCTTCAGCGCCCGCGTGGGGCTGAAGCCCCTACTGCGAACCACGCCACCAAGGAGCGAAGAATCATGACTCATGGCAACGGTGCACGCCCGGCCGCGCCGGTGGGCGAGCTCGTCGACCTGGCCGCGTTCGGCAAGCTGCACTGGTGGAGCGGCACCCAGAAACAGGACCTGCACACCCATCCGATTACGCCCGAGGCCGACGGGACGCTGCGACCGGTGCGCGATGCACAGACCGGCGAGTGGCACCTGGGCGTGGAGTGGGACGAGACGCGCGACGTGCGCCAGGTCGCCGTGACCTTCGGCGGCGACGTTCCGCCGGGCCTCAAGGTGCAGTACTGGCGCTTCAACTGGCCGACCATTGCGCCCGAACGACTGCCCGGCGCACGCCGCGGCTGGATCGGCCGGGACGATCCCTTCCACGGCGAATGGGTCACGGCCAAATCCGCGCAGGCGTGCGACGGCTCGACCTGCACCTTCACGTTCGACCCGGTCGACCTGCCGGAGCTGGGCCGCGGCGATGCCGTGCACACGCTGGAGGCGGCCCGCGACTACCTGGCCCGCTTCCGGCAGACGCTCAAGGTGCGGCTGGTCAACACGGGCGATGAGGCGCCGGCGATCCGGAGCCTGCATGTCTACTCGGCCGCGCGCTGGCTCGAGGGCACGGTGGACGTGCACTTCCCCGACGGCGGCGGGCAGGCGTGGAGCGGGCACGCCGAAGTGTGGAACGGCTACCTGCAGGGGGTCGAGGCGCCGGGCGGTCAGGGGGAGACTGCGGAAGACGGAGCCTGGCAGCTGGCGGATGGCGGCCAGGGCGTGCGCCTCCACCTGCTCTATAGCGATGCCGGGCCGGATTCGACTGCCCGGACCATCGTGACCGTGTGGACCGGTGCGCGCAGCTTCTCGTTCCAGCCGGTCGACCTCCAGCACGGCCCGATCTACATTCCGGACTACGGCGTGTTCATCCAGTGGGCTGGTGCGGACATCGACCGCGCTGCGTGGCAGGCCGAGTTGAGCAAGCGGCCGCGCGCCATCCTCGACCGCGTGGCCGTGGAGCCGGAACAGTCGCTCGGCCGCGCGCTGGCAGAGATTCCGCCGCTCGACCCGACCATCCAGCGCACCCGCGCGGAGCTAGGCATGTACCTGCCGCTCGGCGTGGATGCAGGCCGCCAGGAATGGGCCGTCCGCTGGAACGGGGAGCTGTTTGCGGACAAGGCGGGGCTGAAGCTGAGCGGCCGCGACGCGGCCCACCTCACCTGGCCCGGCGTGCTGCTGCGCTTCAGGTTCGGGACCGGCGACCCGGTCGACTTCCATGAGCGGCGGGGCGCGGTCAAGCAGTCGGTGCTCGACGGGTGGCTGCCGGTGGTCATCAGCCGGTGGGAGGACCGCGAATTCAGCTACGAGCAGACCGCATTCGCCGCACTGCTCGACGGCCCCATGACGCCGGAGGAAGAACGCCGCGGGGACGAGAACATCGTTGCCATGCTGCGCTTCGTCATCCGCAACACGACGCACGGCAAGAAGCGCACGCGGCTGTGGATGGCCGTCAGCCCGCAGGAGGAATGGGAACTGCAGGGCGACGGTGCCGGCGCGCCCGCCCTCGTCGTGGCAACGGGCCGGGTGGTGCCTGCGGAGCCGGTCCAGCGGCAGTGGCGGGTGGATGCGTATGACGAGCCTGTCCTGCGCTGTGCGGTCGACCCGCACGGCAAGGGCCGGCTGAGCACGGTCGGCTGCGCGGTCCCGCCGACGCCGGCGCCGTTCATCAGCTCGGGCGGCAGCCACGGCGGGCCGCAGCCCCGGGCGATGCAAGAAATGTCGGAGGCCGTCCCTACTGCCATCGCGTACGACATCGAACTGGAAGGCGGCGAGTCGCACACCATCACCATGACCTTCCCCTTCGTCAGCTTCTCCGAAGCCGGCGATTGGCAGAAGGTTGCGGTCCTCGACCTGGAAGCGAAGCTGGCCGATGTGGCCGGCTTCTGGCGCGGGCTGGTGGAAGCCGGCGGCCAGATGGAGACGCCGGAGCCGCTGCTCAACGACCTGCACAAGTCCATCCGCACGCACGTCGCCATCAGCATGGACAAGGACGTGCGCAAGGGCTGGCTGTCGGTGCCCGCGGCCACCTACGACTACGGCGTGTGCGCCAACGAGGCCTGCTGGCAGATCGCCATGCTCGACCAGGCCGGCCACCATGCCCGCGCCGAGCGGTGCCTGGAGACGTTCCTCGCCACCCAGGGCCTGAGCTACCTGGACGGCAACTTCAAGACGTCCGAGGGCCTCATGCAGGGGCTCGACATCGACGACGGCACGCCGCACCGCAGCGGCTTCGCGTACAACCTGGACCCGGGCTTCATCATGGAGACGCTGGCGCTGCACTGGCGGCTGACCGGCGACCGGGCCTGGCTGGAGCGCGTGGCCGACAAGCTCGTGCAGGCGTGCGACTTCATCATCCGCGAGCGGCAGGCGACCAAGCTGCACGAACCGGGCCGGAACGGTGAGCGGCCGGTGGCTGAATACGGCCTGCTCCCGGCGGGCCACCTGGAGGACAACCAGGAGTGGCGCCACTGGTTCGCAGTCAACGCGCACGCCTATGGCGGCATGCACCAGATTGCGCAGGCGCTGGCTGACATCGGCCATCCTGAGGCGGAACGGCTGGCGCAGGAAGCCGCGGCCTACCGGGCGGACATCCGCCAGGCCGCGCACCGGGCGATGGTCGAGGCGCCGGTGGTGCGCCTGCTGGACGGCACGTACATCCCGCGCATCCCGACGCGCACGGGAACCCGCAGCCGCGAGGAAGGTTGGTTCCGCGAGGCAGCCTACGGCGCGCTGCACCTGTGCGAGAGCGATGTCTACGACCCGGGCGAGGAAGAGATGACCTGGGTGCTCAAGGACCTGGAGGACAACCTCTTCATCTCGCGCGAGTGGGGCCGGCCGGTGGACCTCGAACGCTACTGGTTCAGCCACGGCGGGGTGACCATCCAGGCGAACCTGATGGACACGGCGATCGACTACCTGCGCCGCGGCGATGTGAAGGCCGGGCTGCGCTCGCTGTTCAATAACTTCGGCGCCTCGACCTACACGGATGTGCGCTGCTTCACCGAGCACCCGGTCATCGAGCTGGGCCATGGCATCGGGCCGCACTACAAGGTGTCGGACGAGAGCAAGGCGCTCGTCTGGCTGCGCGCGTTCCTGCTGCGCGAGGTGGGCGAGACGCTGCACCTGGCCGAGGGTGCGCCGCGCGCCTGGTTCGCCGCCGGGCAGCCGGCGTGGGGCGTGCAGCGCATGGCAAGCGAGTTCGGCCCGATCACGTACCGCGTGCAGCCCGCGGCCGGCGCGCTGACGGTGGAGGTGGAGGCCGGCTGGCGGCAACCGGCCGTTTGGCGGCAACGGCCCGCCGAGCTGCACGTTCACCTGCGCGCGCCGGAAGGCGTCACGCTGCGGAATGTGACGGTCGACGGCCAACCGGCCGCTTATGCGGATGAGACCGTCCGCATAAGCGACCCGGCTGGTCACATCACGGTTCACGCCGAATACTGATCGCAAACTTAGGCTCGAACACAGAGAGGTGGGTGCGGTTGCCTGTCAGGGAGACGGGCGACTGCACCCACCTCTCGCGCGTCTGATTCTCAGGACCGCAGCAGTTCCGCAAAGGGCGGCTAATGGGTCGATCCATTGGCCGCGATCTTCTGGAATGCCCCGCGCGCACACGGCTGGGCCGTGCAGCATCTTGCCAGGAAGGCAGTATCAGAATCTGCCACTTGAAGCTGGCCCCTCTTTCTTAAAATTCGCGCATCTTCGAATATTGTACATGCTGTTTTTTGCGTTTGTACAAAACTCGCAGGATAATAGCACCAACCTTGCAATGTCTTTATGCTATTGACGCTGACGTTGCGGGTGACAATAACCAGTGCAAGAGCAGAATCAGCAGCAGCGGGCAAGCAGGAGCGCTTCGATGCCAGAGGGTAAGGCATTGGCAGAACACTCAAACCCGAACCTCTGGGCGCTGCTCATCGAGGCGGAGTGTTACCTGGCGCCCACTGTGCCCGGCGCACCGGTCGGCGGCAGCTTCGCACCCGGCGCCACAGCGCGTTCTCCCCATTCTCTTTGCTGATCGGGGCCCCACGGAACGATTACGAAACGGTGTTTGTGTCATAATCGTGATGCCTTAAGACCGACTGCAGGACGCCATACCGTGCATGAGCACACCGAAGGGCCATTATCCGGGTGACAAGGGAGCCAGAAATGAAAACTAAGACGTACGAAGACTTCGACCTCTCCATCGAGAAAGTGGGCGATCACTACCGCGCCCGCGTTCTCAGTTCGCCCGATGGACCGGCGCCTGCCACCGAGTTCGAAATGCCCTTCTCCGAGCTGGAACTGGAGAACTTCATCTTGCGCTTCGGCCAGAAGGACGGCGAGCGATTGGAGCGATTCCCGCCCACCGTTGTCGCCGGCGCCAATCGCCTCTTCCGCGATGTGCAAAACCAGGCCGGCTGGCTGGCCCAGTTCGGCTCGACCAAGACCGCCTATGTTTTCGAGGTTCTGTGAACGGCTCGACCCCATCAAATTTGTGCAGTCACTCTTGAGGAGGAAAGAATCATGCCCGGTAAGCTCGGCTTCTACCTGCATTCTTCGCAAAACAACCACGGCCTGTGGGACCTGTTCCAGCGTATCAAGCCGCCGGTGATCTTGATCCACCTGGAGTCGAAGGACGATATTCTGCTGACCCAGATGCGCGAGTGGCGCTCCCCTGACACCTTCGTGGTTGGCCGGCTGGGCATGGATCGGGACGAGCAAAGAGCGTTCCTGGACGATCCCGACCCGGCTGCGGCCGGCCAGCGGTTAGCCGACAGGATCTTCAACCAGGACCGCAGCTTCCTGCTCAGGCGCTATCCGAACAGCGAAGGCGGAAGGCTGCTGGTGGATGCCTGGATGAGCCTCAACGAGCCGATCGAAGGACCGTCGTGGGAGGAGTGGCCCAAACAGACCCCCGAATGGCAGCGCGAGACCCTGGCGCGCCACCAACGCTACGACCGGCTGCAGGTCGCCTTCCGCCGCCGCCTGCGCGAATACATCCCGGACGTGGAAGCCGTGGCGTTCAACTTTGGCGCTGGCAACTTCAAGCTGGCCCGGCACTACCTGGAACTGTACCCCGAGACGCTCAAGGACTACACGTACTTGGGCTTCCACGAGTACGGCTGGCCAGCGATGGCAGGACACCTGACGAACGAGCCGGTCAAAACCGACGCCGGCCTCTTTCCGGCCATCCTGCAGGGCCTTCGCGCCCAACACGGCGACCGGCACAGGGCCATCATCACCGAGGCCGGCCTGGCGCGTGCCCACCTGCATACGGGCGATCAGGCCGGCGACGTCGGCTGGCTGAACGAGGTCGAGCCGCAAACGCAGGAGGACTACTGGACCTCCCTGAAGTGGTACAACGACTTGCTGACTCAGTGCGATGGAGTGCTGGGCGCATGTCTCTACCAGGTGGGCTGGACGCACAAGTGGCAATCCTTCCGCCTGACCGGCAGTGACAACCACGGCCATGCGATCCGAATCATGGATTGGGTGGCCGAACGCCTGGCCAACTCATAGAAGGGCGACGATCATGGGATACAAAGTAAGTGGCGCAATTACCAGTCTTGGCGAACCCGTCCTGGGCGCGCGTATCGCCCTGACCAGTGATCTGGCAACCCTGGGCAGCGACCCGCGCGCAGTGGTGGACTTGCCGGGGGCTGTCACCTGGACGCGTTTAGTCACGGGGTGGTCGGGCAGTCTCTGGAACGCCTGGCAGAAGTTCGTCGCGCGGGATGTCGCCGGGATCGCGTGGGAGGATTTCCGCGCGCTGGCGGCGCGATATAACCCTTCGCTGCGCCTGTCCGATGACGAGTTTCGGGTAGAAGAGGCCTACGCCCTTCCCGAAAACCGCGCGTTTGCCGATACCCGCCGGGCCGAGCCGACCATCACCTGGGATCGCCCGCTGGCCGGGTTCGCGGGCAGCCGGTGGGATTGTTGGCGGCTCCACGTGCAGGGCAAGGTGGTCGGCCTGAACTGGGACACATTCGCCGGCCAGGTGGCCATCCATAATCCGTCGTTGGCCGCCAGCGGCGGCCGCTTCGATGCCGGCCAGACCTACAACCTGCCGCAGAACGCAGGGCAACAAGACTACCTGAGGGTGGCCTACGGCGACCCCACCGGCGCCTTTGTGTTCGAGGACCTGCCGGCCGGCAGCTACCGGCTGGAGATCGTCGCCGATGGCTACCGGAGACTGTCCGAGCCGATCAGCATATCCGGCGACCTGGCCGCAACGTTCGAGCTTGAGGCAACGCAGATCATCGTCACGAGGGGCGACCAGTTCGTGCGACCTGCCGGCCGTCTCTTCCACATCGGCGGCCGCTCCTTCCGCTTCATCGGCGTCAACCTGCGGGGGTTGGTGCACTACGGCACCTCCGTCCTGCAGCATGCGAACGCTCGCGAGCAGCTCAACGCCGCGCGCAGCATCGGCGCCAGGGTGATCCGCATCTTTCTGCCCCACCGTGATCTGGCAGTAGAGGAAATCAAGAGCCGCCTTCGTAACACCATCGACCTCATGAAGCAGGAATATCCCGAGATGTACCTGGTGGTCGCGTTGACCAACCTCTACGGCGACGTCGGCTACAACGTGCCGGGCGACTCGGGGTATGGCCCGGACAACAAGGGCGCCTATACCCTCAGGCAGGATGGGCACGACCTGCTGGCCCCCGACTGGTTCCAGGAAGGGTACAAGAGATCCTACATCCATTTCGTGGAAGACATTGTGAAGACCTTCAGGAACGAGCCCACGATCATGGCCTGGAACATCGGCAACGAGCTCAAGGCTCAAGAGCGTCCTGACCTCCTGGTGAACTTCATGCTGGACATGGCCGGGAAGATGCGCGCGTGGGACCCCAACCACATGATCAGCACCGGGATGATCAGCACCCGTCACGCTTTCATGGAAGGGCGGCAGGATCTGCGGGAGCGGCTGTATAGCTCCGCGGCGATCGACTTTATCACCAACCACGCCTATCACGGAGACGACAATCCCAATACTAACCTGGACCAGGAAAACCAGGCCCACAGCAGAGAGGATGACCACGATCTCTCGGTCCGCTTCGGCAAGCCGTTGTTGGTGGAGGAGGCAGGCTTCCAGGCGCCCGGGATGAACCGGCGCGACCTCTTCGCCCGGGAGTTGGATCACCTGATGGGCGGCGATGGCTATCGGTCCACCGGCTACATGCCGTGGGGCTTCATGTCCGGCCACGCCGACACCGGCGACGGTGACAACGAACTCGGTATCGACCAGAAGGCCCACGCGGTCGACTGGCAAGACGTAACCGGGCTGCTGAGCAGTTGGTCAGGACGATTGGCAGGAGAGACGCACGACCTTGACATACCTGCCGGCAAGCTGACCGCAGGCCAGAGAGCCTACGCGGTGGCGGGCCTGCGTCTGCGCGCCGGGGCAGGCACTGATCGGGCTGAGCTGTACAGGATGCCGCAGCGCGGCGAGGTCATGGTGACTGGGTCGATGGTCGAGCGCGACGGTCTGCGTTGGTGGCCGGTCAGCCTGGCGACAAGCGACGGCCGCAGCCTGAGCGGCTGGATGGCGCAGACCGATCTGAACGGCAATGTTACCCTGGTGATGTAAAAGCGACGAGATCGGCGCGGCCACCATGCCGCGCCGGCGCCTGCACCGAACTACGGAGCTGCCAAACAATGTCCCCCACTATCTATGCCCTGTTCGTGGGCATCAACGCCTACCCGCCGCCGGTCAACCCGCTCCGGGGCTGCGTCAACGACGTCACGCGCCTGCGCGACCTGCTGGCCGCACGGCTCGCCGGTTCACGGGATCGCTTCGCGCCGCTGTTGCTGGCCGACGGGCAGGCCACCCGCCAGGGTGTCATCGACGCCTGGCGCAGCCACCTGGGCCAGGCCGGGCCGGGCGATGTGGCCCTGTTCTGTTACAGCGGCCACGGCTCCCAGGAGCAGGCGCCGCCTGAATTCTGGGATTTCGAGCCGGATCGCCTCAACGAGACCCTGGTCTGCTGCGACAGCCGGCTGCCGGGCGGCTGGGACCTGGCCGACAAGGAGCTGGCACAGCTCATCGCCGAGGTGGCGGCCCGCGGCCCGCACCTCGCCGTGATCCTCGATTGCTGCCATGCCGGCTCCGGCACGCGCGACGCCGACGATGTGACCGTGCGGCAGCAGCTGGCCGACCGCCGCGGCCGCCCCATCGCCAGCTACATCGTCACGCCGCAGCAGGCGGCCGGCCTCCAGGGGCAGGGCGCAGGTGCCGGCACGCCGGCCATGCCCTGGGCCGCCATCGCCTCCGGCCGCCACATCC
>CAZTMA010000166.1:0-10772 GCA_964614645.1 uncultured Anaerolineales bacterium
TGGGCGGCGAGGGCGAGGCCGGCAACGACGGCATGCCGCACCCCACCGTCAGGGTATCAGGGTGTGTCTGTACGTTCACACCGATTCGGGATTGCCGGCCTCGCCCCTACCGATGCGCTCACGTCGTCACATACCGCCCGGCATCGCCGGCCCGCGCCTGCCCCAGCGCGGCCAGGGCGGCCAGCCAGTCGGCGACGCGCGCGACGGGGGCGGCGTCGAAGAGCACGGCAACCTCTTCCGCAGTCGCGGGACGGGCCAGGTCGCCGAGCGCGGCGCGGACCGCGGCAGCCTGGGCGGCCAGCCCGTCGGGCCACGGCCGCAGCGAGCGCGGGGCGGGAGCGGCTGCAGCGGGCTCCTGCTCTTCCTCCGGGCCTCCCGCCTCCGCGTCCTCTGTGACCTCTGTGGCCGCAACTCCGGCCTGCGGCGCCTGGTACTCGGGCCGCAGCCAGCGCACCAGCCCGCGCGCCTCCTCGGCTGCGCGCTCGGCGTTGAGGCTGACCAGCCGCGCAAGGATCTCCTCGTCGGCCAGCGTCGCGGGCCAGCCGTACGCGTCGAACACCGCCGCGTCGAGGTCGTCGTGGAGCTGGCGCAGCACGGCGACCAGCCCCTGCTCGTGCGTGATGCGCTCCGCGGCAGCCAGCGGCTCGCCCGCGCGCAGTTTTTCGAGGACGTTGTACATGTCGGTGAGGGTCAGCTTCGGGTGCTCGGCCTGTCGGCGCTTGCGGTGCGCGTCGAGCTCTTCGGCGCACAACCGGATGCGAGCCTGCTGCGGTTCGGTCGCGTCGGGGAAGGGGAACTTCTCGAAGCAGGCGGTCTTAACGTAGACGGGGTCGTTACCGACGCCCAGCCAGCTGCCTGTGTGCAGCGCCCAGGTGACGTGGAGCCGGCTGGATAGGACGCCAAGGGAGAAGGCATCGTCAAGTGCTATGACGATAAGCTTGTTATCCGCAAGGATGGCGCTGTCCAGGAAGATGAAGAAGCGTCGGCGCGATGTCTCGATGGTGACGATGTAGCGATGCAGCCCTTTCAGGGCCGGACGTAAGTTTGCGCGCGGTTCGCCGTGGATCCACCAGTTGTTGCGATAGCTGGCCCGGTTGTTCTGGTCGCGTTCGGGCTTCACCCGCTCGTAGACCCACTGGTAGACGGCCGGATACGACCTGCGCACCTCATCGGCGGTCAGGCCGAAGAGATCGATGACCATGACATTGCGGGGGATAGCGGCGATGTCGCGGCCGTTGCGGTAGGGCCGGATGTGCTGCTCGAGGCCCGGAATCGTCCCTAGGCCAAGCTGCACGGCCTCGGCCGGGGTGACGATGAAGCCGGCGCCGAACAACTGGACACCGCGTCCGCTGATGCCCTGATTCGAGCGCAAGGGCTTGCTCGCAGCAATATTCGCCCCAATCGTCAGGTCGGCCTGGATGATCCCATGCTGGGCGACGAGTTCCACCTTGACCTCATCGCCGGGGCCGGGCGATTCCTTGACAACTCTCAACAGCAGGCCCGGCAGCGTGCCCTGCGTCGCAGTTGTCATGGCGATGCGCACGTCGGCGCCCCCGGCGGCATCGACCCACGGGTGATCGGGGATGGCGAAGACGAGGGAGAGCGGCGGGTCGGCGTCCAGGTGGCGCTGGAGCACGCGGCGGTTGAACGTCTGGCGGATGCTGTTGGTGGTGATGAAGCCGAAACGCTGCACGCGGCCCGCACGGAGCAGGTCCGCGGCCTTGTCCCACCAGTACATCACGTAGTCGGCCGACTCGGGCACGTTGGGGTACACCTTGCGCACGGCTTCGGCGTAGCCGTCGCCCAGCGCGGCCCGCATGCCGGCGGTCCCGATAAAGGGCGGGTTGCCCACGACGTAATCCGCCTCGGGCCACTCGGCAGGGCGGGGGTTGACGTAACGATAGGCCGGGATGCGTGCGGCCTCGTCGGGCACCTGCTCGCCGGTCACGGGGTGCGCGGCGGTCGTGCGGCCGTCCCAGCGGGTGACGGGCCGGCCCGCGGGGTCCAGCAGCGGCTCGATGGCATCCCAGGCCAGCACGGCGTCGCGGCGCTCGATATTGTGGTAGTTCGCCAGGATCGGCTCGGGCAAATGGCCCACATCGCCCGCGGTCTGCAGCCGCCAGCGCAGGAAGCCGATCCAGAGCACCAGCTCCGCAATCGCAGCCGCGCGGGGGTTGACCTCGATGCCGAGCAACTGCCGCGGGGTCACGCGCACCGTCTCCAGCTCCAGCAGCAGCTGGTCCGCGCCGATCTCGGCCCGGCGCTGCAGAACCTCGGCCTCCAGCCGCAGCAGGTGTTCGAGGCTGACGTAGAGGAAATTGCCCGTGCCGCACCCGGGATCCAGGATCCGGACGGACGCGAGCCGCCGCTGGAACGCCTCGACCTCGGCCAGCGCACGGTCGGGCCGGCCCTCGTCCGCCAGCCGCAGCGCGGCCGCCTGGCTGGCCTCCCACGCCGCACGCAGGGGCTCGACCACGGTGGGGGCCACGAGCCGCTCGACGTATGCGCGCGGGGTGAAGTGCGCGCCGAACTTGTGGCGCTCGACCGGGTCCAGCGCGCGCTCGAGCAGCGTGCCGAAGATGGCGGGCTCCACGTCGCGCCAGTCCGACTGCGCGGCCTCGATGAGGAGCTGGAGCTGGTCCGCGGTGAGGGGCAGGCCGGACGCATCCTCGAACAGCCCGCCGTCGAAGTGGGGGATGGGCAGCCGCAGCGCGAGCGAGAATCCGCCGTGGGCCATGGTGCTCCACAGCTCCTCGACGAAGCGCGGGAAGTGGGCCACGTTGTGCCGCGCGTCGGCCAGCAGTTGGGTGAAGCTGCCCGCGGGGAGCAGGCCCACATCTTCCGCGAACATGGTGAAGAGGCAGCGCATGAGGAAATGGGCGACCGTGTCGGGGTCGTGCTCCCGTTCGAGCGCCTGGGCCAGCCGCGCGAGGCGGGCCGCGATGTCGCGCGTGACGCGCGCGGCGCGACGGGCCGGGTCGAGGCCGGCGGGGTCGAGCCAGACCGCGGCCAGCAGGTCGCGCACCGCAGGCTCGGCCAGGCGCGCCAGCGGGATGCGCGCGGCGAGGGGGTCGGGGAACGGGACGTAGTTGCCGCCGGTGCGGGTGAATTCGCTGTAGAGGGTTAGCGACTCGCCCACGTCGACGACAATGAGGAAGGGCGGCCGGCCGCCGTCCGCGAGCTCCTCGGGCGGCAGGTTGCGCGCATAGGACTGGGCCTGCTGCCGCGCGCGCTCCATGGCGGTGTCCCAGGCCGCGGTGCCGCGCGGGGCCGTGCCCCGCTTGCGGCCGCGCGCCCGGCGCTCGCCCTCCTGCGAAAGCGGCGGCACGGGCGGCGTGGCCGTAAGCGGACCTTCGCCGCCCTGCTTGGCCTCGAGCACGAAGCAGCCGCGGCGGTAGAGGTCGATGCGGCCGGTCGTGCCGTGGGGCAGGGGCACGCTCTTCTCGAAGACGTAGGCGTTGGCAGGCTCGTCGGGCGTCGTGGGGTCGGGCCGCGGCACGGCGAGCACCTCGCACAGCTCGGCCAGGAAGAGCTGGTAGTTGGCGCGCTCTGCGGCGGCGGATGCCTGCCAGCGCGCGATGAAGGAGTGGATGTCGCCGGTCATGGTTGGGTCGGGTGGGGGGCGGCCGTCCGAAGTGCTGACGGGGGTATGATACCACAAGGATTGAAGATTGAAGATTGAAGATGTGCGAAGCTGCGCTTGGGCGGCCCGATAGGATAGATTGTACCTGTCAGAGCGCCCCTTGCTCTGGTCATGGCCCCGTGCGGTTGGCGATCCTGCGGATCGCTGGACCGTGCGGGGCTGTTGCTATGTCTCGGATATTAGCACGAGGCAATTCTATGTGCAATTTCGTGCAACGGGAGTGAGGTCATATGTTGGACGGCATCACCCCTCGGATGGCGGGCTGAGCAGGTCGTCGAGAGTGGCAACCGGCGACCAGTAGCCGGCGGCGATCATCGCCTCAAGCAGCGCGTTCGCCGCGGGGAGGCTGATAAGGTCGAGCTCGGTCGCGAGCACCAGTGCGGCGGCAGCCGCCAAGCCCAGCGTGCCGGTGACGGGGACGCCGCGGCTGGCAGCCATACGGCGGGCGTCGAGATCGTCGGAGGCGAGAATGCCGCGGCGGACGACGAGCGCCAGCTCCGCGCACTCTGCGCCGGGACTCGACGACGTGGACCAGCGAGGTGTGTCAGGGTTGGGAAGCGGGGGGTGTTTCGCGGCTGCGGACGAGCTCGATAAGGGCGTCGGAGAGCCAGTAGCCGCGCTGGCGGATAGTTTCGAGGATTGCGAGGGCAGAGGGGATCCGACCCGCGTCATGGGCGCTGATGAGCACACCGACGACGCCGGTCAGGGGGATGCCCAGACGTCGCGCGGCCTGACGGCCCAGGCGGTCGTCGATGAGCAGGGACAGTTGGAGTTCATGGGCGAGCGCCACGGCGTCGCGCTCGCCTGCATCCAGCCCGTCGGTTGCCGCGGCGACGGCGGGAGGCCGGGCCTGGATTTCGCGGACCTCGATGAAGGCAGCGAGCGCGTCGTCCAGGCGGTCGCCCTCGACACCGAACTTGGCGAGCAACTCGCGGTGGACCACGGGCGGGATGCAGACATCGCCAAAGAGGTCGCGGAGCAGGGCCAGTTGGTCGGCCTTAGCCAGCGCAATCAGGGGGCCGGTGTTGGAGACGATGGTCATAGCCGGGCGCGCTGGGCGGTCGTCACGTCGGAAGCGAGCTCGGCGGCCAGCTCCTGGTCGTCGTAGTTGAACACAGGCACGCGGTAGCGGCCGCACATCTCGAAGAAGTCGGCGCGCGACAGGCCGGCGAGCTGGGCGGCCATGCCGGAGGACAGCTTGCCCAACTCGAACATCTTGAGCGCGGCCATCAGGCGGACCTGCGCCTCGAACTCCTCGGGCGTGGTCTGCACCGCAAGCTCAAGGTTTTCAGGGAAGGTCAGGATCAGGCGTTTCATCTTATACACCTCTCAGACTGGGATTATAGCAAATCGAGCAGGAAAGACAAGGGGCACGGTCATCCCGACTGGCCTCCGCGGAGCTGGCGCAGCGCATCGACATCGGCGAGAACAACACGGCTGCGCTGGACCCGATCTTCTTCTTCCACATCGCGGGGACAAGTCGCTGACGCCCAGCCGCGTCCCGCTGAACCGGGTCAACCGCATCGAGAGCCGGTCCCTGGCCGACAACAACCTGGAGCCGCTGCCCGCGTCGGTCAACCGGTTCAGGCACAAATTCATGGTGAAAGAGTAACCGGATATCGGGACTCAAGTGCGTCGCTACGGCAGTTTCGCAGGAGCTGGCCGCGCAGCGAGCCACGCCGCGCCAGGAAGTAGGAGACTACCAGCAGCGGCAGGCCGACGACGAGCGCCACCAGGTCGTTGGCCTGCCGCTGTGCGGCCGGGCTGTATGCATACTTCTCGTCCTGTCAGACCAACACCTGCTCCGCGGGCCGGCGCAGGGAACGCGGCAGGTCGGCGGCGTAGCCGAAGCGCATCAGTAGTTGCGGCTGCGCTGCTCCCAGGCCCAGGGCGCTCGCAAACTGCCCACGCAGCTCCGCCACTTCGATGGGCTGGTTGAGGAGCGCCGACTTGGCGTTCAAGGCGGTCATTTGCAGCGCCAGCCGCTCATACACCTGCCCGGCGCGCACCCAGGCTGCTTTGTCGTCTGTATCTGAACCGATGACAACCGCCCCCGCGGAACTGCGCAACTTCTCCGCGTCGGCATCGGCCTGCTGCTGCGGTTTCGTGCCCCCGACAAACATCTGCCCCAGCCAGCGGGGTACGGCCGGGTTGCCCGAACAGCGCGAGTACAGGCCATCCAGGGTTGCCATGGCCTCCTTCTTGTTGAAGCGCAGCCAGGCGATCAGTTCATCCATAAAGGCGCGGTCGGCATACTGATGGAGATTGCCCGCATTGATGTACTCCAGCGCGGTTTCCATCTCCGCCGGAGCGGCGAGGAAGCGCAACGCAATCCCTGGCTCCAGCGGCAGGGATTGCACGATCTCCAGGTCAGCGGTCGGCACGGGACGCCCGTCATAGACGGAGCGCGTTGTCTGGCGCAGGGGGATGGCGTCGAACCACAGGCTGGCCTGGGGTGTAGCGGCCATGAACTGCACGCGGATGATTTCATTCGCGTCCGGGTAGGCGACTTCAGGCGCGTAGCCTGCCGCTCGTGCCGCCAGCAGCAGGTTTTCCAGCGCGCAGCCCAGGCTGATCCATAACTCCCGGTTATCCGGGTCCACCACCGGCAGATGGCGGCTGTAGTCGGGATGGATTTCGATAGTGTCCTGGCGAATGGCGAACTTCCAGGGCTGGGTGTTGTGTCCGTTGGCGGCCAGGGTGGCGTAGCGGACCATTTCGATAAATGGCCGTCATGCCAATCCCGGCAACCGTGCAGGTTCCTTCCTGGGCAGAAGCCGCAGCAAAGCCAACGCCGCCACGGCATACAGCACCGAGATGACGGCGAAGAAATACACATCGCCCGCAAAGAAGCGCAACGAGAGATTGAAGCAGAAGTGAATCCAGAACGCGATCAACAGATTATTGCACCGCTGCATGAAGAGGCCCATGATCAGCGTCAGGGCGGTCAGCACGACGATGTTGGCAGCGATGTAGATCAATGCCTCCGAACCTGCATAGTCTGAAGCGAGGAACCACAGCGGCGCGTGCCAGAACGCCCAGACCAAACCCAGAATGAGGTTGCCCTTCAGGAACCCATAGCGCCCTTCCAGTTCCGGGCGCAGGTACCCTCGCCAGCCGGACTCTTCGCCGCTGGGGCCCTGAAAGACCGTCAGCAGCATCGTCAGGCCTAGCGCCGAAGGGATCGCCAGATGGGCTGTGAGCGGCGTGTTGCCCAGCACGGCTAACAACCACACCGCCGCCAGGAAGATGCCGAAGACAAGCACCGGTATCGCGATCAGCAAGGGGATGCTGAGCCTGTCTTGAAAGGCCCGCTTGTAGAACCCCACGATCGTCATGCCCGGCTTGAGCTTCTTCAGCATGAGCAGGAGCACGATGGTGGGCGACCAACTGCCCAGAATGGTGATGCCGGTCATGACTACGGGCGGCGCATCGAATACCATGGATGCCAGTCCGCCCAGCACGAGGATGATGGCCCAGAATGCCAGATAGGCATAGATCGTGTACTGCCACGTTGGATCCAACTTGCTTTTCTTCATCGTAGCCTCCGTTTGGTTTGTATCTGAAGAGTTGTCTTAGAACTGCATCTCGGCCAGCCAGGCCGTGAGACCTTCCTCGCGGGCTTTGAGGTCGCCGCGGCTTTCGTCGTAGGCGCCGGGTCGGTGCTCCCCGGCGATCTTGCCGTCGAAGATGAACAGCACCCGCTCGGTCTTGGCGGCCACTCTGACGTCGTGGGTGACCAGCAGGATGGTCGTGCCGGAGCGGTGGATGCCGGCCAGCAGCGCCATGATCTCGTTGGCCGAGGTCGAATTCAAGGCGCCGGTCGGCTCGTCGCCGAAGATAATCTGCGGGTCGTTCATCAGCGCGCGGCAGATGCCCACCCGCTGGAGCTGCCCGCCCGAAGCCTGGGTGATGTCGCGGGCTGCCAGATCCTCGATGTCCGTCTTGGCCATCAGCGCCCTGGCCTTGGCGCTGAGCTGCCGGGCGTTCTGCCGGCCATCGCGCATGGCGGGCAGCACGATGTTGTCGAGAACGTTCAGGTTGCGCAGCAAGGTCGGCTGCTGGAACACGAAGCCCATCTGTCGCCGGCGGATGTCGGCCAGCTCGTTGTCGCCGAGCCGCGCCAGATCCACGCCATCGAACAGGACGCTGCCGTCGTCGACGCCATCCATGCCGCTCAGCGCATAGAGCAGCGTGGACTTTCCCGAGCCCGAAGGCCCCATCACGGCGACGAACTCACCTGCGTTGATCTCAACCGAGACGCCGTCGAGCACACGGCGCTTTTCTGCGCCCTCGCCGAAGGACTTGACGATGTTTTCGCCGACAATGATCTTGTTCACGGTTTTACTCCTTGATGTTTTCAGCGATTCTGATCTGTCCCGCGTCCAGCGTGCCGGCGATGGTAGCAAGAAGCGTTGCGGCCGCCATCAGCAGCGGGCTGAGCAGGTAGGCAGACAGGGGATTGACGACGAACTCGAACGAGGCTGCGCCGAACGATGCGATCAGCGCGCCGGCCAGTGCCTCGCCGAGGGTGTTGGCCAGCAGCGTGCCGAGCAGAATGCCGATGATCAGGACGAAGACCGCGCGTGCCACATACTGCGCCTTGATGTCCGAGTTCGTGAACCCAAAGGCCTTCAGCACGGCAATCGCGTAGCGGTCCTTGGCGACCAACATGCGCATGAAGAGCAGGGTGATCAGGGCGGTGATCAGCAGCGCCACGCCCACCGCGGCCACGGCAGCCTGGCCGATGGCGCCGATGGTCGAGCCGTAGGTCTGCGCGATGAAGCCGTCCATGCCCGAGACTTTGGCGAAAGCGAACCTGCCCGCGTAGGCCGCGACCTGCTCGTCAACCAGGGCCGGGTCCGCCAGCGCCGCGTGGATCACGCTCCACATGGTGTCCGCCCCGTCGTCGGCAAACGTCGCCTTGGCGGTCTTGCCGCCGTTGGTCACGTCGGAATAGATGCCGCTCACCGTGAGCTTGCGTTCCTGGCCCGCGATCAGCACCGGCAGGATGTCGCCCACCTGCTTGCCCAGCTCGTTGGCGTGCAGCACCGACAGCGCGATTTCACTGTCTGCGGTGGGCGCGCTGCCCCTGGCATAGGTCAGGGGGAAGACTGCATGGTCGCCCAGCTCAACCTTGATCCGCGCCTCCGAGCCGTCGTCCAGCCGGGCCGTGAAGGTCTTGGTGGTGAGCACGACAAAGCGGGCGATGGCGGGGTCGTTGGCCAGCGCCGCGGCGATATCCGTCGTTTTGCCGGAGATGTCGTCGGTCTGCTGAACATCGATGCGCAGATCGCTGTTGCCCACCCCCATGTAGGTGACGAAGTCCTGGGATGAGATGGTGTTGTGCAGATTCTGCGGGACGATGATGATGAACGCCGCCAGCACCAGCACGGCCAGCATGGTGGCGTAGAGCTTCTTGCGGGTGAGAACATCTTTCAGGCCCAGGAAGACATTGGTCCCCAGCAGCCGGTTCACGCTGAGGCGGAAGCGCCGGCCCCCGCCGGATTTTTCCTGGGCGATGCCGAAGCGAACGGCCTGGGCCGGGGAAATCTTGCGAAAGCTGTTCAGGACACCGTTCACATAGGCCAGGATGGCCAGGAACACCAGCAGCACGCCGGCGATGCCCAGGAGCGGGGCCAGGGCGGTGTTGGCGCTTTCGCCCATGTACAGCCGGATGTTGGCCAGCAGCGCGTCCCGCACGACCAGGGAGAGGCCAAAACCGAGCAGGCTGCCCGCGGCCGCAACCGCCGCGTATTTGGCCAGGTAGATCTTCTTGATGTCGGCCACCTGCAGGCCGATGGCTTTCATCACGCCGATCTCCCGATAGTCCTCCTCGATCTTCGCCAGCAGCGTGAAGCGGATGCACAGGAACGCGATGGCGATCACGAGGGCGCTGACCAGGAGGATCACCGCAATCATCAGCCCGTCGGAGAGGCCGTTCAGCATTCTGAACAGCGGATAGGTGATGGTCGGGCCGTTGGCCTCGAGCCCCGCAGCCGTGTAGGCGGTCTCGAATGCGCCCAGCGCGGCCAGGTCATGCAGCCGGAACTCGATCAGGTATTCCACGCTCCCGAACTGCCTGATGGCCGCAAAGTCGTCCCGGCTCACCAGAAACCGTTTGGACGAGGAGAGCAGCGGCTGCATCTGCGAGTCGCGCAGCGCCCCGGCGACGGTGAAGCTTCTGCCGGCCACGGTCAGTGTGTCGCCGACCCTGGCCGTGCCGTCCTGCATGTAGGCGAGGGGGACATAGACTTCCCCATCAGCGACGGTGATGACGTTCCCGGCGAGGTCGAGCAGGTAGTCGAACTGCTCGTTCTGTACCGCAAAGCCGTTGTCCTGCACGCTGTCTGCCAGCGAGCCGCCCGGGAAGAGCATCTGCGCGCCGTCCACGTTGAGAAATTCAACCGCCTGGAAAGCAGCGACAGCCTCGTGCTGCGCTGCAAAGTCCGCCAGCCGCGCCGTATCCAGGTCGCCCGCGTGCATCTGCATAAAATGGGGCGTTTGGGCCCGTGTCATCAGGGTATCGATGGCGCCTGCCAGGTTGACGACGAGGATTGCCGCCAGCGCCACCAGCATGGCCGCGGCCGCGACAAACAGCGTGGTCGTCAGTGTGATTGCTTTGCTCCTCAGAACGTCGTTGCGGATTGCCCTGTAGTACATGGGTCACCTCTTTCGGTGTTAAAACGGCTATTTGCCCGATCGTCGAAACAACGTCAGGCTCAGGCCCAGGTCACAGATGCGTGCGAGAATGCCATCCAGCGCGGCCTGGTCAACAATGGGACCACGCAGTATCGTTTCACCATCGGGGCTATATTCCACATTGAAATCTGCGAACCAGACCAATGTGTTTTGGCCCAGATGGCTCTTCAACCGGATTTCGTAAACTGGGGCGTCGCTTTGGGTTTCCATGCCAGGAGTATAGGGCCGGAGGGTCTCGCTTTGGAACACACCGGAGTGGGATTCCCAAAAAAGAAGCGCCTAACACCAAAGTGTTAGGCGCGCTCTCGATGGCCGGGGTCCATCAAACCAATTCTAACCTGCGGGCTTCCAGGATTGCCTGGGCGCGACGGCTGACGCCCAGCTTGCCGTAGAGATTGTTGGCGTGGCGCTTGACCGTGTTCAGCGC
>CAZTMA010000167.1:0-10733 GCA_964614645.1 uncultured Anaerolineales bacterium
CCAGCTTGCCGTCCGCGCGATCCACCTGGCCGTAGACGGCCTCGCCGTTCTGCTCCAGCCACTTGCCCACCGGCAGGAGCCGGTCATACGCCTGCTGGGGCACGGAGCCGTCGGGCGCGGGGCCGATGTTGAGCAGCAGGTTGCCCTGGCCCGCGGTCGCGGTGCTCAACATGCCCAGCACCGTGCGCGTCGAGTGCCAGTCGCTGTCCGGCGCAGACGGCATGTAGCCCCACGCGCCGTTGAACGTCATGCAGGCCTCCCAGTTGCGGCCTTCCTTCTCTGCGGTGACGTGCTCTTCCGGCGTGCCGAAGTCCTCGTCGAGCTGGTCGCGGTTGTTGACGAGGATGTGCGGCTGCAGCTCGCGCGCCATCGAGGTCATCTTGACGCTCTCCCACAGCTCCGGCGACTTGAGCGGCCATGAGACGTCGTACCACAGGATGTCGATCTTGCCGTAGTTGGTCATCAGCTCGCGCACGAGGCCCTGGGTGTAATCGAGGAAGCGGCGGCGGGCGGCCTCGTCCACCGCACACTGCGCGCCGTCGGGATGGTGCCAGTCCATCAGCGAGTAGTAGAAGCCGATCTTCAGGCCGAACTCCCGGCATGCCTCGACGTACTCGCGCACGAGGTCACGGCCCGGCCCGCGCTTGACCGCGTTGTAGTCGGTCATCTGCGTGTCCCACAGGCAGAACCCCTCGTGGTGCTTCGTGGTCATCACCATGTACTTCATCCCGGACTGCTTTGCCAGCGCGGCCCACTCGCGGGCGGGGCGCTCCTTGGGCTTCCAGGTGTCGGCCAGCGGCTCATACTCCGCAATCGGGATGCGCTCGCGGTTCATCACCCATTCGTGGCGGCCGAGCTGCGAGTACAGGCCCCAGTGCACGAACATGCCGAAACGCGCTTCCTGCCACCAGCGGATGCGGTCGGGCCGCGTGGCGGCGATCTCTGCCAGGTAGGTTTCCTTGTCCATGTTGACCTCTCTTTGGGGTGGAATAAATGTTGTCAAGACGGGGGGAGCAGGAGTACAATCCTCCTGTGATTCAATTATATGCTTAAGTTCCGCGTAACACAATTCCCTGCGGGGAGCTAAGGCTTGTACCTTCACAGGGTGGAGACATCTCATGGATATATTGACTTCTGCTGAAGCGGTCCTGCACATCACACCGGAGCGCTGGGTCCAACTGGCCGGCAGCCTGCCGGCTGAACTGCTCGTTCGGGCGCCCGCGCCCGGTGAATGGTCGGCGCTGGAGTGCCTGCAGCATCTCGTCGACACGGAGCGCTGGGTGTTCCCGGCGCGCGTCCGGGCGCTGCTGGCAGGCCAGGACTTTCCCGCGTTCGACCCTGACAGCCAGGGCACGAAGTCGGCGGTGGTGCAGAGCCCGGTCGAGCTGGCTGCCGAGTTTGCCCGGCTGCGCCGCGAGGGCCTGGCAGACCTCGCCGCGGTCACGCCTGATGACCTGGCGCGGAGGGCGCGGCATTCGGAACTTGGGTTCGTCACACTCAGCGAGCTGCTCCACGAGTGGGCTGCACACGACCTGATGCACACCGTGCAGGGCGAACGCGCGTTGATGCAGCCGTTCATCGCGGGTTCCGGCCCGTGGCAGCCCTACTTCCACGACCACGTGGCGCGGCAGCCCGGCGCGGGGTCATAAGACACGATCTTCGCATGTGAGTGGCGTCGTGGCTTTAGCCGGTTTGGGCGTGTTTTATGCTGAGGGCGAACGCGGCCATCGCGAATACGCGAATCACTTACGAATACTCGAATATGCCCGCCGCAACGCACGCTATTCGCGTATTCGTGGCGTGCAAACTCATTCGCGTATTCGCGATGGCCGCGCCCCCAATACGAAACGCGCGCCCAGGACTCCAACCTTTTGACAGGGGGATAGTTGTGGACTCTAGCCTGCATACGCGCGCCCGTCCGCCCGTCGTGACTCGCAGCGACCTGGCACGCGACCTGCGCTCCCTCGGCCTGGCCGCGGGGCAGACGGTCATGGTGCACTCCGCGCTTGGCGCAGTGGGCCGCATCGTCGGCGGGCCGGACACGGTGATTCGCGCGCTGCTCGACGTGCTCACGGACGCGGGCACGGTGATGATCTACGTCAGTTGGGAGGAGTGGGAGCGCGCATTGGCCGAAGGCGTCGACAGCCTGCCGGAGGCGGGGCGCCGCGCCTACCTGGACGAATCTCCCCCGTTCGACCCGGCGACGTCGCGCGCGGAGCGGCGCTGGGGCGTGCTGACGGAGTATCTGCGGACGTGGCCGGGCGCGCGGCGCAGCAACCACCCGACCGCCTCGGTCGCCGCGGTCGGCGCACGCGCTGAGCATCTCACCGCCGACCACCCCCTCGCATACGGCTACGGCATCGGCTCACCCTTCGACAAGCTGTGTCGCGGCGGCGGGAAGGTCCTGCTGCTCGGCTCACCTTTCAGCGCGGTGTCGCTGCTGCACTATGCCGAACACATCGCGCCGCTGCCGGGCAAGCGCGTGGTGGTCAACAAGACGCCGGTGTTGGTGGACGGGGTGCGCACGTGGGTGACGTTCGAGGAGTTCGACACGGGCGAGAGCATCATGCCGGGCGAGTCGTCGGAGGAGTATTTCCCGCTCATCATCGAGGCATACCTGGCAACCGGACTTGCGAGCACAGGCCGCGTGGGCGGTGCGGACGCGTACCTTTTCGACGCGGCAGACCTGGTCGCGTTTGCCGTGGACTGGATGGTGCGGCGGTGGGGGCAGGCGTGAAGATCGAGACGCCGCGCCTGGTGCTGCGTGAATTCCGGGAAGATGATTTCGCGGCGGCACGCGAGTACGACGGTGACCCGGTCGTCCGCCGCTACGAGCCGCCGATCCCGACGGCGGACGACACGCGCGAGTACATCCGCAAGGCTTACCTGTGGGCGCAGGAGCAGCCGCGCACGCACTTTCGCTTCGCCATCACGGTGCGGCCCGATGACCGCGCGCGCGGCCGCCTCGCGCTGACCCTGCTCAACACCGAGCTTCGCGAGTGGGAGATCGGCTGGATGCTCCACGCGGCGGAGTGGGGCCACGGCTACGCGACCGAGTCCGCCACCGCGGTGCTGCGCCTGGCGTTTGAGGACCTCCGTGCGCACCGGGTGGTCGCGTTCTGCAACGAGGGCAACGCGGCCTCGGTGCGGGTGATGGAGAAGCTCGGTATGACGCAGGAGGGACATTTCCGCGCTGCGCGGCCGTGGCAGGACGGGTGGGCGGATGAGTACCTGTACGCAATCCTGGACAGGGAGTGGGACAGGTCAGTAGGGCCGGATGCAGCCACAGGTTAGCCATAGAGGACACCGAGGGCACTGAGATTTGAGCTTTTGCGGGTCTGAATAGCCCTCTATGTCCTCTGTGATCTCGGTGGCCGACCATCACAACGCCAGATCACGAAATGATTCTGATCCCTTCCACCCCATACATCATCCCGATTTCTACCGCCCTGTCGTACGTCTGCCGGAGCAGCGGCACGCCGTCGCGCGCGTACTCGGCCTCCCGCTCGAACTCCTTCTCCCCGGCGACATAGATACGCTCCGCGCCCTCGGCGAGCGGCGACGCGCGCAGGTCGGACAGCATCTGGTCCATGTCCGCCTTGAATCCGGCCACATCGCGGAACGCGGCGACGTTGAATGCGGCGAAGAAGTGGCTGACCCGGCCGAAGCAGGTCGGGTTGTCGGCCAGCCCCGGCCCGAACGCTGCCGCGCCGAGCACCCCGCACAGGATGTCCACCATCACGGCCAGCCCGTAGCCCTTGTACCCGCTGTGCAGTTCGCCCTCGCCGCCCAAGGGCAGCATCCCGCCGCCGACCCGTTGGAACATCTCATCGAGGATGCGGTGCGGGTCGCGTGCAGAGTGGCCGCTCTGGTCGACTGCCCAGCCGTCGGGCAGCGGCTGGCCCAGCCGCTCGTAGACCTCCAGCTTGCCCTTCGTCACAACCGTCGTGGACATGTCCAGCACGAATGCGCGCTCCCGGTGCGCGGGCGCGGCGAAGGCAATCGGGTTCGTGCCATACATGACTTGGCGGCCGAACGTCGGCACGCCGAGTGCGGCCGTGTTGGTCATCGCCAGCCCGATCATGTCGTGTTCCAGCGCCATCATCGCGTAGTAGCCTGCGATGCCGAAGTGGTTGGAGTCGCGGACGCTCGCGATGGCCGCACCGCTCGTGCGCGCCTTGGCGATGATGCGGCGCATGGCCTCCGCGCTGGCCGGTGCGCCCATGCCGCCGTGCGCATCGAGGGCCAGCGTGGCCGTTGTCTCAGCGATGACCTCCGGCTGCGCGGCGGGCACAGTCGCGCCCGTCGTGATGCCGTTGACGTAGCTGGGCAGCCGCGCGACGCCGTGCGAAGGGATGCCGCGCGCGTCGGCCGCGACCAGCACATCGGCGGCCACGGCCGCGTCCGCGGGCGACAGGCCCAGGCGGGTGAAGAGCTCCGTGCAAAAGTCTTGCAGCGAGTTCCGGCTCACGCGGACGTCCGGGAGAGAGGCTTGGGTGGGGATCATGTTGGTCATGGCTCGGGTCTATTCCTTGGTATCATAGGTCTGCCAGAAGAGGCGGCCCATCCCCTCCTGGGTATCGCCGAACTCGTCGCGCCAGCGCAACAGCGCCTGCCGGAGCCGGGCGAGCACGCCGGCATGGGCCGGGTCGCCGGCAAGGTTATGCATCTCAAAGGGGTCCGTCTCGAGGTCGAACAACTGCGTGGTCCGCTGCCCGCTCACAGCATACTCGATCAGCTTGTAGCGCCCCTCGCGCACTGCCCGCTGCAGATGCCGGTAGGCATACAGCATCTGGCCATGTGGCTCGTACGCAGCATCGCGGAGCGCGGGCACGAGGCTGGCGCCCTCCACGGAAGCAGGCACATCGAGGCCTGCCAGCTCGCAGACGGTGGGATAGATGTCGGACAGGTAGACGGGTGCAGCCCGGCGGACGTCCTGCGGGATGCCAGGACCGCACATCAGCAGCGGCACGTGGATGCTGTGCTCGTACAGACTCTGCTTGCCCATCAGCCCGTGGCGTCCCAACGCCAGCCCGTTGTCGCCCGCGAGGATGATCACGGTGTTGTCGAGCTGCCCGGTCTCGCGCAAGGTGTCCAGCACGCGGCCGATCTGTGCATCCAGATGGGAGATCATGCCATAGTAGGCGGCCAGGTGGCGCCGGATCTCCGCCGGATCGCGCGGCAGCCCGGCCAGCAGCTCATCGCGCACCTCGAGCTCACCGTTGTCAAACGGGTGCTCAGGCAGGAAGTTCTCCGGCAGCGGAAGCTGCGCCGGGTCGTACTGCGCCAGGTATTCGCGCGGCATGGTCCGGGGATCGTGCGGCGCCATGAAGCAGACGGAGACGAAGAACGGGTCCCGTGCATCCCCGGATCGCAGGAACTCACACGCGGCATCGCAGAAAAGCGCGCTGGAATGACGGCCCGCGTGGATATGATCGGCCACCTTCTCCACGACGCGCTGCTGAACGAAGTCTACGGTCTGCCGGATGCGCTGCGGATAGGCCCCCGCTGGGTCGTAATCACACGCGGGCACGTTCCAATGATCGTCCATCCCGCCGAAGAAGATTTCGGCGCCCCGGTTGAAGTTGCGCGCGTAGGCGGCCGGCCCATTGTGCCACTTGCCGGTGCCGAAGACGGTGTAGCCACCTGCCTGGAGTGTCTCGCCCAGCAGCGTGTGTTCGGACGGGATCGCCTGGCCCTGGCCCTCGATGTGAAACAGCGTCCGGCCCGTCCAGAGCATCGCGCGGCTGGGCATGCACACCGCACCGCTGGTGCCGCCCATGATGTAGGCATCCGTGAACGCGGTCCCGTTGGCGACGAGCCAGTCCAGGTTAGGGGTGCTGATGTGCGGGTTGCCCAGCGCCCGGATCGTGTCGAACCGCTGGTCGTCCGTGAAGAAGAAGAGAAAGTTGGGGCGGTCAGCCATTTGCGATTATCCGTTCTCGATCCAGCTTTGGTCGATTGCGACGTGCTTCATGTGGGTTCGCCGGCAGGTATACGCGACGTGGATCGTCCCGTCGGGCGTCTGCGCGAGGGCCGGGTAGGAATACTCGTGGCCTTCGGGGCTGAAGGGCTCCAGCTCGCGCATCACGGACCACGTCTCGCCGTGGTCGTAGGAGAGCGCGATATTCAGCGGCGAACGCGTGCGGCTGGCCTGGTGGTTGTAGACGAGGGCCAGCGCGCCGCTGCGGAGGTGGATGACCTGGAGGCTGCTGTTGTTGTTGGGCAGCGCGGTGCGTTCGGGCCGCTTCCAGTTGCGTCCGTTGTCGTGGGACTCCGCGCAGTAGATGCACGCCCAGTCCGGATTCTCGCCGTTCCAGAAGTTGCGCGTGCGCAGCCAGGCGCGCAGATGGCCGGGCGCCACCTCGATGACTGCGGGCTGGGCCGTGCCTGCGTCCGCGACCATCCGGCCATACCGCTGCCAGTGCGCGCCGCCGTCGCTGCTGATCGCGACGGAGCCCTCGTTGCCCCCCATACCTATGTAAGCCGGGTTGCCGCCTCCGCGGTTGTCGTAGATGGGCAGCAGCCACTCGCCGTTTGCCAGCACCAGGCCGGGGTTGCGGCAGATATAGCCGAACTCCTCGGTCAGCACGTGCGGCAATCCCCACGTGTGTGCGCAGTCTTCCGAGAAGCGGTAATGCACGAGCGAGTTGGCCCACGCGTGCGCGCCTTCCCGGTAAGCCAGCGTGTAGAACAGGAGGACGCGGCCATCGGGCAGGGGCATGAGCACGCTGTTGCCCGCAGGCCGGCCCGGCTCCTCCACGACCACCTGCCCCGCATCCCAGCGCCCATCCGGCCCGAGCCGGTGGAGCACCGTGGCCGAGTCACCGGCCCCTTCGCGTGAGCCGCGGAAGCAGACGAACGCCAGCGTCCCGTCAGGCAGCACTGCGAGGTTGGCCGCGTGGCAGGTCGGGAAACGCTCGGTAGGGTCGAAGATGAATTGGGCTGTGTAAGGCATGGTGTCAGTCTATCACACGCGAGGATGACGCTCAAACCCGTGAGGTAGCGCGCCAGGAGATCCTAACGCAATTGGAGTCGAGGCTTTAGCCGGTTTGGCCGTGTACGTGCGCAGTCAGCCAAACCGGCTAAAGCCTCGACTCCAATCTTGCCGGCTGAGGTCTCGACTTCAAACTTCGGCAGGGCGATGCACGGAGAATTCACGCGCTTCAAGCGAGGCTTCTGGCAGAAAACGGGCTTGTGACCTATACTTTGTGCACTAATGGACGCGTCCGACACGGGCGCATCACCTCACAATGGAGTGCACGATGAAGACCTATCGTATTCCCGGCACCGACCTGACCGTCTCGCGGCTGGCCTATGGCTGCATGAAGCTCGGCGGCGGATGGGGGCCCGAGCCGACCACGCCGGAGCAGGTGAAGGCCGGCCACCGCGCGGTCGAGGCCGCGCTTGAGGCGGGCATCAACTTCTTCGACCACGCGGACATCTACGGCCGCGGCAAGTCCGAGCTGGTGTTCGGTGAGCTGCTGCGCACCAGCCCCGGCCTGCGCGAGCGCATCATCATCCAGTCCAAGTGCGGCATCCGCTTCCCGGATGACCCGGAGCCGGGCGCACCCGCGCGCTACGACTTCAGCTACGACCACATCATGCGCTCGGTCGAGGGCAGTCTGCGCCGCCTGCAGACCGATTACCTCGATATCTTGCTGCTGCACCGGCCTGATGCGCTGGTGGAGCCGGAGGAGGTGGCCCGCGCGTTCGATGACCTGCAGACCGCGGGCAAGGTGCGGCACTTCGGGGTCAGCAACCACACGGCGGGCCAGATTGCCCTCCTGAGCAAGTACGTGCGCCAGGCCATCGTCGCCAATCAGGTGCAGCTCAGCCTCGTGCACCACTTCCTCATCTCCGAGGGGCTGGTCGCCAACATCGCCAGCAACACGACCGTGCTGGCCACGGGCACGCTGGACTATTGCCGCCAGTACGATATCCAGATCCAGGCGTGGGGGCCGGTCGCCAACGGGCGGCTGTCCCGGCCGGAGGCGGAAGTGGACGAGGCGCTGCGCCCTGCGGCCGCGTTGGTGGCGAAGCTGGCCGCTGAGAAGGGCGTCAGCGCGGATGCCATCATGCTGGCATGGCTGCTGCGCCACCCGAGCGGCATTCATCCCATCGTCGGCACGTCGCGGCCCGAACGCATCACGGACAGCGCGCCCGCGGTGGATGTGGCGCTGTCGCGCGAGGAGTGGTACGCGCTGCTGGCCGCGGTGCGCGGCAAGGGCGTGCCCTGAACCCGGAAGGTCAGGGAAGGGATGCGCCCTGGCACGGCCGGCCCATGCGTCGGGCGGGACCGGCCAGGGCCATTCCCGGACAGACTTTCAGTCTGCATCCTTGAAGTAACGCGTGTCTCCGGCCTCCGCCTGCAGCCTGTGTAGTTCCAGCTTCAGCTCGCGCGCCTGCGCTGCGTATGCGGGGTCTGCGTAGACATTGTGTAACTCGTGGGGATCGTTTTCCAGGTCGAATAGCTCCCATTCCGGTTCGTAGGTCTCGTCAATGGCGCCGGGCTGGCCGAGCGCGTCGGCGTAGTAGTAGATGAGCTTGTAGCGGTGCGTGCGCAGCCCGTAATGCGCGTAGACGTTGTGATGCGCCTTGTGCATCCAATAACGGTAGTACATGCTCGTGCGCCAGCCGGACGGCGTTTCGCTGCGCAGCAGGGGCCGGAAGCTCACGCCCTGGAACGCGGCGGGCGCGGGGAGGCCCGCATAATCGAGGAACAGCGGCGCAAAGTCGACGTTGGTGACCATGTCGGAGTTCACCGACCCCGCCGCGATTTCGCGCGGGTAACGGATGACGAACGGCATCCGCAGCGATTCCTCGTACATGAACCGCTTGTCGTACCACCCATGGTCGCCGAGGAAGAAACCCTGGTCCGAGGTGTAGATGACAACCGTATTATCCGCGATGCCTTCGGCATCGAGATAGTCCAGCAGGCGCCCCACGTTATCATCTACGGACGCGATGGTCCGCAGGTAATCCTTGATGTAGCGCTGGTACTTCCACGATTTCTCCTCTGCAGGTGAAAGCCCTTCAGGTACGGGCTGTTTGAGGTCCGTCAGGGTCAGGTCACGGTCCACGCGCATCGTTGCAGACGCGGCCGCGGCTGCCCGTTCGGTGTAGTCGTCATCAAACGTCTCCGGCTCCGGGATCATAACATCGTCGTACTGGTGCGCATGGCGCTCGTCCGGCTCCCAGGAGCGGTGTGGGGCCTTGTGATGCACGAGCAGGCAGAAGGGCCGGTCCCGGTCGCGGGCATCCAGCCACTCTAGCGACATATCCGTGATGATATCCGTTACGTAGCCGGGCCAGACGCGCTTTCCCTCCGCGTCAATCATGACCGGGTCATGGTACAGTCCCTGACCTGGCAACACGCGCCAGAAGCCGAAGCCGGCCGGTTCGTAGGGTTGTCCCTCGCCCAAGTGCCACTTGCCCACCAGCGCGATTTGGTAACCTTCCCCCTGGAGCAGTTTCGGGAAGGTGAGGATGCGGTTGTCCATGCGTGAATCCAGCGTAGTCACGCCGCTTACGTGGCTGTGCAGGCCGGTGAGGATGACCGCGCGGCTGGGGGTGCAGATGGAATTGGTGCAGAAGCAGTTGTCGAGCCGCATGCCATCCTGTGCGATGCGGTCCAGATTGGGGGTCTGGTTGATGCGGCTGCCGTAGCAACTTATGGCGTGTGCCGCGTGGTCATCGGACATGATGAACAGGATGTTGGGACGGGATGAACTCATCAGATTGTAACCTCCTGTGATAGAATGGGCGCACGCTCCATCAACCACATTGCGGAGGTGTGCGCATGATTATTGACAGCCATTGTCACGCCTGGACCTACTGGCCCTATGAGCCGGGCGTGCCCGACCCGGAGAGCCGCGGCATCGTCGAGCAGCTGCTCGACGAGATGACCGTGAATGAGGTGGACCGGGCGGTCGTGGTTTGCGCGGAGATCGAGCACAACCCGCAGAACAACGCGTATATCGCGGCGCAGGTGCGAAAACATCACCCACGGCTGTACCAGTTCGCGGACGTGGACAGCCAGTGGAAGCCCACCTATCACCGGCCGGGTGCGGCCGGCCGGCTGCGGCAGGCGGTCGAGCAATGGCCGATCAGCGGGTTTACGCACTACCTGGCGGATGACGATGACGGGGCGTGGCTCCATTCGGAGGAGGGGCTCGCCTTCTTCACCGTGGCGGAGGAACACCGGCTGATCGCCAGCATCGCGTGCGGGCCGCAGCACCAGGCGGCCATCCGCCGCGCAGCAGAGCGGTTCCCGTCCGTACCGTTCCTGCTCCACCATCTCGCGCTCGTGCAGGCGGACGAGCCGCCGCCGCATCCCGGCCTGCGGGAGGTGCTGGCGTCTGCGCGATTGCCGAACATCTACCTCAAGACGTCGGGTTTCTACTACGGCAGCCGCGTCAAGTGGGACTTTCCCTACTCGGAGGCGGGTTGGGTCGTGCGTGCGCTGTACGAGGCGTTCGGCCCGTATCGCATGTGCTGGGGGTCGGACTACCCGGTCGTGCGCTTCTTCATGACTTACCGGCAGGCCGTCGAGTGTTTCCGCAGCCACTGCACGTTCGTGCCGGAGGCGGATAAAGCCTGGATCCTGGGCCGCACGCTGGAAGGGTTGCTGGACGCGGCGCGGGCAGGAGTGATAAATTAGCAATTACGAATTACGACTCATCTTTCGCTCATTCTTAAGATGAGTTCTGAGATGGAATCGTGAGCCGGCT
>CAZTMA010000168.1:0-10352 GCA_964614645.1 uncultured Anaerolineales bacterium
GGGTACTACTACTGCGCCGACTGTGAAAGTGGGCTTTTTCCCCCTGAGTGAGCAACTGCAGGTCGTGGACGAGCGCGTCAGTCCCGGCGTCGCCCGCCACGCGGTCTGGCTGGCCGGTCTGGTGCCCTATGACCAAGCGGCGACGATCCTGGCGCAGATTGGCTATCTCAATGTATCGGCCAGCACGATCTGGCGGCGGGTCCAACACTGGGGCCGGCAGTTTGCGGCGCAGGAGGCGGCTGAGCGCGCGCAGGCGCAGGCCCTGCCGGTGCACTGGGCGCCCCCGAGCCGGGCGGCAGTGCCGGATCAGCGCTTGGGCGTGGCCCTGGATGGCTTCATGGTGCACGTCGTAGACGAGGGCTGGAAGGAAATGAAGTTGGGGGCCGTCTTTGAGCTGGCGCAACGCCCGGGCCGCGATGCGCAGACGGGGGAGGCGGGGCTGATCCCGCAGGCGGTCCACACGAGTTACGTTGCGCACCTGGGCGGACCGGAGGTGTTCGGCGCATTGGCCTTTGCCGAGGCCCGCCGCCGGGGCTGGGAGCAGGCCCAGGACACCCAAGTGCTTGGCGATGGCGCGCCCTGGATCTGGCACCAGGCCAGCCTGCACTTTGGGGACAGCCGCCAACTTGGTGGATTGGTATCACGCCAAGCAACATCTGGCGGAGGCGGCCCGTTTATACAAGGGTGAAGGCACCGCGGCCGCAGCCCTCTGGTTCAACCGTCAGGCGACCGCCCTGTATCAAGGCCAGGCGGCCCGCATCGCCGCCGAACTGGCCCAAGCCACGCCGGCCAAACCAGAGTCGGCGGCCGACCTGCAACGCGAGGCGGGCTACTTCCGGCAGCATCAGCAGCGCATGAACTACCTGGAGATGCGCGAAGCCAACTGGGTGATCGGCTCCGGCATGGTCGAGGGCGGGGCCAAGCGCTATCAGGCGCGCTTGTGTGGCCCCGGCATGCGCTGGAGCCGCCGGGGCGCCGAAAACCTGACACCCGTCCGCACCGCCATTCTTAGCGGCCGCTTCGACCAACGCTGGCAGACAGCTCAAAACCTGCCCCCAGCATGAAACGCGCCCGAGTCCAAATTCTGCTTTGACAGCCATCAGGCGATATGCGATAATAAGGTGGAAAAATCACAACGCTACCTTTCAACAGGACGCTGGTAAGCCCCATGGATGTAAGGGAGCATTGTCCAATGATCGGCCATTATCATTCCTACCTCCATATACGTCAAACCACGCTTCGTCTTGCCGTCGAAACGCATCTCAGTGGTCACGACTCAGCATGAGGCGTAAAGATCCGGCAAACTATACGCTTGCATCGAGGGCAGGAAGGGACTGGTCGCGCTCCGAAATTCTTGCCCTCATAGGCGTGGTGGTTGCGAGTTTGGCCTGTCTGGCAGCCGCGCTTGTTGTACCGGAGGTAAGGGTATGGCTTGGTTTGGAGGCAACGACACAAGCGGGAATATCAGCCATTACGCCGCCCCAAGAACTGCAGAGCGCATTACCAACCACCTCTTCGAATGCTACTGCAGCGCTGTTGCCAACGGTTGCACTGTTGCCTACTCGAACTGACACACCGTCGGCGACGGCCACACTTTCACCAACTACAACCAGAACACCGGCGGCGACGGCCACACTTTCACCAACTACAACCAAAACACCATCGGCAACCTCGCCGCCCAAGCCGACCTGGACCCCAAGATTGATTGCCGTGCCACCAACCCATGATAGCGGTCATTTTGATGGCACCTCCGAAGTGTTCCGCCATTGGGATGCCGAGGGCGATGTACCGGCTGACTGCGCGAAGTGCCACTCCGCCGGCGGCCTGCCCCAGTTCCTCGAGAACGGCGGCACGGTTGCGGTGGCCGGCAGCGCCGTGCGCACCACCGGCATAATCGCGGCCGAGCCGTCCAACGGCCTGGCCTGCGCCACCTGCCACGACAGCCTGACCGAGTACACCGTACATCCGGTCACAGCCGTCCCGTTCCCGAGCGGCAAGAGCGTCACCTTCAGCACCGAAGAGAATGCTGATGGCGATCTGGAGCCGGTCGCGGCCAACTTGTGCCTCGAATGCCACCAGGGTCGCGCGTCCACCACCACGGTCAACGCCGCGATCGGTGACAAGGAACTGGACGCGGTGCCCGAACCGGCGCTGCGCTTCCAGAACGTCCACTACTTCGCCGCAGGCGCTTCGCTGTTCGGCAACGACGCCCAGGGCGCGTACCAGTATGCGGACAAGGAATACGTGGGCCAGTTCAAGCATGTGCCGGGCTTCGACACCTGCACGGGCTGCCACAACCCGCACGCGCTCGAGCTGGAGCTGGAGAAGTGCACGACCTGCCATGCGGGCATCGAGACCGCGGGCGACATCCGCATCACCCCGACCGACCTGGATGGCGATGGGGACGCGAAGGAGCCCATCAAGGCTGAGATCGACGGCATGACCGAGATGCTGTACGCGGCCATGCAGACGTACGCGACGGAAGTCGCTGAGGCTCCCATCGTCTACGATTCGCACGCCTACCCTTACTACTTCGACGATGCTAATGGCAACGGCGAAGTGGACGAGGGCGAAGGCTCCTATACAGCCTGGACCCCGCGCCTGCTGAAGGCCGCCTACAACTACCAGTATGTCCAGAAGGATCCGGGCATGTACGCGCACAACGCGAAGTACGCCGGCCAGATCCTGTATGACACCCTGGAAGACCTGGCTGCCGGTGGCATCGAAGTCGAGTAACTGACCTGTAGGGGCGGAGACCGTCCCTACCCTCAACAGCCCGGATTTCGGCTGAAATCCGGGCTGTTTTTTGTGATGATACAGGGTTCAATTCGCTCTTTTTCTCCCATCCATGATACAATGCCGCCATTGTTTGCAGCAGAGGATTCCGGGCAGGGGCACCTGCCGCCTTCATTCTCTACAGAGACCATTCGATCCTTTCCTATGAACTTCAGGAGGTAATACGCATGTCAACCATGATTGCTGATGTCTTGGGCCGCGAAATCCTGGATTCGCGCGGCAACCCGACGGTCGAAGTCGAAGTCTGGCTCGATAACGACGTGATGGGCCGCGCGGCCGTGCCCTCGGGCGCATCCACCGGCGTGCACGAGGCGTTGGAGCTGCGCGACGGCGACAAGGGTCGCTTCGGCGGCAAGGGCGTCCTGCAGGCAGTCGAACACGTCAACGACGAGATTGCCGATGTCCTGCTGGGCATGGACGCGTTGGACCAGGTGGGCGTGGACCAGGCCATGCTGGAAGCTGACGGGACGAAAAACAAGAGCCAGCTCGGCGCGAATGCGATCCTCGGCGCCAGCATGGCCGTCGCGCGTGCGGCTGCCGAGGCCAGCGGCCTGCCGCTGTACCGCTACCTGGGCGGCGTCGGCGCGACGCTGCTGCCCGTCCCTATGATGAACATCATGAACGGCGGCGCACACGCCAACTTCGAGAGCACCGACTTCCAGGAATTCATGATTGCGCCCATCGGCGCGCCGTCCTTCCGCGAGGCCGTGCGCTGGGGCTCCGAGACGTACCAGGCGTTGAAGTCGGTCCTCAAGGGCAAGGGCTTCAGCACCGGCGTCGGCGACGAGGGCGGCTTTGCACCCAAGCTGGGCGCGAACTCCGAGGCCATCGAGCTCATCCTGACCGCCATCGAAAAGGCGGGCTACAAGCCGGGGCAGGACATCGCCATCGCGCTCGACCCCGCGGTCAGCGAAATCTACGAGGACGACGGCACCTACCTGCTGCGCCGCGAGGGCGGGAAGAAACTGTCCTCCGCGGAGCTGGTCGACGTGTGGGCCAAGTGGGTCGAGCAGTACCCCATCATCTCCATCGAAGATGGCTTCGCGCAGGATGACTGGGAAGGCTGGAAGCTCATGACCGAGCGGCTGGGCAACAAGATTCAGCTCGTCGGCGACGACCTGTTCGTCACGAACGTCGAGCGCCTGGCGCGCGGCATCAGTGAGAACGCGGGCAACTCGGTCCTCATCAAGCTCAACCAGATCGGCACGCTGACCGAGACGATTGCGGCCATCACGATGGCCCGCCGCGTGGGCTGGACCGCGATGGTCTCGCACCGCTCCGGCGAGACCGGCGACACCTTCATTGCCGACCTCACGGTAGCGATGGGCACCGGCCAGCTGAAGACCGGCGCGCCCGCCCGCAGCGAGCGCGTGGAGAAGTACAACCAGCTCATGCGCATCGAGGACGAGCTGGGCTCGGCTGCGCAGTATGCCGGCCGCAGCGCGTTCCGGCACCTTTAGCACCCACCACTGCAGGGTGACATTCGTAGGGGCGAGGGTGCGAGCGAAGCTCGCCTCTCGCCCCTACATCGTTATGTAGGGTGTGTTCATGGCCGACAAAGACGTCCTGTATCACGAAGTCCTGGAAGCATTTCAGGCGGGCGGCTGCGCCCTCTGCCGGCTGGCCTTCCGGGCCAGCGATAGCTACCTGAACGCGCTGCTGCACGAGGGAGTCACGGACGTGAAGCTGCGCGAGGAGCTGCGCGCGGCGCGGGGCCTCTGCCATCGTCATGCCACTCGGTTGACCGGAAAGCGCGGCACGGTCCTGGGCACGGCCATCGTCTACCGCGATGTCATCAACACCCTGACCAAAATCCTCGAAGCTGAGCAGGCGCCCGCGCCAGGGCTGTTCGGCGTCCAGTGGGGTCGCCGCGAATCCGCCCTGGGCCGCAACCTTGCGGCTACCAGCGAGTGTCCCGCCTGCCTTCTGGAACGCGACTCCGAGCAGCGGACCGCGAAGATTCTGCTCCGCCATGTCAACGACTCTGCCATCGGCGCCGCCTATGTCGCGGCGGGCGGCCTGTGTCTGCCGCATTTCCAGATTGTCCTCGATCATGCGGGCCAGGGTGCAGTCAGCCTCGTGGCCGGCTGGCAGGCGACGGCCTGGCGCAAGCTGCGCGACGAGTTGGACGAACTGATTCGCAAGCACGACCACCGCTTCCGGACTGAGCGCATCACCGACGAAGAATCGGATGCGTGGCTGCGCGCCGTGGCCGCGGTCGTCGGTCGCGCCGAGCCGCCCGCAACCTGACAGCGGGTATGGGATGCCACAGATGAACACCAAGATCACCGAGATTCAGGCCTTGGTTGACCCGAATCGTCCTCTATGTCCTCGGTGCGCTCTGTGGCTGAGTACCGGACCTGCATGTCTGGACCGCCTGCTCCCCTCCCGCAAGCCGTGTTGACACCCGCGCCATACATGGCTATACTGCGGGTGCATTTGTGCTCCGCCTTACTATCTGGGCTTCCAACGCGCTTGACTCTATAGAGTCCCTATCGCCAGGAGGAGGACCATGACCCACCCCAACCCGCCTGAGCCGGCTGCCGGGACACGTCCCAGCCCCGCAGACAGGTCTCAGGCTGCGCAGCCCGCGCCCGCCCGCCCGCGCCGCAGACGTTGGCCGATCATCATCCTGGGTACGCTCGCGGCCCTCGTGTTTTTGTTGGTCTTCTTTATTGCTTCCACCGAAGTGCTGCACTACACCGAATCCACCGCGTTCTGCTCGCTGTGCCACGTGATGAAGCCCGAATACACGGCCTATCACAACTCGCCGCACGCGCGGGTAGAGTGCGGCACGTGCCACATCGGGCCGGGCGCCATCCCTGCAATCCAGGCGAAGCTGGCGAACGTGCGCTACGTCTGGGTCTATCCGACCAACACATACGAACGGCCCATCCCTTCACCGATTCACAGCCTGCGCCCCGTGGAGGTGGTCTGCGAGCAGTGCCACTGGCCGCAGAAGTTCTACGGCGAGCGCTTGGTGACGCTCAACCAGTATGCCCAGGACGAGGAAAATACCCTCACGCAGACCGTGATGTCGATACGCACGGGCGGCGGCCAGCCCGCGGAGGGCCAAGGCCGCGGCATCCACTGGCATATTGCCAACCCCGTGTACTACATCGCCACGGACGAGAAGCGGCAGGAGATTCCCTGGGTGCAGGCTGAGTTCAACGGCGTTGTCACGGAGTACCTGTCCACCGACAGCGACCTGACGCCCGAGGCGCTCAGCCAGATGGAAAAGCGGCAGATGGACTGCGTGGACTGTCACAACCGCGCCTCGCATGACTTTCGCCGGCCCACGGAGGTGGTGGATGAGGCGCTGGCATCCGGTCTCCTGCCCGCGGATCTGCCCGACCTGAAGGCGCAGGCGGTTGCCGTGCTGGAGAAGCAGTATGCCACGGAGGAAGAAGGTGCGCAGGCCATTGCCGCGGTCGAGGACTATTACGCGAACACCTATGGGAACCTCTACGCGGCCCGGCAGCAGGAGGTAAGCGACGCGGTCACGACGTTGCAAAGCATCTTCGATCTGACACAGTTCCCGTTCATGAACGTCACGTGGCAGTCGCACCCGAACAACATCGGGCACAAGGACTTCCCCGGCTGCTTCCGCTGCCACGATGGCAAGCATCTCAGCAGCGACAACCAAGCCATCCGGCTCGAGTGCAACATCTGCCACAGCATCCCGCAAGTGGCCGGCCCGGGCCAGCCGGCACCCGCCGTCGGGCCCAAACCGCTGAACGAACCTGAAACACACATGAGCACGACCTGGCTGGCCGAGCACCGTTTCCAGTTCGATGAGTCTTGTGCTGCCTGCCACACGGTCACCAATCCCGGCGGCAGCGACAATTCGAGCTTCTGCTCGAACAGCGCATGTCATGCGACCGAATGGCAGTTCGCTGATCTGAACGCGCCGGAGATTCGCGCCCTATCCGAGCCGCCGCGGGTTCCGTCCAGCGGCGAGGCCGAGCCGGTACCGCATCCCATCGGCGCGAGGACGGACTGCGCGCTGTGCCATGCCGCCGGCAAGGTTCACCCGTGGCCCGACAACCATGCATCGTTCACCATGACGATGTGTACTCAGTGCCACACGGCTGAGGTGCAGGAGGGCGAACAGCCGCCGCCCGGCGCGCCGCGCATCCCACACCAGCTCGAGGGGATGGGCGAATGTACGATGTGCCACAGCGAAAACCCACCGCCCGGGTTCACAGCGATGCCGCCCAGCCACGCGACATTCTCAGTGGACATCTGCCAGAGCTGCCATCAGCCGGAGGAGGCTGAGGTTGAAGGCGAGGAGGCCGTGGAGCCGACGCCGGAGCCCGCCGCACCCGCCGAGGGGGAAGGTGCAGCGATAGCCCCACCCGCCATCCCGCACGAGATGGAAGGCCGCGAGAACTGCCTGATGTGCCACGACCCCGAGGGCCAGGTCAAGCCGGCCCCTGCGAATCACGTGGGGCGGGCCGTCGAAACCTGCCAGATGTGTCACCAGCCGGAGGGGTAAGAGGGCACAGCTCCGCCAGCTACAAGTGCTCCACCGTGATGACCTTATTGTGCTGGCGGAGCTTCTCGATCAGTTCCTCGAGGTAAATCTGGCGCATGGGGACCCCACGCACGACGTCGGCTAACTGCTGTGGGTTGATGGCATCCCCGACAATGAAGTGAATCTGGTCCGCGTGCAGCAGCGCGCGGACCAGTTTTATGCCCACGTCCTGGTCCGGCGGCAGGTCGCGCGCGGTCTGGATGGCGCGCAGCCGGTCCACGGCGGCGCTCAGCGTCAGGATGCCCTCGGTGACGAGGTCCACGCCCTCCAGCAGTCCTGGCGGCGGCAGCTTCGGCCCCGGCACGGGAGCGGCGTTGCGCGCGACGGGCTGCCAGGCCACGCGCAGCGGCTTGCTCATCACCCGCGCGGCTACCTGGGCGGTCGTCCCGCCGCAGATGATTTTCACCCCCTCCGCAGCCATGAGCTTGCCCACGGCCTCTGCGTCCCGCGCCGGATTCGCCGGCGGACCGGTCAGCACCGTGACCTTGCGTTTGGGCCGCACCCACATCGCGACTGCCGTTGCGTCGTCGCCCGGCCGGTCATTGGATAGCTTGAGGCAGGTGCGCCGCAGCGCGCCGACAAGCTGCTGGGTGTCCCCGCGGGTCTCGGCCCAACGCCTGACGGCCGTCGCGATGTTCTGCCAGCCGAAGCCCATGCGGTAGAGTCCGCCGACCCCCGCGTGGACGTAGCCGTCGCTGACCATCACCAGGTAGTCGCCCATCTCCAGCCGGAACTGTGCCTCACGGATCGTCCGCCCGGAGACGATGCGCTCGCGCACCGGCAGGTCCACAAGCTTCCCCCCGCGCGCCAGAATCAGGGGTGGGCTGTCGTACTCGGCCAGATAGGCCTCGCGCGCCTTGTGGATACGCAGGACGGCGAAGGTCGCGTAGGCAAGATGCCGCACCTGGCATTCAGGCAGCGTCTCGACGAGCGTCTCCACGACCGCGTCGATACTGGCGCCCTTCTCCAGCATGGAGGCGGCGATTTCAGCGGTCAGGGTGGCGAGGATGTTCGCCTTGACCCCGCTGCCCAGGCCGTCGGAGAGGACGACAATCAGGTCTTCCGGCGTCGAAACGACCTTGACCCAGTCGCCGCACAATTCCTCATTGTGCTTGCACAGGTTATCCCAGGCAATCTCAACGATCTGCGGCATGCAGGACCTCGTCGAGAAAGAACTGCTCCGCATCCTGCGGGTTAAGGCCGTGAAAGACCCGCTCGCCCACGCGCACGGACACCCCCATCGAGCACTGCTCCATGCAAAACGCGCCGGTCAGCTCGACCTGCGTATCCAGCCCGTGCTGGTGGATCAGACGATCGAAGGTCTCAGCCAGCTTTTCCGACCCGCGTACGTAACACGAGCTGCCCACACACACGACGATAGACAACATGCAATCTCCTCGGAGAGGTTCCCAAGTTGCAAGGTTGGAAAGTTACAAGGTTGAGAAGTAACCCCCAGCAACCTGTAACTATCGAACCTGCAACCTTCGAACCTGCAACCTTCGAACCTGCAACCTTCGAACCTGCAACCTTCAACCTATTCTACGGCGGCTTATATGATGCGAAAGTGTGGCGAGTTCTGCGGCCAGGTCCTCGTTCTTGACGAGTACATCTCCGGGCAAGGCCAGCTTGCACGGGGCGAAATTCCAGATGGCACGCACGCCGCCTGCCACGAGGCGCTCCGCGACCTCCTGCGCATCCTGCTCGGGCACAGCGATGATGCCGATCTGCACCTGCAGGCGGCTCACCAGGTCGGTGAGCTTCGCGACCGGCAGAATCTGGCGGCCGTCGGGCAGGGAGCCGAGCTTCGCCGGGTCCGCGTCGAACAGGGCCACGATGCGCAGGCCATAACGCTCGAATCCGCCGTATAGCGCGAGCGCAGTCCCCAGGTGGCCGGCGCCCACCACCACGGCTTCCTTGTCGTTGACCAGCCCGAGGAAGTCTTCGAGGCCTGCGGCCAGCTCCCGCACGTCGTAGCCGACCCCCGGCCGGCCCTCATAATCGAGATACCCGAGATCCTTGCGCACCTGGGCATCGGGAACGCCCGCGGCATCACCCAGTTCCCTAGATGACATCACGGCCTGGCCGTCTGCGAGCGCCTGCACGAGCCGCCGGTAGTAGAGGGGCAGGCGGCGCAGGCTGGGCGCGGGTATGCCGACGGGGCGAGGGTTCATGGCGCCACTCCTCTCATCTGCACTGGGACGAACGACCGCGTTTTCTGCCTAAGGATTATAACGCCATCCGGCTTCGTGTCAAATCGCACGAATATCCTCACTCCATCACAGTCGACAAGTCTCGCCTGTGTCTGCATTGGTTGCGCTCTTGTGCAAACCTTGAGTATAATAAAACCCAAACCCGACCCGGAGGATGATATGAGCAATGTGAACGGCCAGGAACCGACGGAGATGTATCGCCCCTCGTCCGACATCGTCACCAACGCTACTATCAAGAGCTACGAAGAGATGGCCCGCTGGGCCCAGGAGGACCTCGAGGGCTTCTGGGCAGCCCAGGCTGAGGAATTCGAGTGGCACCAAAAATGGGATAAGGTGCTGGATGACAGCGAGAAGCCGTTCTACAAGTGGTTTGTCGGCGGCAAGACCAATATTGTGTACAACTGCCTGGACCGTCACGTGGCGACCTGGCGCCGCAACAAGCTGGCGCTGATCTGGGAGGGCGAGAACGGCGAGGTGCGCACGTTCTCCTACCACGCGCTCAACCGCGAGGTGTGCAAGTTTGCCAACGTGCTGCGCAGCATGGGCGTCAAGAAGGGCGACCGCGTCACCATCTACATGGGCCGGGTCCCCGAATTGCCCATCGCGATGCTCGCCTGCGCGAAGGTCGGCGCAGTACATTCGGTCGTCTACGGCGGCTTCTCGGTGGAGGCGCTCCACGGGCGCATCGAAGACAGCCAGTCGAACGTCGCGATTACGTGCGACGGCGGCTACATGAACGGCAAGATCGTCGAGTTGAAGCGCATCCTGGATGAGGCCATCAAGCGGGCCGGCTCGGTCGAGCACGTGAT
>CAZTMA010000168.1:10415-10695 GCA_964614645.1 uncultured Anaerolineales bacterium
CTGCCCATCGCGCGTGCGGCCGCAGGCGGCAACCGGTGTGACACCGAGGTCATGGATGCCGAGGACCCGCTCTATATGCTTTACACCTCCGGCACGACGGGCAAGCCCAAGGCCATCGTCCACACCCACGGCGGCTACATGGTCGGCATCGGCACGACGCTCAAGTGGGTGTTCGACCTCAAGGAGGATGACCGCTACTGGTGCGCGGCGGATCCCGGCTGGGTGACGGGCCACTCGTACATCGTCTACGGGCCGCTGCTGCTCGGCGCGACGAGCTTCA
>CAZTMA010000169.1:0-10670 GCA_964614645.1 uncultured Anaerolineales bacterium
CTAGTGGGTCGTTTGGTATGAGAAAAGCCGTTCTTGTCACCCTGAACGGGTTAACGACGCAAAGCGCGGCGCCGCGCATCGCCAGTGAAGGGTCTCGTTGGCCGCACGAGATGCTTCGCTGGGGTCACGCGCCGATCAGTGTTGAGCTGCTAACCCGCTCAGCATGACAGAATGACAAGAACGCGCGTAATGGCAGCGATCGAGTCAAACGACCCACTAGTGGGTCGTTTGGTATGAGAAAAGCCGTTCTTGTCACCCTGAACGGGTTAACGACGCAAAGCGCGGCGCCGCGCATCGCCAGTGAAGGGTCTCGTTGGCCGCACGAGATGCTTCGCTGGGGTCACGCGCCGATCAGTGTTGAGCTGCTAACCCGCTCAGCATGACATAATGACAAGAACGCGCGTAATGGCAGCGATCGAGTCAAACGACCCATTAGGTGGTCTGCAGCACCAGGCCCCCCGCGAATGCCAGCGCGTACCAGACCGCCAGTTGCGCGGTGCCGCCGAGCGTCTTGTTCAGCGCCGGGCCGGTCACGGTGAATACTGCGCGCAGTTGCCGCCATGCCAGCGGCAGGGTCAGCAGCGGCAGCAGCACCCACGGCTCCAGGCGGAAGCCGAGCCAGAGGATGACGGGGATGGCGTAGGCCAGCGCCAGCAGCGCGACATACTCCACCCGCGCGCCCCGGCGTCCCAGCAGCACCGCCAGCGTGCGCTTGCCCACCCGCGCATCGGTATCCACGTCGCGGATGTTGTTGACCACGAGGATGTTGGTGACCAGCGCGCCCATCGGCAGCGCGGCCAGCCAGACCAGCGGCGTGACGTGCCCCGCCTGCACGTAGAAGGTTCCCACCACCGCGATCAGCCCGAAGAAGACGAACACCGCCAGGTCGCCCAGCCCGTAGTAGCCGAAGGGCAGCGGCCCTGCGGTGTACGCAATCGCGGCCAGGATCGAGAGCAGCCCCACGGCCAGGATGGGCCAGCCGCCGAGGACGATGAGGTAGACCCCGCACAGCGCGGCCAGCCCGAACACGGCGAACATCCCCGCCTTGACCTCGCGCGGCGTGAGGAGCCCCGCGCTCGTCACGCGCAGCGGCCCCACGCGCTCCCGGATGTCGGCCCCCCGCTGGAAGTCGCCCAGGTCATTGGCGAAGTTCGAGCCGATCTGGATGAGCAGCGCAGCCAGCAGCGCGGCCAGCGCAGCGAGCGGCCGGAACGCACCGGCATAGACCGCCAGCGCCGTGCCGACGATCACCGGCGCGACGGCCGCGGGCAGCGTGCGCGGCCGGCTCGCCAGCCGCCATGACTGCCACTTGGTGAGGCTCGCGTGCCGCTCGGCCTGGTTATGCGGGACTTCCATCCGGTGCGTCCTCGATGTCCGTCAGAGTTGAGGAGTCCGCATCCTCAGATGCGGACGGCGCACCCCCGGATGCGGCCGGCGCCAGGAAGAACAACTCGGTGCTGCCATACCGCCGCTGGTCGACCAGCATCAGGTGGCTCAGCGCCGGCGCGCTCCACTCCTTCGGGAAGACCTGGACGATGGCGATGCCGTCCCCGGTCAGCAGCTCGGGCCGCGCGTCCACGCTCTGCAGCGCGCGCAGCCACAGGCCCTGGTACTGGGGCGGGGCAATGTAGATGACGTCGAACGGCGCGAGGCCGGGCCGCTGCAGGTAGGCGAAGGCATCCCCCGGCACCACGGTCGCCTGCTCCGCCAGCCCCGTCGCCTCCAGGTTGCGGCGCAGCGTCTTGAGCGCCAGCCGGTCGCGCTCGCAGAACACGGCTGCCGCCGCGCCGCGGCTGAGCGCCTCGATGCCGACCGCGCCGGTTCCCCCGAACAGGTCCAGGTAGCGCCGGTCCTCGATCATCTCCTGCGAATGGAGGATGCTGAACAGCGCGGCCTTGACGCGGTCGGTGATCGGCCGCGTGCTGTCGCCCGGCACGGAGGCCAGCGTACGGCCCTTTGCCGTGCCCGAAATCACCCGCATGGCTTCCTCACGCGGCCGCGCGCTCGATCAGCGTCGTATACACGGGCGTGTCCACCCCGCCGAACCGGTGCTTGTAGTCCTCGTCGCCCTGCAGAAAGTCGAAGTGGCTGCGGCCCAGCTCGATGGCATGCTGGATCAACTTGGAGAGGAGGACCCAGCCGGGGCTGAGCTGCGGCACGGCCGCCGGGTCATAGCCGGAGTTATAGACGAGAATCTGGCCGTGGTAATCGAAGCAGAAGTAGGTGGCGACGGCCTCACCTTCGATCTCGAGGAACGAGAGCTGGAGCCAGCCGCACTCGGCCAGCACCTCCGCGATGGCACGGAAGTAGGCCTGCATCTCCGGCGTCATGAACGCGTGTTTGTCCGACCGGCTGTTGCGGTGCAGCCGGATGAACGTCTCCATGTCCGCGGCGAGATGCTCGCCCGGCTCGCCCACGTAGCGGACCTGTGCGTCCGGCGCATCGCGCTCGATGCGGCGCAGCTTGCGGCGGATTTCGTGCCGCTCCTTCTTGTCGAGGGTGCCGAGATACTGGTCCCAGCCGCTCTCGTCACCTTCTCCGGCGTGACCATCCGCCGGCAGCGTGATGATAGGACAGACATCCTCCTGTGCGACGGTCGCGCTGTAGCCCGCGGCGCGCGCCATTTCCGCCAGCCGCGTGTGTGCCAGCGAAGCGTCGGGTTGGTTGCACAGATTGATCACGTCCCAAGGGGGAGCATCCGGCCCGGCCAGCCAACGCAGAAACGCCGTATAGACGGCCTCCTCCTGCCCTGCTTCGATGATAAAGTCGAGATAGTCGGAAACCTCGGTGCAGCCGACGACATGCAGAACGCGCGCACCTCCCTCTTCAGCATCATACAGGGGCAGGATGCCGACCAGCCGTTCGTCCTCGTGTGCGGCGAGGATGTACAGCGGGCCGCGCTGCGCGCCGAGCCGCTGCCACCACGTCCGCTGCCATTCCCAGGTCAGGAAGATCGTATCGAACCTGCTCCGCTGCAGGAGGGCGTTCCACTCGGAACGCAGGGCGTAGAAGCCCGTTTCATCGGTGTAGACGGTGAGTTTCACTGGCATTCCTTAAATTGTTATTCTCGCGCCCGTAGATAGGCGATGATCAGTATGGCTATCATGACCAGGACGATGGCAAGCACGACCCACTGCCAACCCTGCCGCCAGTTGCGCATGACTTCGGCCAGCGGCCCGCTGACCTGGACATCCGGCGTGGAGATGGGCGAGGGTGTGTCCGTCGCGACGACCTGACCCACGAACGTGCGGTCGGGCACGTCGAGCGCCACGCGCGTGCTCATCGGCGTCAGCGTGATGGTCGCAGTCGCCGCATTCAGCACACCTGCGCCATCGATCTGCGGCACTGCCGGCACGGGTGCGGGCAGCTCCGCCGCGGTCACGCCCCCCGCAACCATGCCTGCGCCGGGCGGGCTGCTGCTCGCCAGGCTGGCGGGATACTGGCTCGGCGTGCACGCCCAGACATAGACCTCGTCCAGGAACATGGAGGTGCGGCCGCCCGCGCCGTCGTTGATGACGTTGAAGTAGATGCCGATGGTCTGCCCCGCGACATTGAAGACGTCGAACACGCGCTGGCGCCAGACCTGCTCGTTCTCCAGCACCTTCCACGGCACGGCCAGCACGGTATCGCCCGCACCGAGCACCACGAACTGCTGCCGGTCCGCGCCCCACAGCGACTCCGCGCGCGTGTAGGCCCAGAAGCTCACGACCACGCGCGGGTGCGACACGGGAATCTGGATCCACTGGCGCAGGGAGGAATAGCTATAAACATTATCTGCCAGCGCGCCTAAGGCCACGGCGTAGGCCCCGCCCGGATAGGGCGCGGTCACGATCTGCGCGGGCAGCTCGTTCTTGCCGGGCAGCCAGGGGTACACGCCGGTCTCGAAGCCGCTGTTCTGGATCAACGGGATGCACCCGGGGCTGGGCGGGACGGTGCTGCTCGGCGTCACCGTGACGCCGGGCACGGACGTCGCGGTCGGCGTCGCCGTCGCGCTGACCGGCGTGACCGTCGGCGTCGCGGTCGGGGTGGCCGGCCCGGGGTTGCAGGCGCGCAGCCGCACATCGTCCACATACATGACCGTCCGGCCCCCGACCCCGTCGTTGTTGACCGCAAAGCTGACAAACAGAGTGCTGCCGCTGAACGGCGTCAGGTCGAAGGTCAGGGGGCGCCAGGCCGCATTGTTCAGCGTGCCGTACGACAGCACCGACCACGGCCCGCCGGAGCTGTTCAGCAGCTCGACCTTCTGAAAATCGGCATTGGTCACCTCCTGCGACTGCTCGTAGACCCAAGCTTCCAGCGTCACCTGCGAGTAGCCCGGCGGAATCGTGACCAACTGGCGGACGCTGGCCTCCCCGATGAGGTTCTGCGTCAGGCTGCCGAGCTGGAGCGCATTGGGCCCCGTGTGCACGGGATCAGGCGCGCTGACGATGCCGCTGCCGCCGCCCACCTGCTGCCAGTTGGCGAGGCCCGCATCGAAGCCGCCGTTGAGGAGCAGGTCCGTGCAGCCCGGCGGCGCGACCGTGCCGGTCGGCGTCGGGGTGGGCGTCGGCGACGCGGTGACGACGCCGGTCGGCGTGACGGTGACCGTGCCTGTGACCGTGCCGGTGATGACCGGGCCGGCGCAGGTCTGCAGCGACACGTCGTCGAGGAACATCGCAGCCCTGCCGCCCAGCCCGTCGTTGTAGACGTTGAAGTACACCTGGACCGTCTGCCCGCGCCACGCGGTCAGGTCGAAGGCGTAGCGGTTCCAGAGCCGGCTGTCGTTGTGCGATTGCCAGGGCTTGTTGAGGATCGTCGTGCCCGTCGCGTTGAGCAGCACGACTTCCATGTAATCGGTCGTGGCAGGGGAATCGGCCATCGCATACGCCCAGAACGAGAGCGTGAGCTGCGACGCGCTCGCGGGCAGCGCCACGGTCTGGCGGGCGGAGGAGAAGCTCTCGATGTTGGCGCCGCTGGTGATGCCCAGGACGAGCGACCGGTTGCCGGTGTGGCTGGCATAGGTGACGTATTGGGGCATGACGGGGCTGGGGCCGAGCAGCCACGCATCGTCGCTCTCGAACCCGCCATTGACGATCAACTCGGCACAGGGCTGCGCGTAGGCCCGCCCCATGACGCCGGGCAAGGGAGCCAACGTCCCCATAATAAGTGCTGCCAGCAACCAAAGCACGCAAAGGCCACCCAACCGTGCCTTATTCCTCATCTCAGGTGTCCTTTCCGAAGCACTCCATAATAACAGAAGACGCATGTGTTGCTGCGAGCTGCCGGAGTTATTCTAGCATGAACGGGATAACATAGCAATTGACCCTTTTCTGCTGTGCATGCTATAATGGTTGGGAAGGTCTATGAGTACTAAACCAACCGCCCCTGTGGACCTGGCTATCGTCATCGTCAATTACAACACCTCCGGGCTGCTGCGTGATTGCCTTAAGTCTGTGTTTGCCGGCACCGGCGAGCTGGACCTGGCAGTCTGTGTCGTGGACAACGCCTCACCCGATGAGAGTGTGGCGATGATGCGCGCCGAGTTTCCCCACGTGCATCTGATTGCGAACACCGAGAACGTGGGCTATCCCGCGGCCAACAACCAGGGGCTGCGTTACTTCGGCTTCGGCACTGATATATCGGAGCATCCTTCGACTGGTGATGTCTCGTCCTCCACGTTGAGCCGGCCACCCGCTCAGGATGCCTTGTTGCCGCGCTTCGCGCTGCTGCTCAACCCCGATACGGTGCTGCCGCCCACGGCGCTGGCCGGGATGTGCGCATTCATGGACGCGCACGGGCGGGCCGGCGTCAGCGGGCCTAAGCTGGTGCGGCTGGACGGGTCGCTCGACAAGGCCTGCCGCCGGTCCTTCCCCACCCCCGAGACGTCGCTCTGGCACCTGCTCGGCCTGGACCGCATCTTCCCCCGAAGCCGCCGCTTCGCGCGCTACAACCTGAGCTTCCTGGACCCGGACGAGGTCACCCGCGTGGATGCGGTCGTCGGCGCGTTCATGCTCGTGCGCCGCGAGGCCATCCGGGAGGCCGGTCTGCTGGACGAGACGTTCTTCATGTACGGCGAGGATCTGGACTGGGCCAAACGCATCACGGATTGCGGCTGGGAAGTGTGGTATAATCCACAGGTCACCGTGCTCCATATCAAGGAAGCCGCGAGCCGGCATTCCTACCGCGCACGGGTAGCCTTTTACAAGGCGCTCACCATCTTCTACGAGAAGCACTACAAGGCGACGACGCCGTTCTATTTGGATTGGCTCATCCGGGGAGGGGTCTACCTCTTCGGCGGCCTGGATCTGTTCATGCGCCGCGTGCGCGGGCAGTATCGTTCCGGGACTCGAACGCAGGGGTGACAGGCATGCGAGGTCCGCGTTTAGCATTCACCCTCAGCCTGGTGCTCGTGGATGCGGCCATGAGTTTCCTGGCGTTCTTTATTGCCTATCTGGTCCGCTATCTGACGAGCGAAACGCCGATTGGCCCCTTCGGCGACTACGTGCTGCTGGCGAGCATCCAGACGGTTGCGACGCTGGCAGTTTTCTTCTCCTACAAGTTCTATCACCGCCGCCACGCCGTCCTTCTCATCGACGAGGTGTACCGCATCTTCGGCGCGGTCACCGTCGCCACCCTGGTTACGGTCGCGTTCATCGCCTTTGTCCTGCGTGACCGGCTGGAGTACCAGCGGTCGATGGTCGCGCTGGCCTGGGCCGCGTCGATGCTCATGGTCAGCCTGGGCCGCGTCATCCACAGCCGCATTCAGCGCTCGCTGCAGCGGCGCAACATCGGCGCCGAGCGCGTGCTGATTGTCGGCACGGGCGAGGTCGGGCGCATGATCCTGCAGAAGGTGCAGCACACGCCCAACCTCGGCTACACCGTCATCGGCTTCGTGGACTCCAATGGCGGGGGTGAGAAGGTCATGGGCCTGCCGGTCCTCGGCGCCATTGAGGACCTGCCCCGCATCATCGAAGACCACGAGATCGGGGAGGTCATCATCGGCCTGCCCGAGGCCACGCACGAAGAGCTGGTCGGCATCATCTCGCAGGCCGAGCGCGAGAAGGTCAGCATCCGCGTCTTCCCCGATGTGTTCCAGATCATGGCGTCGGAAGTGACCATCAGCGATCTGGGCGGCCTGCCCCTGCTGACCATCCGCGATGTCGCGCTGCGCGGCTGGAAGCTGACCCTCAAGCGCTCGGTCGACATCCTGATGAGCAGTCTCTTCCTGCTGTTCGCCTCGCCCATCATGATGCTCACCGCAATTGCCATCAAGCTGGATTCGCCCGGCCCGGTCTTCTTCGTGCAGGAGCGCATGGGGCTGGACGCCAAGCCGTTCAAGATGCTCAAGTTCCGCTCGATGCGCCAGGACGCCGAGGCGCGAGGCCCCGGCTGGACGACCAAGAACGACCCGCGGCGCACGCGCATCGGCAGCTTCATCCGCAAGACCTCCATCGACGAGTTGCCCCAGTTCATCAACGTCCTGATGGGCGACATGAGCCTCGTCGGGCCGCGGCCCGAGCAGCCCACCTACGTCGAGCAGTTCCGCCAGAGCATCCCGCGCTACATGGACCGCCACCGGGAGAAGGCCGGCATCACCGGCTGGGCGCAGATCAACGGCCTGCGCGGGGACACCTCCATCGCCGAGCGCACGAAGTACGACCTCTGGTATATCGAGAACTGGTCGCTCTGGCTCGACTTCAAGATTATCCTCCGCACTGCCTTCCGCACCTTCTTCGACCGCGCCGCGTATTAGCACTGCCCCAGGTTCGTAGTAGGCGCTTATGCAGATGAACTGTTCATTCTGGTAACCGGAATGAGGCTCATCGGCATGAGGAGTTCCGCATCCTCAGATGCGGAACGGCCTGCCTGAGCGGCCGCTCCGTTTGCATCTGAGGATGCAAACTCCTCTCGAGCGATTCATGCCTGCCCAGAGACCGTGAGAATGCCGGTTTTTTGACACGCATCCTCGTTTCTGCTATCATTTGGCCCATAGTTTTAGCACTCTCGATGTTAGAGTGCTAATCAGGTGATGTGTTTATGTCGGAGATGACGTCGCGACGGCAGGCTGTCTTGGGCCTGGTGATTCGCTCCTATATCGAACGCGGGCAGCCGGTCGGGTCGAAGTCCTTCGTGACAAGCTATGGGCTGGACATCAGCCCCGCGACCATCCGCAACGAGATGGCCGCGCTCGAAGAGATGGGCTACCTGACGCACCCGTATACGTCCGCGGGCCGCGTGCCCACCGACCAGGGCTATCGTTATTTCGTGGAGCACCTGCTCGTCGAGACCGAGCTGCCCCTGCCCGAACAAATGATGATCCGCCACCAGTTTCACCAGGCGCGCCTGGAGCTGGATCAGTGGGTGCGGCTGGCGGTTGCGGTGCTGGCACATACGACGCGCAAGGCTGCACTCGCGACGCCGCCGCGCGCCCGCGAGAGCAAGTTCAAGCACGTCGAGCTCATCAGCCTGCGCGACACGCTGGTGCTGCTCGTGCTTGTGTTGATGGGCGGCACCGTCAAACAGCAGATGCTCACCCTCGATGAGCCGGTCGAGCAGGAGACGCTGAGCCGGCTGTCGAACGAGCTGAACGACAGCTACAAGGGGCTGACCGCCAACCAGATTGCGACGCGCAGCGGCAACCTGCCGGCATTGGGCCGCCAGGTCTCGCGTATCGTCACCCAGGTCATCCAGGCGGTGGATCGCCAGGGCGAGGACCTGGTCTACCGCGATGGCCTGCTGCACATGCTGGGCGAGCCGGAGTTTGCGGAAGGCCAGCAGGTGCGGGGCGTCGTCCAGACGTTCGAGGGCCCGTCGCTGTCCAGCATCGTGTCGACGGCTGCCCCGATGGAAGTCGGCGGCCTGCAGGTGCTCATCGGCGGCGAGGGTCGCTGGCATGAATTTGCCGACCTGGCGCTGGTGCTCTCGCGCTACGGCGTCGAAGGCGGCGCCAGCGGGCTGCTCGGCGTGGTCGGTCCGCTGCGCATGACGTATGACCGCACCATCGGTGCAGTGCGCTATGTTTCGCAGTTGATGAGCGACCTGGTGAGCGACTGGTACGATGTCAACGGCATGACGGATGGTCAGTAGGAGTCAAGGTAATTATGAGTGAAACGGAACAGCAGATGAATGATGCTGCAGCCCAGGCGGGCGCAGAGGACCTGCAGGAGCAGCTGGCCCAGGCCCAGGCGCAGGCCGCGGAATACCTGGACAGCTGGCGCCGCGCGACCGCGGAGCTGAGCAACGCCAAGAAGCGCATGGCGCGCGAGCAGGAAGAGTTCCGCGCCGTGGCCGCAGCCCGCCTCATCGAAAAGTTGCTGCCCATTGTGGACGATGTGGAGCGCGCCTTTACGGTCGTGCCCGAGGACCAGGCCAATTCCGACTGGGTCAGCGGCTTCCGGCTCATCCAGCGCAAGCTGCAGAGCTTCCTCGAGAGCGAGGGGGTCAAGCCGATCCCGGCCGAGGGAGAAACCTTTGACCCGGAAGTGCACTACGCCGTGACCCACGAAGAGGCGGATGGCTTCCATGAGGGCCAGGTGATTGCCGAGCTGGCGCGCGGCTATCGCATGGGAGATAAGGTGTTGCGACCGAGCATGGTGCGGGTCGCCAAAGGTCAAGCCTGATCAGTCAGTTGTCGCTACCTGATAGCGCTACCCGATAGCGTAAGGAGATTTGCACGTATGAGCAAGATCGTTGGAATCGACCTCGGCACCACCAACTCGGTGGTCGCGGTCATGGAAGGCGGCGAGCCGGTCGTCATCCCGAGTGCGGAAGGCTCACGCCTGTTCCCCTCGGTGGTGGCCGTCAACCCCAAGAATAACGAGCGGATGGTCGGCCAGGTGGCGCGGCGGCAATCCATCACCAACCCGGACAACACCATCTTCTCCGTCAAGCGGCTGATGGGCCGCCGGTTCAGTGACCCGGAGGTCGTGAAGGCGCGCAAGGTGCTGCCTTACAAGATTGTCGAGCACACCAACGGCGATGCTTGGGTGTCCATGGGCGGCCGCGACTACAGCTCGCCGGAAATCTCGGCCATGATCCTGCAGAAGATGAAGGCGGACGCCGAGGCCTACCTGGGTGACACCGTGACGCAGGCCGTCATTACGGTGCCGGCGTACTTCAACGACAGCCAGCGCCAGGCGACGAAAGACGCCGGCCGGATTGCCGGCCTCGAGGTGCTGCGCATCATCAACGAGCCGACCGCCAGCGCGCTGGCCTACGGCCTCGACAAGAAGGTCGACCAGCGCATCGCGGTCTACGACCTGGGCGGCGGCACGTTCGACATCTCCATCCTGGATGTGGGCGAGGGCGTGTTCCAGGTGCTCAGCACGAACGGCGACACCTTCCTCGGCGGCGATGACTTCGACCAGCGCATCATCAACTGGATTGCCGACGAGTTCAAGCGCGAGAGCGGCATCGACCTGCGCGGGGATCGCATGGCGCTGCAGCGGCTCAAGGAAGCCGCGGAGAAGGCCAAGATCGAGCTGTCCACCGTGATGCAGACGGAGATCAACCTGCCGTTCATCACCGCGGACGCCTCCGGGCCCAAGCACCTGCAGATGAACCTGACCCGCTCGAAGCTCGAGCAGCTCACCGCGGAGCTCGTGGAACGCACCATCGAGCCGTGCCGCCAGGCGCTCAACGACGCCAAGCTGAAGACGACCGACATCGCCGAGGTGGTGCTGGTCGGCGGC
>CAZTMA010000170.1:0-10507 GCA_964614645.1 uncultured Anaerolineales bacterium
GATCCGACTGATGTTGCGTCGCTTGGCCTGTGACTGACCTTTTCAAACAGTTTCTGAGCGGGTGAACGGCACACTGCCAGGCAAAGCTTGGCTGGGCAACGACGCAAGGCCAGTCGAAGGGTGCTCCCTTGCTGCTCCAAGCTGAATTGCACCCCTAATTAATGCTGAGTTGACAAGAGCAGTGCCAGGCGGCACAATAGGTCATCATCCAGTCACTACCACAGAGGAGCACGACGATGCCTGTCATGCGCAGTATCCTGATCGCCCTATCCCGCAACAAAATTCTGCAAGATATGATCGTGCGCGTGCCCGTCTCACGGCGCATGGCGCGACGCTTTGTGTCCGGTGAGACGCTCGCCGACGCCATCAGCGCGGTGCAGGCGCTCAACGCGCAGGGAATGCTCGCCACGCTCGACCACCTGGGCGAAAACGTCAGCAGCGAACCGGAAGCCATCGCCGCCGCCGATGAATACCTGGCTGCGCTTGAGGCGATCCATGCCTCCGGCGCGCAGACCAACGTCTCCGTCAAACTGACGCAGATGGGGCTGGACCTGAGCGAGGAGTTCTGCTACTACAACGCAGGGCGCATCATCCGCCGGGCCGCGGAGCTGGGCATTTTCGTGCGCATCGACATGGAAGGCTCGCCTTATACCGCACGGACGCTGGCGCTCTACCGGCGGCTGCGGCAGCGTCACGACAATGTCGGCATCGTCGTCCAGGCGTACCTGCACCGCACCCAGTCCGATGTCGAGGCGCTGATCGATGAAGGCATCGGCCACTTCCGGCTGTGCAAGGGCGCGTACGATGAACCGGCAGACATCGCCTATCGGGACAGGCCGCGCGTGACGCAGGCGCTCAACGCGCTGGTGCGCACCTGCCTGGAGCCGGCCGCCCGTGCCAAGGGTGCATATGCAGCAGTCGCCTCACACGACGAGGAAGTCATCAACTATACGCGTGCGTACGCATACCGGCAGGGCATCCTCGCAGATGCCTACGAATTCCAGATGCTCTACGGCATCCGGCGGGAGTTGCAGACCGAGTTGGTGCGCCAGGGCCACAAGATGCGCATTTACGTGCCCTACGGAACGCACTGGTATCCGTACTACATGCGCCGGCTGGCGGAGCGGCCAGCCAACCTGCTGTTCTTCCTGCGCGCATTTGTAGGAGATTGACGATTGAAGATTACGGATAAGGGGGTTGAGCCAGCGACTGGCGATTGCGCGATTGGCGATTGCGCGATTGGCGATTGCGCGATTGGCGATTGCGCGATTGATGTAGCGCGACGATGGGCGTCTCTGGGCGTTAAGCCTGACGCAGCCCGGTGCCAGCACCAATCTTCAATCTTCAATCTGTAATCTTCAATCTCGTAAAGGGGGGAACCATGACCGACAAACCACTCCAGGGCAAATGGGCCCTGATTCTGGGCGCATCAAGCGGGTTCGGCGCCGCTGCAGGTCGCGCCCTGGCCGCCGCAGGCATGAACATCGCCGGCGTCCACCTGGATTTGCGGGGAACGCTGCCCGCAGCCAAAGCCGTCATCGCAGAAATCGAGGCACTGGGCGTCCAGACATACTTCGTCAACACCAACGCAGCGGACACTGAGAAGCGCGCCAAGGTCCTGGATGGATTGGCCGAGGTACTGGGGCCGGACGGCTCCGTTCATGTGCTCATGCACTCGCTGGCCTTCGGCACGCTCAAGCCCTTCATCGCCGATAATGCCGAAGACGCGATCGAGCAGGCGCAGATGGAGATGACCTCGAACGTGATGGCGCACAGCCTGGTCTACTGGACGCAGGACCTCGTGCGCCGCAACCTGCTGGCGCGCGGCAGTCGCATCTTCAGCATGACGAGCGAGGGCAGTTCGCGCGTCGTCCCGAATTACGGCGCGGTCTCCGCGGCCAAGGCCGCACTCGAATCGCATACACGGCAGCTTGCCATGGAGTTGGGCTCGCGCGGCATCCTGGTCAATGCCATCCAGGCCGGCGTAACAGACACCCCGGCACTGCGCAAGATTCCGGGCAGCGACAAGATGGTCGAACTGACCATGCAGCGCAACCCCATCGGCCGCATGACGACGCCTGAGGATGTCGCGGCGACCATTGTCGCGCTCAGCCACCCCAGCATCCAGTTCATTAGCGGCTCGGTCATCTTCGTGGACGGCGCAGAAGCTATCGTCGCCTACCCGAAGGCCTGACGCGCATCATGACGACCAGCCACGATCCCTTCGCTATCCTCAGCGGCAAGACCGCGGTCATCACCGGCAGCGGCCGTGGCATCGGCCGGGCCATTGCGCTGGAACTGGCCGCGCGCGGCGCAAACGTAACTGTCAACTACTTCCGCCACGCAGCCCGGGCCGAGCAGACCGCAGCCGAGGTCGAGGCTGCAGGCGGCCGGGCGCTCCTGGTCAAGGCACATGTCGGGGAGGTCGAGGGCGTGCAGCAGGTGGTCCAGGCCGCGGCGGAGAAGTTCGGCGGCGTGGATATCTTCGTCGGCAACGCGGCGTCCGGCGTATTAAAGCCGGTCATCTCCCAGCAACTCAAAGGCTGGGACTGGACGCTCAACATCAACGCCCGGTCGATCCTGTTTGGCGCGCAAGCCGCGGTCCCCTACATGCAACGCAATGGCTGGGGCCGCATCATCGGCATCACCAGCTTCGGCTCGCGGCGCGTCCTGCCGGAGTACAGCGTCGTCGGGGTCAGCAAGGCCGCCATCGAGACGCTAATCCGCTATCTCGCAGTCGAGTTGGCACCGCAGGGCATCATCTGCAACGCGGTCAGCCCCGGTGTGGTGGAGACCGAGGCGCTCGATTTCTTCCCCAGCAAGGATGCCATCCTGAGCGAGGGGTTGCGACGAACACCCGCGGGCCGCTTCGTGACGCCGGAGGAAGTTGCCCGGTTCGTCGCCTGGCTCTGCACCGACGACGCGCGCATGATCGTGGGCCAAACCCTGGTGATTGACGGCGGGTACGAGTTGATGGCGTAACGGACGTAAGCCGCACGACGAAGGACTCATGATGCGCTACCATGATTTCACGCTCACCATCACCGAGCACGAAAAGCAGGGCTACGACCTGACCGCCATCAGCAGCGAGACGGGCCGGGTGTCAGTGGTCCTGCCCCTGCCCCCACCGGAGCTTCAGGAACAATTTGGCCGTGTGAGCGCTGTACTGCATGGCGGCGCGTCGAACGCTGCTGCGCAGGCCGCGGGCGAGGCGCTGTTCCGTTGGGTCGCGCCGGGCCCGGTAGAGTCGCACCTGCGCGTGGCGTGGGATCGGGCACAGCGCAGCCGGGCTGGCTTGCGCATCCGGTTCAGCATCGACCCCGCGGAGATTGCCGCATGGCCGTGGGAGCTGTTGCGCGACCCGGCACGCGGGCATGTCTTTGCGACCTCGCCATCCACCTTGCTCGTGCGTTACTATGACCAGATCCAGCACTTCGGCAGCCTGGTCGAGCAGGAGACCGAACTGCCGCTCCGCCTGCTGCTGGTGCTACCCACGACGCCCGACCTGCGACTGACCCAGGAGCGCGAGAACATCGAGCGCGTGGTCGCGACCATGCCGCAGGTGCTGCGGCTGCACGTGCTCGAAGGGCTTGTCACCCGCACCGACCTGACCGATGCACTGCTCGTGGGCAACTATGATATCGTCCACTTCAGCGGGCACGGCGCGTTCATGGAGGGTCGCGGCTACATCGGCCTCAACCGGCCGGACGGTAAGCCCGACTGGATGGATGGTCTGGCCCTCTCGCAGGTTGCGGTCAACCATCCGTCCCTGCGGCTGGTGATCCTCAATGTGTGCAGCAGCGGCCGCGTCGACGATGCGCGAGCCTTCCAGGGCCTCGCGCCGCAGCTGGTGCGGGCAGGCATCCCGGCCGTCCTTGCCATGCAATATCCCGTCGCGGATGATGCCGCCATCACGTTCGCGCACGAGTTTTACAAGTCGCTGTGCCTGGGCGATGGGGCGGGCCAGGTGGACGTGGCTGTCGCGTACGGCCGCAGCATGCTGGCGATTGTCCATCCGCACGGCCTCGCCTGGACGACGCCCGTCCTCTATACCCACGCGGCCGACGGCGTCATCTATCGCCTGGCACCGGCAGCGGACGGTCGCTCCGCGCTCGACCCGATCCTGCGGCAGGCCCGACTGGAGACCTTGCAGGCGTCGCTGGACGAGTCGGCGGCCCTGGCTGATGACTTCAAGGGCGCGGATGCAACCAGCCTGTTCGCGTGGCGCCAGACGCTGCGCCGTGCGGAAGAATCCTATCGCGCGCGGCTGAACGACCCGCAGCCCGAGGTGCGCGAGCTGGCACAGCGCGGCCTCAAAGTGGTCCAACAGCGCCTCGAAGCCCTGGACGCGGCCCTGACGTCTGCCGCGCGCAAGTAATATTTGCAGGCAACGAAAAGGCCGGCTGAGTGAATCACCTCAACCGGCCTTCTGTTTGGGCCTGCTCATCATCTACATCCACCCCCTGCGCACAAACACGCGAACCACGATCAGCACCGGCACCAGCGAGACCGCGATAAGCAGCGGGAACGCCCACGGGAAAGTCGCCATCGGCACCGGCACATTCATGCCGAACAGGCTGGCAATCAGGGTCGGCAGGGCAATCACAATCGTCGCCGCAGCCAGGAACTTCATCACGATGTTCATGTTGTTCGAGATAATGGACGCAAAGGCATCCATCATGGAGCTGAGAATGTTGCTGGCGATGTTCGTCATTTCGATGGCCTGCTGGTTCTCCGTGATGACATCTTCCAGCAGATCCTCGTCCTCGGGATAGGTACGGAAGAAGCCCGACCGGTGCAGGCGTTCCATCATCAGCTCGTTGGCCTTGAGCGCGGTCGTGAAGTAGACCAGGCTCTTCTGGTACTTCAGCAGCCCCAACAGCTCTCGGTTCTGCATCGACATCTGGAGGCGATCCTCCAGCGCATCGACCGATTTGTTGATCTCCCGCAGATAGGCTAGGTATTTACTGGCCGCACTGAGCAGGAGCTGCAGGATGAAGCGATTGCGTTTAGCCGTCGACAGGCCGCGCATCCGGCCGCTGGCCATCTCCCGCAGAAGGTCGTGGTCATGCCGGCAGACCGTCATGATCCACTGGCCGTCCATCACAATCCCCATCGGAATGGTGGTATAGGGTATGTCGGACTGCGCGCCCTGGGCAAAGGGCACGCGCAGCAGAATCATCGTTTCGCCGTCCTCGCGCTCGACGCGGGGTCGCTCATCGAGGTCCAACGGATAGGTGACGAACTCGTATGGGACATCGAGTTCGCGCAGCTTCATCAGCTCATCGGGTGTCGGGTCAACCACGTTGATCCAACAGCCCTTGGTGATCTCATCGATGACCTCGAGTCCCTGCTCTCCGGTCTTGTACATCGTGATCATTGCTGCCTCCTTGCCGGCGGCCTGACAGCCCCATGCGCGCTCGCACCACGCATGGCCTGACGCCAGACGTGACGAAACGCCGCGCACCCGGTCGCTGCCAGGACGAGACGGCCTGTTCAGAGTATCAGAAATGACAGCAGGAGCAGATTAACGCTGCCGGCTCACCTTCTCGCAGGTGATCCGGCGGCCCGGCGGCTTACAGCCGGGCGAGGATCACGGGGGAGAAGTCGAGCAAACGCAGGGGCCGGCACGACACCGGCTGCTGCTGTGTTTGGTTGTGCCGGAGCGCTGCGTCCATCGACCCGGTCGATGTCGTCGACTGCGTCGATGGTGTCAGGCTGCCGGCGTTGCTCGTACTACCAGGTTTTGTATCCATAAACCTAAGTTCTACATCCTCGGGCGCTCGACGCCCTGGAACCTCGGCACGCACCGGCCGGGCCCCCGGAAGCTGGGCTCCCAATCGCTTCGATACACCGCTGAGATTAGCAGGTATTTCGTGCGCCTATTGTACTACGCATGGCGGATTTAGACAAAAACCGGCGTGTAGTTGGGTGTTTCAGCGCCCGTCGACGGCGCTCAAGCGTCGGCTACGAACCCAACGCCGGGGTCTGCCACGTGGGCAGCACGAACGGCGGCGTGGCCGGCGCGCGGCCCTGCAGTTGATCCAGCGCCCAGACCAGCGCGTCCTGGTCCCGCCACGGATGCTCTACTGTGCCGAAGCACATCGATTGTTCGTGGCCCTTCCCGCACACCACTACTACGTCGCCGGGTTGCGCATGTTGCACTGCGTAGAGGATCGCACGCTGGCGGTCGGGGATGCTCACGAAGTCGCGGCCCGCCACCCGGCCCAGCTTCTCCATCTCGCCGGTCGTCTCAGCCATAATCGCGGCGAGTTCCTCCGTACGCGGGTCCTCCACAGTGACGACTGTGAAATCCGCGCGGCGCGCGGCGACCTGTCCCATCAGGCGGCGCTTCTCCCGGTCGCGCAGGCCCGCGCTGCCGAACACGCAGATGACGCGGCCCTCGCGGCCCGCCAGCCCGCGCACAGTGTCCAGCGCCACGGCGAGTGCGTTGGGCGTGTGTGCGAAATCGACGATGGCGGTGAACGGCTGGCCGCGGTCGAGGCGTTCCATACGGCCGGGGATGCCCGTCATGGCAGCCACGCCCGCGCTGATCGCGTCCGGCGACAACCCCAATCCCAGCGCGGCCGCGACCGCTGCAAGGATATTTGAGACGTTGAAATCCCCGACAAGCGCACTGCGAATGGAGAACGCCGCCAGACCCGCCGGGGAATCCCCGGTGACTGCGACCGTAAACGACAGCCCACCAGGAGTGTGCGTCACGTCGTACGCGGTCAGGTGCATGCCCGGCCCTGCCGCCGGCCCCCGGCCATAGGTAGAGGTGCGTTCCGCGGGCAGCGAGGCCAGGTACTCGAAGGACGAGTCATCGCGATTCAGGACCGCGGTCTTGGGGGGCCGGCTGACGCCCGGCTTGGCAGCCAAGTGGGGCGGTTGTCCGGTCAGCGACCGGAAGAGCATCGCCTTCGCAGCGCGATATCCGGCGTAGTCGCCGTGGAAGTCCAGGTGCTCATGGGTGATGTTGGTCACGACGGCGACATCGAACAGGCAGCCGGTGACGCGGTGCTGCGCGAGGCCGTGCGAGGTGACCTCCAGCACGCCTACTTCTGTCCCGACTGCACGCATCTCACTGAGATAATGCTGTACGTCCACGGCATCCGGCGTCGTGGTGTGTAGTCCCGTGTCGTAGGTCGTGTCACCGATGACCGCATTGACCGTGCTGATGAGCCCAGCGCGACGGCCCGCCGCACGCAAGATGGCATAGAGCAAGTTGGTCGTGGTGGTCTTGCCGTCCGTGCCTGTCACGCCGACGAGGGCCAGCGAGCGGCTGGGGTGGCCCTCCCAGGCCGCGCACAGCCAGCCCAGAGCGGCGCGACCATCGGCCACCTGCACGTAAGTGGCCGCGCCCGCGACAGCTTGCGCTGGAAGCGTCTCCCCGACGATGGCCGCCGCGCCCCGGCTCACCGCGTCGGGGATGTAGCGGTGCGCATCCGTGCCGACGCCGCGGTACGCGACAAACAGCGCACCCGGCAGGACCTGGCGCGAGTCTGAGACGATACGGGTAATGAGAATCTCGGTTGGGCCGGCGGTGGCGACGAGGCCCGGCACATCCTGCAGCAGTTGGGTGAGTTGCATATCAGCGACGGTCGGTCCTGCCCGTGGAGATGGGTCGCGGCGCACTGTCGACCGGTGTAACGCGCAGGCCGCGCCAGTGACATTCGCTGTTTACGCACCGGTATCGCCGCACAGGCACCAGGACACTGATGAGCCGGTCACCGATGTTGCGGTGCTTGCGGTGGATATTGCCGCCGCACCTGGGGCAGCGCAGCGCGGTGAACGCTTCGCTGCGCCGGAAGCGCCAGCGCACCCGCCAGACCAGGGCCACAGCTGCCGCAATGACGAGCAGGTAGCCGAGCAGGTCGGAAGCCGTCAACTGCTCCAGGGTATGCCCGACCTGCTGACTTAGCTGCGTGCTGCCCCTGAAGAGGGCCGCGAGGACATTCCGGAGCCAGCGAAACAAGGTCTCTCGGATGTTCATGTCCTCCAGGATCAGGAACAGACCGGCCGCGACAATCGCCGCCCAGATGATTTCGAACTTGTAGCGCCGCCAGATGGCCCGCCAGCCGCGTTCACGGTCGGGCCTGCGGCGCGTACGACGTGCGTCCATGACTTGATCGTTCATCGGCTGTGGGTCCCTTTTGATGTGGTACAGTGCGGGTCAAAGAGTCACTGCCGTGGGCGTCCGTCACCGCAGGGCTAACAGCAGCGACTGCGCGGACTCGGATGCCCAGGCAATCAGGCGTCCGGGCACGATGCCCAGCAACAGAGTAATCACGGCTGTAATCGCCAGTGCGCTTTGGAGCGGCCACCCGACGCGGATGGGTGTGCCTTCTTCCGCAGCGGGGACAAAGAACATGTAGCGGACGATATTCAGATAGTAGAACGCGGCCACGACGCTGTTGACGGCCGCAATTGCCAGGAGCACCCACATCTGGCTCTGCACCGCCGCGCCGAAGACGAAGAACTTGCCGATGAAGCCGCCAGTGGGCGGGATGCCGGCGAGCGACACGAGAAAGATAAAGAGCAAGACGGCCAGCCACGGGGCACGGCGCACCAGCCCGCTGTAGTCCTTGATTTCCAGCTTGCCGGTTCCATCCTCGATGGCCGTCACGACGGCGAATGCGCCAACATTGGTGAACAGGTAGGCCAGCAGGTAGATGAGCACACCGTTGATGCCGGTGAAGGTCTTGGTCGGGTCACCCAGGACCGCAGCCACACCGATGAGGATGTAGCCCGCCTGAGCGATGGAGGAGTAGGCCAGCAGACGCTTGATGTTGGTCTGGCGCAGCGCGGTCAGGTTGCCGAGCGTCATGGTGACGACTGATAGGGCGACCAGCAGGCTGATCCACTGCGACGCGATGGCCGCATCGCCCATGCCGACAAGAAAGACGCGCATCAGGATGGCAAAGCCCGTGGCCTTTGACGCAGTCGAGAGGAAGGCGGTCACCGGCGTGGGTGCGCCCTCATAGGTGTCCGGCGCCCACTGGTGGAAGGGGACAAGGCTCGCCTTGAACCCGAAGCCCGCCAGCAGCAGGACAATCGCGGGGGTCAGCAGCCAGGCGGACTGTCCCGCCGCGCTGCTGCTCAAGCCTGCCGCCAGCCCTGCCAGGTCGGTCGTGCCGGTCGCGCCGTAGAGCAACGACATGCCGTAGAGCATGACCGCGGAGGCCGTCGAACCGTAGAGGAAGTATTTCAACGCGGCCTCGCCCGACTTGCGATCCTGCCGAAAGTAGCCGGCCAGAACGTAGCTGGTGATGCTCAAGAACTCCATGCTGAGGTAGATCATCACCAGGTTGCTGGCACTGACCGCCAGGCAGATGGCGAGCGCGGTCGCCAGCAGGAACGCGTAGAACTCGCCGCTGAAGGGTGAGCGGGTCTGCATGTACGGCGTGGAGAGCAGGATAATGAGCGCGACCGCCAGCAGTGCAAACGCCTTGAAGAACAGCGCGAACGGGTCGAGCACCAGCATCGTTGCCACACTGACGTTGGCGCCGATGCTGGGGATCAGGCTGAAGGCCGCGACGAACAGCACGGCCAGTGCCACGTAGGGCAAGAACCGGCCGCGCGACTTCCCCGCCCCGCGGGTCCAGACGAGATCGAGCAGCAGCACCAGCGCCGCGCCACCGAGCAGAATCAGCTCGGGCAGGAGATAGGTTAGATCACTGGCTCTCATGCGTCACTTGCCTGCGAAGCCATTCATCAGCGCCAAAAAGGCGGTGTTAAAGAAGTTCAACAACGGCGCGGGGAAGATGCCAAACAGAATCATAAAGGCCACAAGCGGCCAGAGTGTCACCTTCTCGAAGAAGGCCACATCCTTCGGTGCATGCAGCTCCGCGCCCGTCTCCACGTCGGACCAGTGTGCGATCTTGTGCTCGTCGTACTCGCCCAGGAAGGTGTGCTGGACGATCTTCCACAGGATGTAGGCCGCAGTCAGGACGAGACCGAGGATGCCGACCACCGCCCAGAGCGGCACAATCTCAAACGCGCCGCGGAAGACGAACAGTTCGCTCCAGAACCCGGCCAGACTGGGCAAGCCGAGCGATGTGAACGCGGCCACGGCGAATAGCCCGTAGTAGTAGGGCATCCGTGAGCTTAACCCGCCGAACATCTTGAGGTCGCGCAGGTGAGCCCGCTCGTAGATGACGCCGACGAGGAAGAACAGGGCGCCGGTGCTCAAGCCGTGGGAGAACATCTGGAAGGCCGCGCCGTTGAGCGCCATCGTGCCGGCGTCCACCCAATCCGGGTTGCCGATGGCGTAGGCGGCCGCACCCACGCCGAGCAGGACGTAACCCATGTGGCTGACGGACGAGTAGGCGATGAGCCGCTTGAGGTCCCACTGGGCCAGCGAGACTAGCGCACCGTAGACGATGGAGATGACGCCCATGATGATAATGACCAGGGCGTAACGTTTCGCAGCATCCGGGAAGACTGGCAGGGCGATACGGATGATGCCGTACGCGCCAAGCTTCAGCAACACGCCTGCCAGAAT
>CAZTMA010000171.1:0-548 GCA_964614645.1 uncultured Anaerolineales bacterium
AGGGGCGAGAGGCGAGCTTCGCTCGCACCCTCGCCCCTTGTATGTTATATTGTCAGCAGCGGGAGCTGCTGGGGGACACGACAGGCCGTTCGCCCCTTGGTCCGGTGGGTTGAGACCGTGATGTAGCTCAGGACCGTCGTGTCTCGCCCTCGTAGAGCCCGCACAGTTGCCAGGGCCGCGAGCCCGCATCCGGCAAGGCCGGGCCGCATCCGAGGGAGTCACCATGTCATCTGCTCAACCCTTCATCGGTATCGATGTCGCCAAAGAGTACCTGGATATGGCCAGCCGGCCCGGCGGCCAGCCCACGCGGACCCGCAATCGCGAGGCCGAGATTGCGCAGTTGGTGCAAGACCTGCAAGAGCGGCGGCCGGCGCTAATTGTGCTGGAAGCTACCGGCGGTCTGGAACTGCCGCTGGCGGCGGCGCTGGCGGTGGCCGGGCTGCCGGTCGCCGTGGTCAATCCGCGCCAGGTGCGCAGCTTTGCCCAGGCCACCGGCCAGCTGGCCAAGACCGACCGGCTCGATGCCCAACTGCTGGCCCATTTTGCCG
>CAZTMA010000171.1:587-10338 GCA_964614645.1 uncultured Anaerolineales bacterium
TTCAGCGCCCTGTTGGCCCGCCGCCGGCAGCTCATCGAGATGCTGACGGCCGAGAAAAACCGGCTGCACAGCGCCCTGGCGCCGGTGCGGCCGCGCCTGCAGGCGCACATTGCCTGGCTGGAGACGGAGCTGGCCGATCTCGATCGGGAACTGGGCCAAGCTGTCCAGGATAGCCCGCTCTGGCGCACGAAGGAAGACCTGCTGCGCAGCGCGCCCGGCGTGGGACCGGTGCTGGCGCGCACGCTGCTTTTCGACTTGCCAGAACTGGGCAGCCTTGGGCACAAGCAGATCGCCAAGTTGGTTGGCGTCGCGCCCCTGAACCGCGATAGCGGCCAACAGCAGGGCAAACGTGGCATCTGGGGCGGCCGTGCCCACGTGCGGACCGCATTGTACATGGCCGCGCTGAGCGCCATCCGCTACAATCCGGTCATCAAGGCTTTCTACCAGCGCCTCACCCAGGCGGGCAAACCCAAGAAGGCCGCCCTGACGGCCTGCATGCACAAGCTGCTCACGATTCTGAATGCCATGCTGCGCGACCAGACCCCCTGGCAGCCGGCACCACAGCCGTCGTCGTAGGGGCTGTGGGCAAGTGGGCAACTGCGTTTTAGGCAGTTGTCCACTTGTCCACAGCCGCGCCTGATTCGGAACCAACCAGGCTTGACAACACAGTTGCTACGAAGACTCATGAAAGTCCAAAGAGCACCTGTTTGACCACCATACCCCCAGCCACCGATCCTGTGCCGGTCGCGGCCATCGCGGCTGCGGCCGGCGACCTGATGCTCATCGAAGATGTGACGGACGGCGTCGGGCCCGCGCACGGCGCGGGAGCCATCAGCGCTGTGCGGCTGCGCGGGCGGCTGTTGGTTCCCGCTGACGAAGCCTGGCAGCGGCTGGCGGAACGGCTGCGGCCCCTGGGTCGCACGCCGCTGCTGCGCCGCCGGACGGACGGCCCGGGCGAGGAAGTGCTGGCGCTGCCGGTGACGTTCCGGCCCTCGCAGGCGCGGCCCGCAGTCGCGCTGCTGATGTTCGCCCTGACCGTCCTGTCATGCCTGTTCGTCGGCGCGCAAATGGTCGAAGGAGCCACCGCGGAGACGCTGAACCTGCTGGACGGCTGGCCGTTCGCGCTGAGCATGCTGGCGATCCTGACCGCGCACGAGTTCGGGCACTACCTGATCGCGCGGCGGCTGGGCAGCCCGACGAGCCTGCCCTACTTCATCCCCATGCCCCTCGGCCCATTCGGCACGCTGGGTGCATTCATCACCATGAGCGTGCCCCCGCGCAACCGCCGTCACTTGCTCGCGATCGGCGCGGCCGGACCGCTGGCGGGGCTGGCCGTCGCGATCCCGATCCTCATCCTGGGTTTGAGCCTGAGCAAGGTCTTCCCGCTGCCCGCGGGCGACTACACAATGGAGGGCAATTCGCTGCTGTATGCGGGGCTGAAGGTACTGATGTTCGGCCGCTTCCTGCCGGCCGGCGGCGAGGACGTCTGGATTCACCCGGTGGCCTTCGCAGGCTGGGCGGGGCTGCTGGTCACCGCGCTCAACCTGATTCCCGCGGGCCAGCTCGACGGCGGCCATATCGTGTACGCGCTGCTGGGCGCGCGGGGCGCGCGGCTGGTGACATGGGTCGTGTTGGCCGGGTTGGTGGGACTGTCGTTCCTGTGGACGGGGTGGGTGCTATGGCTGGCGCTGGTGTTCGTCTTCGGGCGGATGCAGGACATGCCGCTCGATGAAATCACCGAGCTGACTGGCGGCCAACGGGTGCTGGCCGCACTGATGGTCGTCGTGTTCGCGCTGGTGTTTGTGCCGGTGCCTCTGGTGTTTGTTCCCTGACCCCGCGTCAGGTGGCGACGACGGAGTTATCGGTGCCGAACTTGTTGGGGACGTAGCGGTCCGCGTGCCAGTCGTTGTGCCAGTCGCGGCCATTGATGAGATAACGGAACTGGAATTCGCGACCCTTCGGGAGGATCAGGGTGATACGCCAGTTGCCATCGCTGCGCGACTGGTGCATCTCATGTTCGGTCGTATTCCAGTCGTTGAAATCACCCACCAGCGTGACCCGCTCCGCCCAGACTCCCGAGGGCATCTCGAAGGTCACGCGCACGTTTTCCCCGTCGGCTAGTTCTTCCTTGTGGATCATGTGGTAGGTCCTCCCTGATGATGGCGTGCCGTGTGCAGGAATTATAGCATGGACTTGACTAAATAAGCAATCACGCGTAAAATCATCTTACATTACCAGAATTTCTTCCTGGGCCGGCCAGCGCGCCGGCCCAGGCGCGTGTGTTTAGGGTCTATCAAAAGTAGCATAGCCCCTTGTGGGCGTCCCTGACGGGCACAAGGCCCTATGCTACGAGTTATCTGGCTAGGCCCTAAACCTGGGGTTGTCACGATGTTCGAGAGCCTACAGACCAAACTCAACGCCGTTTTCGATAAGCTGGCGGCCCACGGGCGGCTGACCGAGCAGGACGTCGACACCGCGCTGCGCGAAGTGCGGCTGGCCCTGCTCGAGGCGGACGTCAATTTCAAGGTCGTCAAGCAGCTCGTCGCGCGCGTGCGCGAGCGGGCGATCGGCGCGGAGGTCATGCAGAGCCTGACGCCGGCCCAGCAGGTCGTGAAGATCGTGCACGACGAGCTGCTCCAGACGCTGGGCGAACCCGCGCGGCTGGACCTGTCCGGTCCCGGGCCGCACGTGATCATGCTCGTCGGCCTGCAGGGTTCCGGCAAGACGACCACCGCGGCCAAGCTGGCGCTGTCGCTGCGCAAGAACCAGAACAAGCGCACGCTGCTCGTCGCAGCAGACACCTACCGGCCCGCAGCCGTGACACAGCTCGAAGTGCTCGGCAAGCAGATCGACACGCCGGTCCACAGCGAAGGGACGAAGATCCCGCCGCCGGAGATCGTGCGCCACGCGCTGCAGCGCGGCCGCGAGGGCGCGTTCGACATCGTCATCCTCGACACGGCCGGCCGCCTGCAAATCAGCGAAGAGATGATGCGCGAGCTGGACCAGATCAAGGCGCTGGCGAAGCCGCAGGAAATCCTGCTGGTTGCCGATGCCATGACGGGCCAGGAGGCCGTCAACGTCGCCAAGGGCTTCCACGAGCGGGTGACCGTGACGGGCCTCATCCTGACAAAGGTGGACGGCGACGCGCGCGGCGGTGCCGCCATCTCCATGCGCGAGGTGACGGGCGTCCCGATCAAGTACCTGGCGACGGGCGAAAAGCTGGACGGGCTGGAGCCGTTCCATCCTGACCGGCTGGCCACGCGCATCCTCGGCATGGGCGATATGCTCACGCTGATCGAGAAGGCCGGGGAGAACGTCGACAAGGCCGACGCGGAGCGCATGAGCCGCAAGCTGGTCAAGGGCGAGTTCAACCTGGAGGACTTTCTCAACCAGCTCCAGCAGATCAAGAAGATGGGGCCGCTCACGCAGTTGCTGGACATGATCCCCGGCATGGGGCGCATGACCCAGGAGCTTGCGCCGGACGTGACGGACAAGCAGTTCCGGCAGATCGAGGCCATCATCAACTCGATGACGCTGCAGGAGCGCCGCGATCCCAAGCTGCTCAACGGCAGCCGCAAGCGCCGCGTGGCGCGGGGGTCCGGCTCGTCGGTGATGGAAATCAACGACCTGCTGAACCAGTTCCGCCAGATGCAGCGCATGATGAAGCAGATGAGCTCCGGCGGCCGGGGCATGCGCGGCATCATGGACATGTTCAGGTAATTACGAATTGAGAATTAGGAATTACGAATTCATAATTCATAATTCGTAATTCCTAATTAGCAAGAATCCGGGACCCTCTGCGTCCCATAGCACAGAAGGAGCACTAGAAGTCAATGGTACGTATTCGCTTGCGCCGCCACGGCGCGAAGAAGCAACCGACCTACCGCGTGGTGGTCGCGGACCAGCACGCCGCGCGTGATGGTCGCATCATCGAGAACATCGGCAACTACAACCCGCGCACCGAACCCGAAACGATCAACATCGATGTCGAGCGGGCACGCTATTGGCTCAGCGTGGGCGCACAGCCCAGCGAGACGGTAGCCCGGCTGTTGAAGGTTGCAGGAGCGTACGAAGGTGCTCCGGCGGCCCCAACCGCGGCTGCGTAATTGCCCAGCCGCCGCCCAGACCGCATGCGGAGGCTGACGGTGAAAGAAAAAGAACTGGTTGAGTACGTTGCCAAGATGCTGGTGGACAAGCCAGAGAAGGTGACGGTCAAGGAAACGCACGGGACCAATGTCACCGTGCTCGAGCTGCACGTAGACCAGGAAGACATGGGCCGGGTTATCGGCAAGGACGGCCGCGTCGCGAATGCGCTGCGGACGCTCCTGCGGGTCCTGGCACAAGAACGCCGCGTCGTGCTGGAAATCGTGTAGCGCTGGACGCTGGAAGCTGGTTTGCTGACCAGCCGCAAAGTCCGGGAAGACGGGTTCTATGGTGAAGCAGAGCTTCGCTCTAGAACCCGTTCTCTCATTTGTACGGGTAGGTGGAAATGGCGAAGAAGAATCAGGCGGCACAGCCGTATCTCGTAGTCGGCCAGATCGTGGCGCCCCACGGCATCCGGGGCGAGGTCAAGGTCGAGGTGATGAGCGACAACCCTGACCGGTTCAAGACGGGCGCTGAGCTGTATCTCAGCAGCACGCCCGAGGGAACCGATGCGCGGCCCGTCAAGCTGGCGACCAGCCGGCCGCACCACGACCGGAGGCTCGTCCGGCTGTCGGCAACGGCGGATCGCAACGCGGCCGAAGCGCTGCGCGGGCTGTACCTGCTCATCCCCGAGGCCGAGGCGATGGCACTGGACGAGCACGAAAACTTCGTGCACGACCTGATCGGGCTGCGCGTCGAGACGACCGCAGGCGAGCCGCTGGGCGAGATCGTGGAGATCGTGTTCACCCCGGCCAACGACGTGTACGTGGCGCGCGGGGAGGTGGGCGAAGTACTGCTGCCCGCAACGCGCGAGGTCGTCCGATCGGTGGACCTGGCTGCACGCACGATGGTCGTGGAGCTGCCCGAGGGGCTGCTCGCCCCGGCTATGGCAGAAAACGCAACGGACGAGCCGGACATCGATGAGACGGCTGACGTTGTCGAAGCGGAAGACACGAGTACGATAGGCAGCCAAGACGAGCCGGCATGACGCGCACACTGACCCTGCTATCCTGGAACGTCAACGGCGCGCGGGCCATCTATAAGGCCGGGTTCATGGACTGGCTGGCGGAGACCGCGCCCGACATCCTCTGCCTGCAGGAGACGCGCGCAGAGCCGAGTCAGATTCCCGCCGAGATGGCCGCGCCCGCCGGCTATCATGCGTTCTGGCACGCGTCCAGCCGCAAGAAGGGGCACAGCGGGGTCGGGCTGCTCACGCGTGAGGCGCCGCTAAGCGTGTCCTATGGCATCGGCCGGCCCGAGTTCGACGACGAAGGGCGCACCATCGTCGCAGAGTACGCGGACTTCACCCTCATCAACTGCTACTTCCCCAACGGCGGCCGCGACCTGGAGCGCGTGCCTTACAAGCTGGCGTTCTACGACGCGTTTCTCGAATTCATCGAAGGGCTGCGCTCGCAGGGTCAGCAGGTCATCTTCTGCGGCGACGTCAACACCGCGCACCGGGAGATCGACCTCGCGCGGCCGAAGCAGAACCTCAAGACGACCGGCTTCCTGCCCGAGGAACGCGCGTGGATGGACCGCCTCCTAGCCAGCGGTTATGTCGACATCTTCCGTCACCGCTACCCCGACCTGGCCGGGCAGTACACCTGGTGGCTGCAGTGGGCGCAGGCGCGCGAGCGGAACATCGGCTGGCGCATCGACTACTTCTTCGCCGCTGCGGAGGCGCTGCCGCGCGTGACGGACGCCTTCATCTGGCCCCATGTGCGCGGGAGCGACCACTGCCCGGTCGGGATACGATTGGAGACCATGGAACGCTGACGGCAGACAGGAATACAAGAGGCCGGCTGTCTCACAACAGCCGGCCTCTTGTATATTAGTGCAGGCCATCTCAATCCTCAGCGTTGCGCATCAGCCACCCTACCGTACTGCAACCGGCCAGACCGAATGGTCAGCTCCCCGGGGGCTGGCTGCCGATGATCCCGACCAGCGAGCTTCCACCAGGAGGCGTTTGCAAGCGTCAGACTTCCTCTTTACACAATTGTCACACAGACTTCACATTCGCGTTACGAGTATCCGGTAAAATGCTTGCCATGTTTGGAGCGCAGGAGCTTGTTTCTGCTGCTATTGGATTATCAACCACTGTTTGAGAGGCCAATGTGAGACCATCTGTGAGACGATTATCGAGAAGAGAATTCTTGTGGGCAACAGGCGCCGCCAGTGCGAGCCTCGCGGCCGCATGCATGCCCGTTGCCCTGCAAACGCCGGCTCCCGCAGACGCAAGCGGGGCGGCGCCAAGCGAAATGGCCGCGACTGATCCGACCGAAACGAGGATGCCGGCAGCCGGCGCTGTCCCGACACCCGCTGGCACAGGGTCTGCGGTGGACCTCGAACTCGCGCTGACTGCCGTGGAGGGTGAGGTCAGCATCCTGCCCGGGCAGCCGACGCAAGTCTGGCGCTACCAGGCGGAAGTGCTGCAAGGCGATCCTGCTGCCGTGCAGGCGATGGAGGGCAGCTACCTGGGGCCAATCTTGCGCGTGCGCAAGGGGCAGCAGATACGTGTGCAGTTCCGCAACCAGTTGCCCGAGCAGAGCATCGTCCACTGGCACGGCATGCTGGTGCCGGACCTGATGGATGGCCCCCCGCGGCCCGCAATTGGCCCGCATCCGCACGGCCTGACGGGCGGGCAGGCCCATCGCGGCCTCGCCGGCCTGCTCATCGTCTCCGACGACGAGGAAGCGGCTGCGGGTCTGCCTGAGGGTGCGCAGGACCTGCCCATAATTATCCAGGACCGCACGTTCGATGCAAACAACCAACTGGTCTACTTGAGCGGCGGCATGATGGGCGGCATGTTGGGCAGGGGGATGGGCGGCATGATGATGGACCGCATGATGGGCTTCCTCGGCGAGCGCATCCTGGTGAACGGGCAGCCGGACGCCATTCTGTCACTTGCGACGCGCGCCTACCGCCTGCGCGTGCTCAACGGCTCTAACTCACGCATCTACAAGCTGGCCTGGGGGGATGAGACCCCGCTGACCGTCATTGCTACGGACGGAGGGTTGCTCGAGCAGCCCGTGCAGAAGCCGTATGTGACGCTGGGCCCGGGCGAACGCGTAGAGCTGTGGGCGGATTTCTCGGGCCGCAAGGTGGGCGACGAAGTCATGCTGATGAGCCGGGAGTTCCTGGGCGCCGAAGGGGACATGCTCGTTGGCGGTGGCATGGGGATGGGTGGCATGGGCGACATGCACGGCATGCATCGCAGCGCCGCACCAGGAGCAACTCAAGATCCGGGCATGGCGGGCAGCGCACTGCCGAACGGCGCGTTGTTCCCGATCCTGACCGTCCGCATCGACCGCGCGGAGCAGGAAACGCTCCGGCTGCCTGCGCAGTTGTCCAGCTCCGAACACTACCGCCTGGAGGACGCCAGCAACGGCGGGCAGCCCCGCTCGTTCGGCATGTCGATGCGCAACATGCAGTGGCTCCTGAATGGACGGGTGTTCGAAATGGAAGGTGTCGCAGAAAACGAGATCGTCAGGCTCGGGGACCTGGAGGCCTGGGAGTTCGTCAACGAGCAGAATCCGAACGAGATGATGGAGCGGATGGGCATGGTTCACCCCATGCACATCCACGGGGTGCAGTTCCAGGTCGTGCAGCGCGATCTGCTCATACCTGAACTGAAGGCGGGCTTCGAGTCGGTGCGCGAGGGTTATGTCGATGAGGGCTGGAAGGACACGGTTGTCGTGATGCCGGGCGAGCGCGTGCGCCTGCTGGTGAAGTTCGTGCATCCGGGCCTGTTCTTATACCACTGCCACAACCTTGAACACGAGGATATGGGCATGATGCGGAACTATCGGGTGGAGGGGTTAGTCTAGATGGGCTTTCAGGCCGGCGCAGAGAGGTCACAAGTGAGGTGAGTGGAACATGAACGGTGATGGATCGAAGGCGGACGATCGACGATCGGACCAGGGCTTGGAAGAGGAACGCGGCCTGACGGACCATGCGCAGCAGGCGCACCATGATGCCGGGCCGCCGCGGCGCGACGAGTCCCAGGACCACGAGGCGCCCGGACATGAGGCGATGGACAAGGCGGTGCACGGCCGCGATGCAGACCATGAGCCGGTCGACGCGGAGATCGAGCCGCCCCAGCCCGAGTCAGGTCACCAGCACCACGGCGAAGCTGTGCCGGCGGCCGCGGGAGAAACGCAGCCAGATCACGGTGAGCACGACGCGCACACCGGGCATGCGATGGCAATGCCAGCAGCGGGAAGCGCAGAGCACGAGCAGCATGAGGTGGCCGGGGGCCACGAAGGGCATGGCGCCCACGTGGATCACGCGGGACATGAGCAGATGTTCCGGCGGCGCTTCTGGGTCTCGCTCCTGCTCTCCATACCCGTTCTGCTCTATAGCGAAATGATCCAGCACTGGCTGGGCTTTACCATGCCGGCCTTTCCCGGCAGCCAATTCATCGTGCCCGTGCTGTCGATCGTGATCTTCCTTTACGGCGGCCTGCCCTTCCTGCAGATGGCGGTGCCCGAGCTGCGTAACCGCCAGCCGGGCATGATGACGCTGATCAGCCTCGCAATCACGGTCGCCTTCGTCTACAGCCTCGCAGCCCAATTCCTGCTTACCGGCGACACCTTCTTCTGGGAGCTCGTCACCCTGATCGACATCATGTTGCTCGGCCACTGGCTGGAAATGCGCAGCGTGCGCCAGGCGTCCGGCGCGCTCGATGCGCTGGCCAAGCTGATGCCCGACGTGGCCGAGCGTGAGCGTCCGGACGGCTCGACCGAAGAAGTGGCCGTGAACCAGTTGCGCACGGGTGACATCCTCCTCATTCGGCCCGGCGCCAGCGTCCCTGCCGACGGCGAGGTCGAACGCGGCGAGTCCGAGGTCAACGAGTCCATGATCACGGGCGAGTCCCGGCCCGTCAAGAAGGAGCCGGGGTCGAAAGTCATTGCCGGCACGATCAACAGCGATGGCAGCCTGCGCGTGCGCGTCACGGCGACAGGTGAGCAGACCGCGCTGGCGGGAATCATGCGGCTGGTCAAGGAGGCCCAGACCAGCAAGTCCCGCACGCAAGTGCTGGCGGATAAGGCCGCGGCCTGGCTCTTCTATGTTGCCTTAGGCGTGGCCCTGTTAACCGCCATCGGCTGGACCATCGCCATCGGGTTCAACGTCGAGGTCATTGCCCGCGTCGCCACGGTGCTCGTGATCGCGTGTCCGCACGCGCTGGGGTTGGCCATCCCGCTTGTGGTCGCCATCACGACCGCAAAGGGCGCGAACAACGGCATCCTGGTCCGCGACCGCCTGGCGCTCGAGCGCGCCCGCCTGGTCGACACGATCATCTTCGACAAGACGGGCACGCTGACCGAGGGCCGGTTCGGCGTTGTCGGCGTTGCCGTCGCTGACGGCACCAGCGTCGCGCCGGGCTGGACCGAGGAACGGGCGCTCGCGTTGGCAGCGGCCATCGAAGGCGATTCGGAGCACACGATCGCGCGCGGGATTCGCGCCGCGGCCGAGGAAAAGAAACTGGCCCTGCCCGAGGTGACTGAGTTCCAGGCGCTGAAGGGTCGCGGCGCGCAGGCCAGATCCGAGGGGCGCACGGTGTACGTCGGCGGGCCGCGGCTGCTCGAGTCGGTCAACGCGAAGGCGC
>CAZTMA010000172.1:0-10194 GCA_964614645.1 uncultured Anaerolineales bacterium
CATGTCCACCAACATTCCGCCGCACAACCTCGGTGAAGTGTGCGACGCGCTGTGTTACATCATTGACAACTATGACAAGCGGGATGGCATCACGATCGAAGACCTGATGCGGTTCATCCCCGGTCCCGACTTCCCGACGGGCGGCATCGTATACCGCTACTCGCAGCTGGGGAACGGCGCGGATGCCGAGCAGGAAGACGCCATCGCCAAGGCCTACGCCGGGGGCAAGGGCAGCATCGTCATGCAGGCCAAGGCCCATATCGAGGATATGAGCCGGAGCAAGGCCCGCATCGTCGTGACGGAGCTGCCGTATCAGACCAACAAGAGCAGTCTCATCGAACGCATCGCTGAGCTAGTGCGCGATGGCCGGATCGAGGGCATCACGGACCTGCGCGACGAGTCGGACCGTACTGGGATGCGCATCCTCATCGAACTGACGCGCACAGTCGATCCGAATCAGATTCTGGGGCAGTTGTTCAAGCTGACCCCACTGCAGCAGACGTTCGGCGTATCGCTCCTCGCGCTGGTGGATGGTGAGCCGCGCCTGTTGAGCCTGAAGCGCGCTCTGTTGCACTTTATCGAGCACCGCCAGACCGTCATCGTACGCCGGGCCAAGCATGACCTGGCAAAGGCGAAGGAGCGCGCCCACATCGTCGAGGGGTTGCTCAAGGCACTTGACATCCTCGATGAGGTCATTGCGCTCATCCGCGCCTCGCGGACGGCCGAAGTGGCACGTGACGGCCTCATCAAACAGCTCGGCTTCACGCCCATCCAGGCGCAGGCCATCCTCGACATGCAGTTGCGCCGCCTGGCTGCGCTGGAACGCCGCAAGCTGGAAACCGAATACAAAGAGCTACTGGCGCTGATCAAGGAACTGGAGGAACTGCTCAAGTCGCCCAAGAAGGTGCTCGATGTCATCCGGCTGGACCTAAAGAATCTCAAGAACAAGTACGGAGATGCCCGGCGCACGCAGATTGCAGACCGCGCCAAAGGCGTGCTGACGACGATTGACCTGCTCCCGCAGGAGGAACTGTGGGTAACCCTGAATGTGGACGGCAACCTGATGCGCCATCGCGGGGTCAAGCCGGCGTTCCCGCTGCCGCCGGCGCAGTTTGCCGTGAAGGGCGACACCCGGACCGACCTCTACCTGTTGACTGCCGGCGGCCAGGCCGGCCGAGTGCAGGCGCACCAGATTCCTGAGACCGGCGGCGGTCATTTCGCCAATCTGGCCGGGCTGCGTCGCGGGAGCCAGATTACCGCGCTGCTGCCGCTGCCCAAACCCAACGGCCAGCCATTGAGCGGCTATATCGTGATGGCAACTGCGCAGGGCAAGGTCAAACGCATCAACGCCGCGGACCTGGCCGCCAACACGGGCGACACCACGCAGGTCATCGGCCTGGATGACGGAGACCGGCTGGTCTGGGCGGGCATCAGCAACGGTGGCGGCGAAGTGCTGCTCTTTACCGCGCGCGGGCAAGCAATCCGCTTCAGCGAAGACGACGTGCGTGCGATGGGCCTGCCCGCGGGCGGCATCGGCGGCATCCGGCTGGCCGCCGGAGACCGGGTGATCGCGGGCGCCGCGACTGCAGCGGGCAGCGAATCTGCCCAGGTGGCGCTGGTGCTCGGTGCGGGCTATGCCAAGCGCGTACCGCTGGCCGACTTCCCGACGCAAGGGCGCAACGGCAAGGGCATCGGCGCGGCGAAGCTGTCGAGCCGGTCGGGCGATGTGGTGGGCGGCGCCCTGCTGACGCCTGAAGACCGGCTGGTATGCGTGCAGTCGGAGCAATCAGCCGTTGGATACCCCTATGCTGCACTGGCGCAAATGGGCCGGGCAACGAGCGGGAAGGCGCTGCCCGGTCTCGTTGCGGGGCAGCCAGTGACCCGTGCGTATGTGCTGGCGGGTGCGGGTGCGCCGGATGAGGGTACACCGGCGAAGGGGCGATCAGCGCCACAGACTGCCCGCAGAGCCGCACCGAATGAACGGATCGCGGCGGCTGCAGAACCGGCTGCCCCAGCGAAGACTACTGCAGCGCCACGGACTGCCCGCAACGCCGCACCGGACAAACGGATGGAGGCCAGTGCAACTCCAGCTGTCCCCGCGAAGACTACTGCGGCGCCACGGACTGCCCGCAACGCCGCACCGGACAAACGGATGGAGGCCAGTGCAACTCCGGCTACGCCCACAAAACCGAAGACTGCACGCAAAGCGGCCGCGGTGCCAGCGCCCGTCAAGGAGGCCACACCAGCCAAGAAAGTCACGGCCAGCAAGACCACGACGACTCGCAAGGCAGCCGCGGCCAGCAAGACTCCTGCAATCGGTAAGGCTACGCCGTCCAGCAAGACTCCTGCAACCAGCAACGCGGCCGCCGCAGGCAAGTCTCCCGCCGCTGACAAAAAGGCCGCGCCGGCCAAAGAGCCGGAAAAGCCTGCTGCCCGCCGCAGCAAGACCGTCGTCGTGGATGCCGCGCAGCTATCGCTGCTATCGTCTGCCTCGCCGCCCGAAACAGCCGCGACCGGCAAGGCAAAACAGGGTGCTAAGAAGACCACACCGGCGCCTAAGCCTGAGCCACCGGCGCCCAAGGCTAAATCCACGCGACGGCAGACCAAGTAAGAAGCGGGGGTCTGGACTTACGCAAGTCCAGACCCCCGCCTGGGCCGTCATCCTTCGTTAGTCATCCCGCGTCAACCTAATCCCCCCAGTGGCAGCTTGACAACGATGCGCGTTCCGTGGCCGGGTTCGGACTCAACCAGCAGCTCCCCGCGCACCAGCGCCACCCGTTCGCGCATCCCGACGAGACCCAACCCGGAGTGCGGCTCATGCCGCGGCGGCGCAGAGGTATCGAACCCCTGACCGTTATCGCTGATTTCGAGCCAGATACCGTCGCCCGTCCGGCTGAGCGTGACCGTCACCTCGGTTGCCTGCGCATGGCGAGCCACGTTTGTCAACGCCTCCTGGGCAATCCGAAAGAGCACGGTTTCATGCTGCGCGGGCAAGCGCGGCAGAGTCCGGTCGGCCAGCAGTACCGCAGAGAGGCCAGGCTGCCGTGTCTGATACTGCTGGATGTACCAACGGAGTGCGGGTACGAGGCCGAGGTCATCCAGTTGCGCCGGCCGCAGGTCAGCCATGATATTGCGGAGTTCGCTCACAGACAGGTCATTCAACTCGCGCAGGTTGCGCACCATAGACGTGGCACGCGCAGCATCGCCGGCGGTGAGCTGCGTGTCAACTGCTGCCAACCCCATGCCCAGGGCCAGCAGCTTCTGGCCCGTCTCATCGTGCAGCTCGCGTGCGATGCGCTGGCGCTCCCCTTCCTGTGCGGTCACTAGCTGGCGCACCAGGTCTTCAAGCTGGTTTTCACGCTCCTGAACCACCTGGTAGAGCCGGGCATTTTCCACGGAGGCCGCAATCTGCTGCGCAAACGCGGTCAGCAGGTTCAGTTCATCGCGGCCCAGCGGCTCCTCCTCGCGGACGGAGGAAAGAGCCACGCCGCCGAGAATCTGCACCTGGCTGCGCAGCGGCACACCCAGTGTGCGGAACCTGCGCTCGGCCAGGTCGACGTCTACCAAAAGGGCGATTTCACCGTCCAGCCCTGCACCGACCGGTCCACCGGTCTCCACCGCGCGCGCCACAACCGGGGTTAGTGGCGGCAGGGTCAGCGGCTGCGGGGCATTAGGCCGCCGATACTCGCCTGCCAGCTCCAGGCCGCCATCCGGACGTTTGAGGAAGACGATGCTGCAACAACCGCGCTCAAAGCTGTGAACAATCTGGTAAAGTGCGCTGCCGAGCATGCGGCGCAGGTCGATCGTGGAGGTCAGGATGTGCGACAACTGCACCATGGCCGACAGCTCGCTTGCGGTCGCGCTTAGGCGCACGTTCAACGCCTCGACTTCATTGGCGCGTCGCTGCTGCGCTTCGAGCGCGGCGGCCTGCGCCTCGATGCGCGCCTTGTTGGCCCGTGCCAGCCGGAGCCGGCTCTCCAGTTCGAAGGCGCGCAGTGCGCTGCCGAGCGCGACGGTGATCGCCAGCGCAGACACTGTGCGCAACAACTGGATGGGAATGCCGAAGATGCGCAGGAACATGGCCGAATTGATGGTCTGCGAGGGGAAGATGAGGCTCGACCGCACAAAGAGCTGGCCAAAGACGCCATAGACCAGGAAAGCGACCGCGGCCCAGAGCAGGCTGCGGCCGTATTGAGACATCCCGCGCGCGTGAAAGTCGCGTCGCTCGCGGATGAGCGCCAGGGCAGCCAGCGCCGAGCCAGGAATCGCCAGCCCATAACGCGCCAGCACATCGGCCGCGGTCCAGATTTGCGGCCACGTTGCGTTGTACTGCCACGCCACAAATGCCACTGCAACCAGCCAGAGCACCGCCATCAGCATAACCTGTATAACCTCGCGGCCCGGACTGTCTTCCGCGCCGGGCAACAGGCGCACGCCGAAAATCAACAGCAGAAGGAAGGAGGCGAGCAGGGTGAGCAGGCGGAAGGTCTCATCGAGGGTCCCCGGCTGGTAAGCAAGCGTGCGGACCGCAAAGATCTGGAACATCTCGAACCACTCGTGCACGCCGTGGACGAAACCGAAGAGGGCCAGGGGCCGCAGGGCGCGGGCGAAGCGAAACTCCGAAGCCCGGCCCGACTCCAGCAGCACCACCAGCCCGAGGCTGAAGAAGGCCAGACCGTAGAAGAAGTAGACGTAGACGAGGTTCTCGTCGAAGAACTGCGCGGTTGCGCCCATCTCCTACCTCACCCCCGGCCCTCTCTCTTGCTGCTACGCAGGCGAGAGGGAGGTGGGGTCTTTGCGCTGGGTGCGCCTTGGGTCACTTCGTCGCTTCGTGTTCTAAACTGCTGTGCGCAGCCTGTGCTGCAGCCAGGTACACCTCGCGCAGAGGTACGTCATGTTCAGCCGCCAGCTTGCGGCAATCCTCGTATTCGGGTGCGGCTTTGGTCTGCGCGTCGCCCCAATGGGCGACCTTCACACGCACCGGGCCATAGGGCGTCTTCACCGTCTGACTCCGCCGGGGCAGCGCCTGGCGCATCACCTCGTAGCGGCGGATGCCCAGTGTGCTTGTCTCGCCAAACAGGATGTCGGAGAGGACCGCGGCTGCACTCGGCCAACAGATAACCGAAATGAGGGTTGCGGGCCGGTTTTTCTTCATCTGTATCGGCGCCAGGAAGACATCCAGCGCGCCTGCGGCAAAGAGGCGGCCCATAACGTAATCGTACGTCTCGGGATTAAGATCGTCGATGTTGGTCTCCAGCACGACGAGCGCCTGCAGGCCAGAATCACTGGCGGCCGCCGACTCACCCACCAGCACGCGCAGCACATTCGGGATGGCGAAGTCCTTGCGCCCAGCACCGTAGCCGACTGCAGACAGCGTCATGGCCGGGATGGCACCGAAGTCCGCCGACAACGTGGAGAGCAGCGCCGCGCCCGTCGGCGTGACCGTCTCAGCCTGGATTTCGCTGCCGGTGACCGGCACGCCGCGCAGCAGTGCGACCGTAGCGGGCGCGGGCAGGGGAATCCGCCCGTGCGCGCTGTTGGTGAAGCCGCGGCCCAGGGGAATGGGCGAGCAGCGCACGCGCTCGATGCCAAGCGCATCCAGCCCGCTGACTGCGCCGACCACATCCACGATAGTGTCGATGCCGCCCAACTCGTGCAGGTGGACGTGGTCCAGACTGCTGCTGTGGATGGCCGCCTCCGCCTCTCCGATACGATGCAGGACGGCGATGGATTTCTCGACCACATGCGCGGGCAGATCGCCGCCCTGCACGATGGCCTCGAGTTGCGGCAGGTGACGTTCGGGCACGTCATCGTCCACGATTACATCTACCTGCGTCGCCGCGATGCCGCACTTCTCAACCTTCTCGACGCGCAGCTCGAACCCGGGCAAATGGAGCGCGGCCAGCCGCGCGCGCAGTACGTCCGCCGGTAGTCCCGCGTCCAATAATGCACCGAGGATCATATCGCCGCTCGCGCCGCTGACACAGTCAAAGTAAAGAGTTTTCATAGGTCTCCGTCGTTGTGTCTGTAGAGACGGTCCAGCGGGCCGTCTCTGGAAGAGGGCCGTCTTTACTCCGAAATCGCCGGCACACGATTGGCTGCTTCCAGGACACGGTGTGCAAACACCGCAGCGCCGAAGCCGTTGTCGATGTTGACCACCGCGACGCCCGTCGCGCAGGAGTTGAGCATGGCGAGCAGCGCAGCCAGGCCGCCGAAGCTGGCCCCGTAGCCGACGCTGGTCGGCACGCCGATGACGGGACACGCGGCCAGCCCGCCGATGACGCTCGTCAGCGCGCCCTCCATGCCCGCCACACTGATGATGACTGCGGCCCGCTCCACATCGCCGCGGCGGTTGAGCAGCCGGTGGATGCCCGCGACACCCACATCATACGCACGCACGATACGGTCGCCCAGGAATTCGAGCGTCTGGGCCGCTTCTTCGGCCACGGGCAGGTCCGCCGTCCCCGCGCTGGCAATCAGCGCGAAGGGTGCAGTCTCCAGCGGCGCGGGCAGTTCTCCCCGCACCAGCGTCACCAGCCGGGAGAGGGGCTCGTAGCGGGCTGCGGGCAGCCGCGCCTGGATGAACGCCGCCATCTCCGGCGTGACGCGCGTGCCCATGACGCGGTCGTGGGCCTGCCACAGCCGATCCAGGATGGCCGCCGCGTGCTCATTGGTTTTGCCCTGGCAGAACACAACCTCCGGCATCCCCTGGCGCAGCGCGCGGTGGAGGTCCAGTTGTGCGTAGCCCAAGTCCTCATAGGGCAACGATTTCAGGCGCTCGACTGCGGCATCGACGGGCAGTTGGCCCGCCTGCACCGAGTCCAGCAGGTCACGCAGCTTGTTCGCGTCCATGCACCAGAATGACCTCGTTCAGGCTACCTGACCGGAGGCCAGTCAGGTCGAGCGATATGTATTGGTAGCCGGCCTCACGCAGCGCCGCGACAATCTCCTGGCGCTGGGCCAGCAACCGGTCGAACTCCGCGGGCGGCACTTCGATGCGCGCAACCTTGTCATGATGCCGCACGCGCACCTCCCGGAATCCGCGCGTGCGCAGCGCCAGTTCCGCCCGGCCTACCTGGTCCAGGATTTCCGGCGTGATGCGTGTGCCATAGGGGATGCGCGAAGACAGGCACGGCGCCGATGGCGCATCCCAGTTGGGCAGGCCCAGTTCCTGCGCGGCCTGGCGAATCTCGGCCTTGGTGAAGCCAAGTTCCTGGAGCGGACTGCGCACGCCGCTCTCACGGGCCGCGCGGCGACCCGGCCGGAAGTCGTCCACGTCGTCCGCATTCGTGCCATCGGCCACGTAGTCAAAGCCAGCCTGCTGCGCCGCGGGGATCAACTCGCCGTAGACGTTGGTCTTGCAGAAGTAGCAGCGATTGGCTGGGTTTGCCAGGTACCGCTCATCTTCATCCTCGTGGGATTCGATCCACAGCAGCGGCGCGCCGATCTGGCGGGCGAGTTCCTCCGCGCTGGCTCTCTCATACGCCGGCATGCTGGCCGAAACGGCGGTCAGCGCCAGGACATTGTTGCTACCCAGCGCATCATGGGCGGCCTTGAGCAGGAAGGTGCTGTCCACTCCTCCTGAATAGGCCACGGCCACGCGGCCCAACGAACGGAAGAAGCTGTGCAGCCTCTCCATCTTATCGTGCAATACGGATTCCATTAGCTCCCTCGGAACATTGTTATCTATGAAGTATGTGCAGGCGTGCTGGCCTGGGTCTGGCTGCGTGCCAGCTCGCGCAGGTGCATACGTACATGCACCGTAATGACGCGGATGAAGTCGGCCAGGGTTGCGTCGTCGCCCAGAGCCGGGTGACGCCCGCGGCGGGCCAGATCTTCATCAGACAGGCTCGCGACCAGCGCCAGGGTCGCCTCGCGCACGGCCAGCAGTTCCGCCAACAGATCGGAAGGGTCACGCGCTTGCAGCGCCGCGACGTGCTCAGCATTATAGCTGTCCACGTCGAAAGCGGCCGGACTGCCGGCCCCGCCCTGCGCAACTTCGGCGATGAGGCGCTGGTGACCGCGCTCCGCGCTGACCAGGTGGGCCAACAGATCCTGTGCGCGCCACTCTCCTGCAGCATCGCCGAGCGGCGCGGCCCACTGTTCGGGCGTGAGCGCAGCCAGCCGTGCGTGCACCGCCGCGCCCTCTGTACGCAGCTTATCCAGCAGGAGCTGGAGTTGTTCACCCATGCTGCTTATCGGATGCGCGCTTCGATGCGGCCTTCGAGCGTCTTGATCTCCTCCACATACCATCTGGCGGTGTACTGCTCAAGGGCCTGGTTGGCGACGGTCGGGATGACCGCGGCCAGCAGCCCACGCGGGCTGATGGACTCGGTTTCCAGTTGCAGCTTGCCGTTCTGTGCGACCAGCCGGCCGACCAGCACGAGATTCTCGACGTTGACGGGTCCATAACTCAACGCGGCAGCTTCGATGCGCATGCGGCCATCCGTAAACCGGACGCGCAGGTCCTTTGCAGTCGCGCCGCTGTCGCCGGCCACGCTTGATTCCACGGCGCGCATGACATCCGCCTCGGTGATGACAACAAGCTTGGGGTCCTGCGTTGCCGTCGCGACAGCCGCCGCGCGGGTGGCAGTTGGCCGCGGGGTGAACGCCGGCCGCGGGGTCGCGGTCGGCAGAATAAACTCTGTTGCTGTGGGCTCCGCAGTCACGGTGCTGCCGACAGTCGTGATAGGTGCGGGCGTCCAGATGGCCGCGGGTTCTTCGTCGCGCAGGCGAACACACGACACGCCTGCGGCAATGACCAGCAGCACTACGAATACCAAACCAATCCTACGTCCCATATACGATTTTCCCCTCAGATGAGCACAATCTCGTTCTGCAGCGGCAGGGTCGTCACTTCGACGTCCGCATCTGCCACGTAGCAGTCTATCTCCAGGCGCACGCCGAAGTGCTCATCCGGCAGGTAGATGCCCGGCTCGATGGAGAAGCCGACGCCTGCCAGAAGCCGGCGGCGGTCCTGCGTCTCCAGGTTGTCAATATTGACGCCGTTGCCGTGGCCTGTGGTTCCGATGGAGTGGCCGGTGCGGTGGATGAAGTACGGGCCGAACCCGGCTTCCGTAATAACGCGCCGCGCGGCATCGTCCACCTCATACCCGTAGACGGGCCGTCCCGCACGGATGCGTTCGCGAGCGAAGGCGACTGCGGTGTCACGCGCCTCCCGCACGGTCTCGAAGACCGCCTGGATACGCGGCGGCACCACTGGCCCGGCATACGCGACCCACGTAATGTCGCCGTAGATGTTATCGGGACCGGGCTCCTTGCTCCACAGGTCGATGAGCAGGAAGTCGCCCCGGTGCAGCGGCGTGTCCGCGTCGCGACGCGGGCTGTAGTGCGGGTCGGCCGCGTGCCCGTTGACGCCGACGATGGGCGGATGGTCGGCCTCCATGCCGCGCGCGGCAAACTGCGCCATCATAAAGTCCTGCACCCCGCACTCGGTCACGGGCAGGCCCACGGCCAGGCGCTCGCGCACGTGACTGAAAGTAGCGTCTTTGACCTCGATCAACACGGCAGCCGCGCGGCGGTGGCTGGCAAGCTGCTCCGCAGTCCAGACGGCCTCGGCCACTTGCACGAGGTCCGCGGAGGTCACGATTTCGACGCCCAGGCCGCGCACCAGCTCAACCGTACCCGCGTCCACGCGGCTAATGTACGGGATCGCGCAGCCCGGCGAGATCTCCATCGCGATGCGCTGGGCGCCGCCGATGAGCGTGCGCAGTGCCTCCGGCCACGACTGCCAGGAGACATACGACGCGATGCCCGGCGCGAGGTCGCGCAGCCCGCCCGCCTCGATGGCGTGCGCCAGCCAGCGCGGCTCGCCCTGCACGGGGATATAGCAGGCCCACCGGCGGCTCAGGAAGCGGTCCGCCGGCATGCCGGCGACGCGCCGCGCGATCGGATTGAGTTCCTTGAAATCGTAGAGCAGCCAGCCGTCCAGCCCCTCGGCACGGAGCGCAGCCTGAATTTCAGCGAGTCGGCGCACGGTATCCTCCCCTGGCCTCACTTGCGTCAGTTGTTATGCTGAAACGCGCGCCCATTATACCCCGCGGGCGGGGTATCCGTCTAATCATCGAGCCGGAAGCCTGCCGGTGGGCAGCCGCAAGATCTGCTCCTACCGTGCAACCAACTCGCGGACCGTCGTCCACACGCGGTCGAACATCTCTGCGGTCAGACGGCCCG
>CAZTMA010000173.1:0-10114 GCA_964614645.1 uncultured Anaerolineales bacterium
CTGCAATGAGCTGGAAGCCGAGCGCGGAGCCGGGGTAGGGCGCGTAGTAGGAGATGGACGGGAACACGCGCTTCATCCGCTTGATCATGCGCATCGTCTTGAAGGCATCCTCCGGCTGCTCACCAGGGATCCCGAGCATGATGTTCGACCAGAAGCGCGGGGGAATCCGGCCCTTGGCGGCCACCTCATCGCCCAGCCGGTTCACCAGGTCGATGGCGAAGTAGTTGTCTTCCTCGGTGCATTCCTTGTTCAGCAGCCGCAACACCCGGTCGCTGCCCGACTCGAAGCCGATCGAGATCATGTTCCAGTTCGTCTCTTTGACGAGCGCCTCGAACAGGTCGGGCCACTGCCGCACCGTGTCGGCCCGGCCCGCGGCCCAGTAACCCCACCGCTTGTTCGCCTTGCGCGGATACTTCTCGATCCACTCGCGCAGCCAGCTCGGGTTCTGGAAGAACATCGAGTCGTGGATGACGAAGGAGCCGACGCCGTAGTGGTCGTCCAGGTAGTTCAGCTCCTCGATGACGGCATCCACGGGCCGGCGGCCCATGTTCGGCACGTAGGAGCTCTCGTTGCAGAAGACGCACTGCCACGGGCAGACGCGGCTCGTCAGCAGCGTCACGACCGGCCCGGGTCCCCAGCCGCACTCCGGTTCGAGCGGCCAGTTGAACCGCCGCGCCACATCGCGGCCGGCGGGCTGCGGCCAGAGGGTGCGGTCGATCATGGGCCATTCGGCCATCGACGCGGCGCCCTGGCCCTGAAACAGCCGGGGGAACGCAGCCGGGTCGCGCACCAGGTCCACAATGATCCCCTCGCCGGGCCCCTGGCAAATCTTGTCGAACTCCGGCGCTTCCAGCATCTCATCCGCCGCGACCGTCGCGTGCATGCCGCCCGCCATGACCAGGCCGTGCGGGTTGACTTCCTTGAACACCTGCGCGGCCTTGCGCCCCGAAGGGAAGGTGTAGCTGCGCACGTTCATCAGCGCCATGTCATAGCCGGCCACCTGCGCCTTGAGCTGGTCCCAGGAGGTGACCGCGCGCGTGGAGACGACGTCGGTCGGGATGCCGGCCTGGTGCATAATCGTGCGCAGCAGGCCGAGCCCATGGTCCTGCCACTGCTCGTGCGGGCCTTCCGGATGGACGAGGTCGCCCAGATCACCGAGGTCGATCCAGACAATCCTGGATTTGTGCTTGGCCCAGGGCCAGTGAATAGTCATGCCTTCGAGGTGCCTTCTTCAACAGAGGTTTTTTGGCTGGCAGTAATTATACTCAACTGTTGCTATTTTGGTAAATCAGGAGGGGTTCGGCGCGCCTTGCGCACGCGCGCGGCCTGCGGTATCATGCCTCCATGGGCCGCGGCGCTTACGAACACAACTACACCCAACTCAACCTGCCTGAGCTGACTGCTGCGGCGGTTGATGTCGCGCCCGTGCGCCTCCCGCTGCCGCCGGTGCTCGGCTTGCCGGCACAGGGGGCAGGGCCGGGGCCGGTGGCCTCGGACGTCTACTGCGCCGACAATCTCCCGCTGCTACAGGCAATGACGGAACAGTGGGCCGGACGGTTCCAGCTCATCTACCTGGACCCACCCTTCGGCACGGGCAAGACTTACGGCGCACGGGTCGCGGGCACGCGGGAGCAGTCCTCACGCTCGATCGATGCGTATCGCGATGACCAGGAGTTCGACGCTTACCTGGGGTGGCTGTTCCGCCGTCTCGCGCTGTGCCGTGACCTGCTGGCCGGCAGCGGCACGCTGTACGTCCATCTCGACTGGCACGCCGTCCACTACGTCAAGGTGGAGCTGGATCGCCTGTTCGGCCGCAAGCGTTTCCTCAACGAGGTCATCTGGTGCTATCACGGCCCGTCGCCCATCCGCAGCGCGTTCAAGCGCAAGCACGACACGATCCTCGTCTACACCCGCTCTGCGGACTACTATTTCGACGCCGACGCAGTGCGCGTGCCGTATGACGCGTCCACGGTCAAGACCTTTGCCAGCAGCCCAAGGGCGGGCTTCGGCAAGGTGCCGGACCTGGCGCGCGGCAAGGTTCCCGAGGACTGGTGGTATTTCCCGGTCGTCGCGCGCATCCATTCGGAGCGCGTCGGCTATGAGACGCAGAAGCCCGCGTCCCTGCTGGAACGCATCGTCAAGGCCTCCAGCCGGCCCGGTGACCTCGTGGGCGACTTCTTCGCCGGGTCCGGGACGGCCGGCGTGGTCGCTGCACGGCTGGCTCGCCCGAGCATCCTGAGCGATCGCAACCCGCTCGCCGTGGAGAAAACGCTGCTCCGCCTCGCACGGCTCGACCCGCAGCCGGGGGTGCGGTTATGGCGATACTATACAGATTCAGACGCGTAGGTTGAATGTTGAAGGTTGGAGATTGGGCGCTCATAGGGCCGCGGCTTCTCCGTTCGTAGTAGGCGCTTCAGCGCCCGACCAACCACGGGGCGCTGAAGCGCCTACTACGAACCGGTTGTGTGGTTCTGTTGGGCGCTCTTAGAAGATACTCACTGGCACACGAACCTGTAACTTGCGAACCTGCAACCTGTAACGCTTGCTCGGAGGTCACGTGCCGAAAAACACTCCTCCGGCCCCGCCGCCGGCCGGTGCGCAAACCGGCGTCGTGGTCAAGTTCGATGCGGATCGCGGCTTCGGCTTCATCCGGCCCGACACCGCGCGCGGCGCGGTCAACCAGGACATCTTCGTCCACGTCCGCAACGTCGAGGGCCGCCATGCACTGCACCCGGGCCAGCGCGTCCGCTTCACCGTGACGCGCACCAACAAGGGCCTGACCGCGCACAACGTGCAGGCCGGCTCGGTGCTCAGCATCCCCTATCTCAAGTTTCTGTTGATCGGCATAGGGTCCGCGCTGGTGCTGCTGTTTGGGCTGGCCTTTGTGCTCGACCGGCCCAGCTCGTTCGCATTGTGGGTGGGCATGTGGGTGGTCGCGCTGAGCATGGCGACGTTTGGGGTATACGGGTGGGACAAGGCTCAGGCGAAGGTTGGCAACAACCGCGTGCCGGAGCTGGTGCTGCACCTGCTCGGCGCGCTCGGCGGGACGCCGGGCGCGTTCCTCGGCATGCGCGCGTTTCACCACAAGGTCAGCCGGCGGGACTTCCAGGCCATCTTCTGGCTGATTGTGGCGGCGCAGGCGGGCGTGCTGGTGTGGTGGCTGCTGTCGCTGTCAGGCTGAGCACCCGCGGTCGTACGCCCCGCGCATCCCCTTGAGGCGGATCTTCACCACATCCCGGAACATGCGCCAGGTGTCGTGCAGCGGGTTGACGCGGCTGTCTGCGTCGAAGTACCAGTCCACCGGCACCGGAATCACCTTGTAACCCCGGCGCAGCGCGATGAACAGCGCCTCGACATCGAACGACCAGCCGGTCATCGTCAGGCAGCTGAACACCTCCTGCGCCACATCCCGCCGGAAGCTCTTGAACCCGCACTGCGTGTCCTGCAGGTGGGGCATCGCCAGCACACGGATGATCAGGTTGAAGACCCGACCCATCAGGTGACGGTATGCGGGTTCGCCGATGCGATGGGCACCCGGACCCTCGCGCGACGCAATTGCGACGTCGTATCCCGCCAGTTGCGGCGGCAGGAACTTGCAGACCTCCGTGATGGGCATGGACAGGTCCGAGTCGCACATGAACAGGTAACGCCCGCGGCCCGCCAGCATCCCCACGCGCACTGCCGCACCCTTGCCCTTCTCGCTGTGCAGCACATGGATGAAGGGATAGCGCGCGGCATACGCCTCCGCAACCTCGGTCGTACGGTCACGGCTGCCGTTCTCGACGATCAGCACCTCGAAGTCATCCGCCTGCGCCTCGATGAACTCGACGATCTTGTCCAGCGAGCGCGGCAGACGGTGCTCCTCGTTGTACGCGGGGATGATGATGGTCATCAGGGGTTCGGGTTGGTCGATCATGGCGGTCCCGGACAAATTGAGAATGACGAATTACGAATTACGAAAGCATCCTGTCAGGGTGCTTCATACGATGACGAGTGCCAACCCCGCTGCGACCAACGCGCCGGCGACTGAGGCCAGGAAGTTGACGCCCTCGTTGTTGAGCCAGGGCCACCCGCGCACGCGCCGCGTCGCAGCGCCGCACCGGTGCACCGTGCGCTCGGTCTCCGTCCCGCAGCGGTCGCAGACGTAGATGGCCTGCACGGTCGCGCCGAGCAGGCTGTCGAACAGCGCGCCGGCCAGCCCGCTGGCGGCAGCAACCGGAATCACGATCCAGTCGCTCCACAGCCACGCGCCGGTGGTCGCGCGTGCAGCGAGCTGGATCAACACAAATGCAGCGGCCCCGATGAACAGCGCACCGGCCAGCGCGGCCAGCGTGCCGAGGCGCGTGACGCCCCCCGACGTGCCCACCGGCACCTGCCGGCCCGTCGTAATCAGGCGCGGCGCGCGCCGCGCCAGGACCCCCAGCTCCGTCGCCCAGGTGTCCGCGTTGACGGTCGCCAGCGCACCGAGAAAGGCCAGCGCCAGGACCGGATAGAGCGCAGCATCGGAGCCGGCCAGGCCGGTGAACACCGCCAGCAGCGCGGCCACTCCGCCGTTCGCCAGCGTCTGGCTGAGGTCGCGGCGGCTGCCCTTGGCAAACTTCTCCGCCAGGGCGGTCTTCTGCGTTTTCCGGTAATGCGACAGCGCGCTGGAGCTGATGAAGAAGGCGATCAGCAGCAGCCCGCGCACCCACCCGCCGAAGCCGAAGATGGTCGTGCCGATGAGCACGGCCCCGCCGGCGCCGCTGCGCGATAGCGAGCCGCGGCGATAGGCCACGAAGCCGATCAGGCTGCTGAGCGCCAGCCCCAATATAAGGCGAAAGAGAACTTCTTGCGTAGCGCCCCCTCAGGCTAACACCGCACCGGCGGCTTCCACCGCATCGGCGGCTACCACCGCATCGGCGGCTACCACCGCACCGGCGGCTACCACCGCATCAGGTTGAACAATGCCAGCCCGGCAATCCCCTGCACGACCATTGCACCCCCCCACAGCAGGTACGCGGCCCCGCGCTGGATCCGCCGGTACAGCCAGATGCCCGCGACCGTGTTGAACAGCCACGTCACCAGCCCGATCACCGGCAGGCCGAACAGGCCGGACTTCGGCGCGATGCGGTCGGGCAGGCCGCTGTCATCGAAGTGGAGCGGCAGGTCAGCGGAAAGATTCGGGAAGAGGAAGGATAGCACCCCGAACATCAACACCACGCCAAAAAGCCCCGCGGCGATGAGGAACAGGGCGGCCCAATCGCGCCAGAGGGGCCACGTCCAGATGGGCGGGCGGCGGAGCTCCGGCTGGACCGGTCGCGCTGCGCCCAGGGCATAGCGCTGCTGGAGCGCCCGGACGAATCCCTCGCGGTCTGCCGGCGACAGGCCGTAACTCTCTGCGGGCGTGACGAGGACGAGTTGATCGCTCAGGGGCTGGGTCGCGTAAGCATTCACGACCCCCAGGCGCTCACAGTGCACGCGGCGGCGGAATGGGCACGGCCAGTGCCAGAGCCGGGGGCCTTGCGCGGGTTGCAGCGCGGGGTCGGTCACGATTTGCTCGATGTGGGTCAGCGGGACGATGTGCCGCGTCAGGCCCCACACGACCGTCACCGCGTCGCGGTCGATCCAATATTCCAGCGTGAATGCGCCGAGGGTGCGGTAGCCAATGTAGACCATCAGGAACGGGATGACCACCGCGCTGAGTCCCAACAGGAAGCTCAGGCCGTCGACGGGCCGGTTCATCACCTGTCGGACCAGGGTGTAATCCAGCAGGCCGAAGACGAGGATGGCCAGCAGGCCGCTCCAGCGGTCGGTACAGGGCGTCGGTTTGAAGCTCATGGCTGCAACTGCCAATCCCAGGTGCGCAGGTCCGCCAGCGCATGCTCTGCTGTCATATCGAGCGTGAGCGGCGTTACCGACACGTAGCCCTGGCTCAGTGCGCCGATGTCGGTTCCCTCCTCGGGCACGCCGTCGGGCACATCGCCGCCGATCCAGTAATAGGGACGGCCGCGCGGGTCCAACCGCCGGACGAGCGCATCACGGTAGACGCGGCGGCCCAGCCGCGTGACCTGGATTCCCCGCACCGCGGTGCGCGGCAGGGCCGGGAAGTTGACGTTGAGCAGGCAGCCGGGTCCCAGGCCGTGCGCCAGCGTCTGCTGCGCCAGTTGCGCCAACACATTGGCTGCAAACGGCAGGTCGCCCGTGGCGTTGCCCATGGCGTCCTCCGTTTCGTCCTGCGACGCGGCAATCGCGGGCAGCCCGTTCACCGCGGCCTCCATGGCCGCGGCCACCGTGCCGGAGTAGGTCATGTCGTACCCCAGGTTCGCGCCCTGGTTGATGCCGGAGACGATCAGGTCCGGCGGCTGCGGCACGACGCCGAGCAGCGCCAACCCGACACAGTCGGACGGCGTGCCGCTGGTGACATACAGGGGCGTGCCATCGGGCAGGTGTGCCTCGCTCACCCGCAGCGGCTTGTGCATCGTCTTGGTGTGGCCCGCGGCCGACCAGTTGTGATCGGGCACGAACACGACCACGTTGCCGACGGCCTTGAGCGCCGCGACGAGCGCTGCGATAGCCGGAACCTGGTGTCCGTCATCGTTGGTGATGAGGATGTTCGGCATGGCCTGTGACATCTCAGGGCTGCGCAGCATCCTTCGGCTTGTGCATCACGAAGAACCGCACGGGTTCGCTCTTGGCCTCGTTCCCAGCGCGGTCGAACGCCACGGCATGCACCGTGTGGGCCTCCACGAGCTGGCCGTCCAGGACGGCCGCGCCGGAGCCATTGCCGCGCATCGAGATGGTGATCTCAGCGGTCGTGCCGTCCAGCTTCTTGACGGTTGCGCGCGCGGTGCCGCCGCCCCTGGGCATCACGTCGGCCATCCGGATGGTCCACCGCACGCTGAAGGGCGCGACGGTGGTCTCCCCGATAGGCGCGTCGTCCAGGTAGAACACGACCTTGTCCATCTCCCAGGTGTCTTGCGCATCTGCGGTCAGGCTTACCAGCTCATGAATCTCCATGTAGTAGAGCTGGTCCTCCGACGGGTTGATGATCTTGATGATCGGCGCGCCGTTATCCACGACAATGGGCGACTCGTAGGTCAGCACGTTGCCGCTATGCTCCATCACGACCAGCCGCAGCGTGTACAGCCCGTCGAACCCGGCCGTATCCCAGAACTCCAGCGGGCCGTTGCTGACCTGCTCGAAGTGCTCACCGCCGATCGGAATCCACTGATCCGGGGCCTGCGCGGGCGCGACCTCGACCTTGAACGCGCGGAAGTTGCCGGCACGTGCGTTGCCCGTAATCTGGACGCCGCCCTTGACGCGCGCGCCGATGTACGGCTCACCGATGGCGACATCGCCCGCCAGCTCGCCGCCGCCGCACGGCCCGTCCACCTCAACCGGCGGCTGGGCGATGCCCTGCGCGCGCACGTAGTCCGCCGCAGTGGAGGGGTAGACCTGGTAAATGACGCGCTGGATCAGCTCGGGCGGCGTGCAGGCGGAGGCCCGCTTGCCGTTCTCGCTGTTGATCTCGAAGGCCTGGTACATGTTGTCCTGCATGACCGGCGCCTTGCCGGCCAGGAACAGGTCCGACGTTGTGGATGCACAGTCGGGCGTCGGCAGCAGGCCGGAGGGCATGCAGACCCGCACCCGCACCAGGCCGGGCGGCTGCTCCCACCCCTGCGCCGGCAGCCCTTCCACGCCCTTGGCGAGCACGCGGCTGAAGATCGGCGCGGCGGTAATCGAGCCATCCGCCAGCTTCATCGGCTTGTTGTCGCTGTTGCCCGTCCAGACGCCGACAGCTAGTTGCGGCGTATAGCCCATCGTCCAGGCGTCCAGCCACATGTTGGTCGTGCCGGTCTTGGCCGCCACGGGCCGGTTGGGCAGCGTCAGGTAGTTCGCGTAGCTGCCGAAGGCCGCGGGCCGCGGGCCGTTGTCGCTCAATACGTTGTTCAGGAGGTACATCGGCGCCGGCTCCACTACCCGTTCGGTCGCGGGCTGGCGATATTCCTCCAGCGACTTGCCATCCTTATCCTCGACCTTGAGTACGAAGACCGGATCGAGCTTGCGATAGCCGGGCCGTTGCAGTTCGTCGGGAATCGGCTGCCCGGCCATCACGCCGCCGTTGGCAAAGACGCTGAACGCGTAAGTGTGGTCGAGCAGCGAGACTTCGCCGCCGCCCAGGGTGAGGCTCAACCCGTAGGAGCTGAGCTCATTGTCGAGGCTGCTGACGCCGACGCGCCGCGCGGTCTTGATGACGTTTCCGATGCCCACCTGGTCCATCAGCCAGACGGCCGGGATGTTGTACGACCGCTGCAACGCCTGGCGGAGCGACTGCGGCCCGTGATAGCGCCGGTCATAGTTCTCCGGCGCATAGGGCGGGTTGCCGGGGTCAGGAAAGACCGTCCGCACGTCCATCGCCATCGATGCCGGCCCGAAGTTGCCCGACTCGAAGGCGGTCAGGTAGGTGTAGGGCTTGAACGAAGACCCGGGTTGGCGTTCAGCCAGTGCGACGTTGACCTGGCCGTCGATCTCATCATCGAAGTAATCCAGGCTGCCGACCATCACCAGTACCTCGCCCGTGTTCGGGCGGATGGCGACGACCGACGCGTTGGACACCTCGTGGTCGAACTTCTGCGATAGCGCCTCGGGCACGGGCGGGAGCGTCGCCAGGTCATTCTGGCAGGACTTGGCGTCGCGCCACTGCATCGAGGCAATGTGGCTGCGCGCGACACACTCGGCGTACACCTGCAGGTCCCAGTCGAGCGTCGTATACACCCGCAGACCGTTCTGCCAGATGAAATAGGGGTCCTCCGGCGTGTTGTACTTTTCCTGGAGCTGCTGCAGGACGTGGAGCGCCAGGTGCGGCGCATCCGGCGGCACCTCGAAGCGTTCCTGTGCGGACTCCCGTGTGTACTGCCACAGGCCGTGAGCCAGCCGCTTGGCCGCGTCAGCCTCCTCGCGGGTGAGTTCGTCGGCCTTGACGAGCGCGTTGAGGCCGCGCGCAGTAGCGGGGCGATCGCCCGTCGCAATCAACGGCAGGTCGCCCTGCGAGAGCAGCCCTTCCTTGACCAGGTAGTTCAGCAACGGGGTGTTGAAGTAGCGTTTGGCTGCGTCGGCGTCGGCCTGCTTGACGTAGCCGGCCTCCACCATCGCGTCCAGCACCTTGCGCTGGCGGCGGTACGCATCGCCCGGCGCCTGGAAGGGGTTCAGGCCGGGATACTGCGGAATGGCCGTCAGCACGGCAACTTCGTCCAGCGTCAGGTCGGCGACGGATTTGTCATAGTAGACCCGCGCCGCGGCCTCGATGCCGTATGCAGCGTTGCCGTAGAAGTTATAGTTGATATACCACTCGAGAATCTGGTCTTTGCCCTCGCGGCCCGGATACATGCGCGTAATCTCAATCGCCATGATGGCTTCCTTGAGCTTGCGCACATAGGACTGCTGGTAGCGTTCCTCCGGGTCGATGAGCACGTTCTTGACCAACTGCTGCGTGATCGAACTCGCACCCTGGATGCTTTGCCCGCGCAGGTTGGAGATGAAGGCACGCGCCAGGCCGCGGGGATTGACGCCGATGTTGGTATAGTAGCTGCGGTCTTCGAGTGCGACCGTCGCGTCCTTCACCAGATCAGGAATCTGGTCGCTCGTGAGATACTGGCGGTCACCGCGGAAGGGCCGGGGGTCGATAGACTCGTACAGCAGGTGTTTCCCGGTACGATCGTAGATCTTGACCGTCTCGTAGCTGACCTGTTCGGTCTGAATCGAGGTGGGGTCGGGCAGGTTCTGGGCAAAGAACGAGTACACGCCCGCCGCGCTGGCGACTGCGCCGAACACCATCGAGACGAGCAGGAAGACGTTGACCAGCAGGAAGCCGCCCACCAGCGCCAGCAACCAGCGGCCATACTGCGGGCCGCCCCTGGCGCGGCGGTGACGCCGCCAGCGTTGGATTTGTTGGGTGCGATTCATGGATGCAATACGATCCGGGTAGTAAAAATGGCGGAGGGTAGTTGCCTACCCCCCGCGTAGTAAAGGACATAATAGCAGAAACCGGCGCGAATGGCAAAAGAGGTGAATCAGGCGCGCTCCAGCACGATGAAATGGCTGAGCCCGAACCAGCGCAGGGGGGTGTGCTCCAGCG
>CAZTMA010000174.1:0-9970 GCA_964614645.1 uncultured Anaerolineales bacterium
GCCTGGGCATAGCCCGCCTCGACCGCCTCGGCGAAGGCCGTCTCGTCCCCGGCCTTGACGGCCGTGCGGTAAGCCTGCTCCAGCCCCTCAGGGTCGCCGGCCAGGTCTGCGATGGTTTGCTGGTAGGACATGAGTGAATCTCCGGACTGAGTCCGTGTCGATGGGTGGATTTTGTAGCGGCGACGACCCAGTGGCCAGCAATGTAGCACGGCCGCGGCGGACCGTCAACTGCTGTGGCGGGGATTCTCATGCGCGAAGGGACCGGGCTTCACAGGAAACCCGGTCTCTTCAGTTCACCGAAGCGAATGTATCCGGCCGGCATCAGCGGCCGTGCAGGCGGTCAAGCCGTTCAGCCGGAGCCTCAGCGGTCGGCGATGCCGGGGTTGCCGGGGGTGCGGCTGGGGCACGGCGTGGCCGGAGACTCCTTCGGCGGCTCCGGCGTCATCGTCGGTCCCGGGCCCGGGCCGGAGGCATCGCGGATGCGCAGCCAGGTTGCCACGCGCACGCCCTCCTGGCGCTGCACGCCGCCGACCTCCACCGGAGCGCCCAGCTTCGCGTGCTCTGCCCCGGTGATGCGCGTCTGCTGCGTCACCTGCACCTGCTGGCCCGCAATCGTCCAGTTGCCGGCCAGGCCATCCTGGGGCAGCGCCTCGATCGCGCCCTCGAAGTGGAACGCAAAGCCGCGCCAGTTGCCGATCAGGACCGTAATCTGGAAGGCCTCCAGCGCATCGCCGGTTTCCCAGCCCACGATGTGCACGACGCTGCCGACTTCCACGGTGCCCTTGGCCTGGATGATCGACGTCGTATCCGTCACATCCACCGCGCGGCCGCTGACGACCCAGCGTCCGGTCAGCCCGCTCTCGGGCAGGCTCTCCACCGTGCCGCGGAACTGCACGGCCTGGTGCAGGCCGCCCGGCTCCTGCCAGAAGATGCGGATCGTCCGGGCCAGCAGCGAGCCATCCTCCTGCAGCAGGGCCGCGGCGTGCGCCAGCAGCCCGGCCTGCGGCACGGCCGTCGTCATCGTCTCTTCGGTCACGGTCAGCGGGATCGTGCTCAGTTCCCAGGCGCCGGCTGCGAAGACCTGGATGACGCCGTAGACCTCGACCTCTTCCTGGAACTCGATGCTGCGGATGCGCAGGGCGGTGAGGGTGCCGGCAGGATCCTCCAGCATGTAAACCTCGGCCCAGCCGCCCACGGTCAGCGGTCCTCCGCGTTCGTTGTAGCGCGTCTCGTCGGTGGCAGTAATGCTCTGCCCCGCGATGACCCACGTGCCGACCCTGCCGTCCGGGATGCTCGCGATCGGCCCCTTGAGCCGGATCTCGGGCGGCATCACCGCGATGTGCGTGGCGACCAGCGTGCCCTCGGCGTCCTGGTCAGCAATGACTGCCGCCCACATACCTATGGCGGCGGAGCCGGTCGTCAGGCGGATCTCGGTCTCCGCATCGACATTGACCGTGTGGCCGGCGACGACCCACGGCTCGCCATCGGCTGCCGGCACTGTGTCGATGACCCCGGTGAAGCGGACTTCGTAGGCCGGGCCGGGCCCGGGTCCCTCGGCAAAGCTGAGCGCAGGCGTCAGGCCGAGTGCCAGCAGGACGAGCATGATGAACAGGCGTGAGATGGTATGGACTTTCATCGAACAAACTCCTTAGCGCTGGATGAGCGGAAGATAGAGCCGGGAGAAGGCGGTGGCCGTCCCGGCGGGCGCTGCCGTTCCGGTGGCGGTTGGAGACGGCGTCGAGGTGGCTGATGGCGTCGCTGAGGCGCCAGGGGCCGCGGTCGCCGTTGCGATTGCAGTAGCCGTTGCCGTCGCAGTCGCGGTAGGTGTGGGCGGGATAGCGTTCGGGCATGCCCACAGGCTGATATCGTCCAGGTAGAACTCGCTGACGAGGTCCTGGTCGGTGCGGGCCGCAAAGCGGAGCATGACGCTCTGTCCGGCGTAGGCGCTGAGGTCGAATGCCAGTTCCTCCCACTGGCCGGGCAGCGCGGTGTTGTCCAGCGTCGCGAGCGTGGCCAGGAGCGTGCCGTCTGCGGCGGTCAATGCGATGGTCAGTGTATCGAATGTGCCGGCGGTTTCTGCGGTTGCAAGGTACCACCAGGCGTTGAGCGTCAAAGTCGTATCGACAGATAGTGTGAGCGCCTGGCTGAGCCGGTCATCGGCGTCGTTGGCGCCGCCCAGGAATGCGCCCAGGCTGCCTGCGTGCGGGTTGAAGGCGCTGATCAACTCGTAGCCCTGCGCGCTGTAGGCGTCCCAGCCGGTTGCACCCACCTCAAAGCCGCCATTCCTGATCAGCTGAACGCAGGCGGCTGTCATGCCGGCGGGTGGGTGCGCGGCAACCGGGACGGGTTGGGGGAGCACTGCAGCCGAGAGCAGTCCCAGGAGCATGAGCCAGAGTGCAGCCCGTGTGTGCATGGTGCCTCCTGTCCGTTTCCCCTGTTCGTCCTGCCTCAGCCGGCCGCGCTCGGCCGGGGTCCCCAGGGGGTTGCATCCGGGCCAGGGCCTTGCGGCGTTGCCTCCGGGCCGGGTCCCTGCGGCGTCGCATCCGGGCCAGGGCCTTCCGGTGTACCGGTTCCCTCAGGCCCTTGTGGCGTCGCTTCCGGGCCGGGACAGACCGGGGTTCCGTCAATACTGGGACACTCCGGCATCACGGTCTCCTCAGGGCCATGCGGCGGCGGCTCGGGGCCTTGCGGTGTCGCGTCAGGACCGGGACCCTGCGGCGTCGCGTCAGGGCCGGGGCCTTGCGGCGTCGCGTCGGGACCAGGGCCTTGCGGTGTCGCGTCGGGGCCAGGACCTTGCGGCGTCGCCTCGGGACCAGGACCTTGCGGCGTCGCCTCAGGACCAGGACCTTGCGGTGTTGCATCAGGGCCGGGAACTTGCGGCGTCGCGCTCGCGCGGTGGGCCGGGACGGGCGGCTCGGGTTCCGTTGTCGCCGTTCGGGTGGGCTGCCTGGGCGTGACGGTCGGGCCGGCTGTGGGTGTGTGTTGTGCGCCGACCGGTGGACGAGTAGTTGGCGTGGCTCCGGCGGCATCCGGCGGGCCGGCGGGCGGGCGGCCCTGCTGGCCGAGTTCCGCGCCAGCCTGCTCAGTGCGCCGGGCGGCTATCTGGAGCGCAGCCGCATCGGCCTCGCCCTGCGCCTGCTGCGCCCACTGCGTCAACTGGCGCGCCTGCTCTGCCAGGCGGGCGGCCAGCTCGGTCCGGGTTGCCTCCGGCAGATCGGGCGCGAGGGCCGCAACCTGTTCGACGCTGGCCAGCAGCGCAGCGAGGGTGCGCGCGTCCAGCTCCTGTTCCTGGCTGCTCATCGTCCGGTCCAGGTCGGCCAGCCGCCGCGCGGCGATGCCCAACTCGGCGCGGGCACGGCTCTCCGGCTGCGGGGCCAGCAGGGCCGGCACCCGCTCGATCGCGGTGCGCACGCCATAGGCCGCGTCGCCCGGACCGCTGGCGGCGATCACGCCCGTCGTCAGCGCCACACAGAGCAGCACGGCCAGCCCGGCAGCCGCGACGCGCGCAGGTGCGAACAAGCCTCCCTGCCACCAGCGCCGCGCGGCACGCTCGCTGCGCGCGGCCTCAGCCTGGAGAATCCGGCGGCGCATACGCAGCCGGGCTGTCTCGTCGAGCCAGTAGTCATGCAGCAACGTGGCCTCGGACGCGCTGGCCAGCAGCGGCGCCAGTTCTGAAGCGTGCTCAGGATGACTCGCCAGGCAGCTGGCGACGGTTTCGCCCGCCGCAAGCCGGTCCAGGCAGCGGCTCAGGATGGTGGTCAGGTCCCGGTCTTTCATCGTTTGCCTTCTCTCGGTTCCAACAGCCGGCACAATGCTCGTAACGCCCGATGTTGCAGGGCCTCGATGGCCCCTTCAGTTTTGCCCAGCCAGGTGGCAGCCTCCGCGTTGCTCATGCCCTCACCAAACTTGCAGATGACCACCTGGCGCTGCTCCTCGGTCAGGTGCTCCAGCGCGCCGGCGAGCCGGCCCAGTGCCTCCTGGCGTTCGGCTGCCTGCCAGGGATCCCCGGTCTCCGCCGGGCGAGGCAGGTCATCCTCCAGGCTGACCGTCGGATGGCTCCGGTGGCGGCGGTGATGGTCGGCCACCAGGTTCGCCGCAATGCGGTAGAGCCAGGCACTGAGGGAAGCGGCGGGCCGCGACCCATCGAGCTTGAAGCGCGGCACATGCTCTACTACCCGCAGGAACACCTCGCCGGTCAGGTCCGCAGCCACGTCCGGATCGCCCGTGCGGGCCAGCACATAATGGTAGATACGGTCCGCATAGAGGTCGTACAGCCGCGCCACAGCGCCCGGCTCGCCGCGCTGGCAGGCCGTGATCACGGGCACGATGTGGGCGTCGTCTATGGTTGCGAACATGGCTTTGTACCTTAACTAACGGAATGCAGGCCCGCAGCATACGGGTGTGGATGATGTAACGCGGAGAAAGTCGAATGTTGAGCAGTCGCCTGGTCAGCGGAACGGCATGTATCAGAATGTAGCACGGCCGCGGCGCAGGGTCAACTGTTGCGGCGGGAATGGGGGATTAGCGGCGTGGGAGGCGCGAAGGGACCGGGTTTCGGGTGAAACCCGGTCCCTTCAGTTCACCGAAGCGGATGTATCCGGCCGGCATCAGCGGCCGTTCATCCGGAACTCGGCCTGGCGCGCCTTCATGTCGAAGTAGCGGCCCTGTGGTGGCCGGAGGATCTGCGCAAGCGACAGGATCGGGATACGTGCGGCGGCAAGCTCGATAGCCAGGGGGGTGCCGTCAAGGCGACGGCAAATCGCGGCGGCGGTGGCTACGTTGCCTTCATTCGGGAGGAAGAGAGGCAGCCTGGTGCTGCCGGACCGCCACCCTACGGCATCAGGCCCGGCACCAGGTTGAAATCGAACTCACCCAGGTAACCCGCATCAACGATAGAAGCGCCGCAGACCGCGCGAACCAAGTAGAAATGATTCAAAGCGGGATCTCCCACGACGCCCGGTGTGGCGTCTAAGGTGCTGCTGCTGCCAGGGGGCAGGGTCGCGATCAGCGAGATGGCGCCTGGCGAAAAGTACGGCTCCGCGGCCCGGTGCACCTCGTAGCTGCACGCGGCGTCGCCAGCCGTCCAGTCTATAGTCAGCGCGTTACCCGCACGAGCAATGGCTCCCTTGAACTCCAAGGCCCGCATCTCAATCCAGGCATAGTCCCGCGTTGCGCCATCGCGATCGGCACGTGCACTGACCAGGGTAATTTCGAGTCCCGGCGTCGCACCGGCCGGCGGATGGATGATCACCAACACGGTCGCTGCCTGGCGGGGTGCAAGAGCGGGCGTCACAGCGGGCGAAAGGGCGATCGACCACGTATGGCCCTCGGCCAGGAGAGTGTAGGAAGTGGTGTACGGGCCTCTGTTCGTGAGCACCAGCTCATAGGCGGCCTCGGCCCCGATGTAAGTTGTGCCGGATAGGGCAACCGGGTCCAGCGTCAAGCCGGAATCGAGATCCACGGCCACCAGCGTATCACCATCCGTCTCCGGTCCCCATACCCCGCGCCAGGCAGCCGCGTCGCCTCGAAGGTACAGGTTGAAGAACTCGGTCAGCAATCGTCGCGTCCGGGCGAGCTGATCCGTCCGCGACATCGAACCCGAGTCGCAAAACAGGTTATCAACATCGAGAAAACCACAGTGCGAGCCGCCCTGGATGCTGGCAAACTGTCGAGGAGCAAGGCCATTATCAAACATCGCACGTGTCGTCGCGGGACTGACAATTCCATCATCACTGCCCACGATGAGCCTGACTGCCGCGTGTACATCGGGCATAGCTGCTTCCGCCGAGGGAGTAGTTTCCGCAGCGGCGAGATTCGCTACTGCGACCACGCGCGCGTCACGCGCGGCTGCCAGAATGCTGGCGCCCCCGCCCATCGAGTGACCCGCGAGGCCGAAGTGTGCCACATCCACCTGTCCGGAGAGCCACGAGGCCGGGTCAGCGTTGGCGTCTTCCAGGTAAGAAAGACAATGAAGAAGATCACCGGCGTACGCGCTGTGACTCGGAAAGAGCTCCATGCCCGACTCGGTTGCGATCACGAAGTAGCCCCAGGTGGCAAGTTGCCTGAGAGTGCTCTGGTAATAGGCACGGCTCGTGAGGTAGCCGTGGCCGAAGGACACTGCCGGGTACGGCGCGGCACCGGCGTCGTAGGGCGTGTTCTCGCCGCTCGCGGTCGCAGGATAGTACAGGCGCGCGGTGAACGTGTCGCCGCCGGGGCGTGAGACAGTAACCTGGCGCCAGCCGGCCTGGAAAGGACCCGGTGCGGCATAGTCGGCGGACGCAGAGACGGGTCCTGCCGCCAAGATAAGCAGCAGTACGCAAACGGAAAGGAGAATACGCCGCATAGCCCTCCGACGCCACATTCCAGGACCAGCACCGGCGCAGATTTGGCGCCAGCGCGCCCGGGCCGTAGCCTGCCGTCGGGCGTGATCGCCCGTCCCCGCTGGCACCCTTGAGTCTACCACTAACGCGATGAGGGCGCCAACGCGGCTCGCCACATTCCGCCCCACCGGAACCGAAGGTAGGGGATATGCACCCAGAGATAGGCACGGAGTTGCCTTGCCCAGCGATTACTTCATGTCGATGTTCACGCGCATGTTGTCAGGACTGTTCCACAGGACGTGGACCTTAAAGGATTGCCCGTTCTCCAGCAAGCCCTTGGCGTTGTACTCGATCATGCCGAAGTCGTCCTCGCTGCCTGGCTGGAGCACCTCCTGGTAGTTGGAGGCCGAGCCAATCTCCGGCTGCAGGCCGGACAACTCCTCCATGGTCAGCGTGCCATCCGAAAGCTCCGTCTGCAGCCCTTCCCACGGAACGAACCACACCGGCACAGCACCTAAGCCGTGCATGTTCATCAGCAACGGCTGCAGCCAGGGCTCCTCCCAGACGATGAAGCCGTCGACGGTCATAGGCACGCACCCGTACGCGTTCTCCCAGTCGTAGCCGTCGAGCAGGTTGAACGTCGAGGGCACGCATGCGGGTGGCCGGTAGAAGACAATCACCCCCCAATCGTCGTCGTGGAAGACCTCCCCGGCGGAGATGCGCGCATACATCGGCAGAATGTCCACACTATCGTAGCGGATGTCGTTGGCGAGCGCGCCGGCCACGGGAATGAACACCAGGCCGATGACGATAAGCAAGGGCAACGCATGCCTGAGCGCAGGCAGATGTCGAGCTGTCATGGTCCACCTCCATCTGAGACCTGAGAACAGAAACCGCTACCTATCCCGTATCACGTCAGCGAGCAAGGCGCAAGAGCCTGAAACATACAGAAAGCCATACAAAGCGCGGGCGGCTGTGGTATAATGCTCCTGTATCGAGGCGCCAATCCCGGCTGCCTGGCAGGAGTCGCGCATGATCGGCCGCAAGCTGTCCTTCGGGGCGTGGCTGAAGCAGCGACGCAGGTCGCTCGACCTGACGCAGCAGCAGCTGGCGGAGCATGTCTGCTGCGCCGTCATCACCCTGCAGAAAATCGAGGCCGGCGAGCGGCGGCCCTCCAGGCAGATCGCTGAACTCCTTGCCATCCACCTCCAGATCGCTCCGGAGGATCGCGCAGCCTTTACCCGTTTTGCGCGCAGCCCTCTGAGCGGCAGCCCGATTCTTTCGCAGACGACCTGGCAGACCTCCACACATCCTGCGAATCTGCCGGAGCCAGCGACCCGCCTGATCGGACGGAATCGGGAGGCTGAGGAGGTGTGCAGCCGCGTGCTGGACGGGCCATGCCGGCTGTTGACGTTAGTGGGTCCCCCAGGCGTGGGCAAGACCCGCCTGGCCGTGCACGCGGCCAAGAAGCTGGCCAACGACTTCGACGATGGCGTCTGCTGGGTGGAGCTGGCCTCGCTGCGCGAGCCGGACCAGGTTCCCGCTGTCATCGCCCAGACCCTTCGAGTGAGCGAAACAGCCGGCCAAACTCCGGACCAGCGGCTGAAGGCTTACCTGCACGAGCGGCACCTGCTGCTGGTGCTGGACAACTTCGAGCAGGTCGCGGGGGCTGCGTCCTTCGTCGCGACGTTGCTGGAAGCGTGCCCATGGTTGAGCATCCTGGCTACCAGCCGCGCTCCGCTACGCATCCGCGCCGAACGCCAGTACCGAGTCAGACCCCTGGCCTCGCCGCCAGCCGACCAGACCGCGCCAGATCCCCAGGCGTTGCTCGCCTTCCCGGCTGTCGAGCTGTTCGTCGACCGGGGCCGGGCGTCCGCCCCTGAGTTCAACCTGACAGAAGAGAACGTGGATGCGGTCATCGCGCTGTGCGGGCGCCTCGATGGCCTGCCGCTCGCCATCGAGCTCCTTGCGCCGCGCGTCGCAGTGCTGCCCGCCGGCGAACTTTTGCAGCGGCTCGGCCACGATCTCCTGCTGCATGGGGATGGAGCGCGCGATATGTCGCCGCGTCACCAGACACTGGGCGATGCCATCGAGTGGAGCTACGCCCTGCTCCCGCCGCCAGCACAGGATCTCCTGAGGCGCTGCAGCGTGTTTGCCGGCGGTTGGCCGCTGCCGGCCGCCGAGGCGTTAATGGACGGAGAAGGCGACAACACCCTGGCCGCGCTGACTCCCCTGGTCGAGGGCAACCTGGTGGTCCGCGAGGCGCAGGCAGGCGACGTGCGCTTTTCACTTCTGGAGACAATTCGGGAGTTCGCCCTCGAGCGCCTGGCCCAATGCGGAGAGGAAGGGGCCGTCCGGAAACAGCACGCAGAGTCTTACCTTGCCCTGGCGGAGGAGGCGAACAGGCACCTGCGAACCGCGGAGCAGGGAACCTGGCTACAGTGCCTGGAGAGCGAGCGGGGCAACCTGCAGGCGGCCCTCGCATGGTTCTTCGAAGGCGGCGGGGCAGCCGGCGGCGTCCGGCTGGCTGCTGCGCTCGTGTGGTTCTGGCTCATGCGCAGCCGGCTGGGCGAAGGGTGGGAGTGGCTGACCCAGGCAGTGGCGCACCGCGGCGAGGTCGAGGCCGAGCTACCCGCTGCCGTCGCCAAGGCGCTCCTGGGCTCGGGGGCGATCGCGTGGCAGCGCGGGGACCTGGTCACAGCACGCGGGTTGATCGAGGAGAGCGTCCGCTGCCTGCGGGCGTGTGGGCCGGCCGAGCGCGGGGAACTGGCGTGGGCGCTCAGCGGCCTGGGCATGGTCGCGTCCTTCCAGGTCGATACGGAGGCGGCGCAGGCCGCCTCCGATGAGAGCCTGAGGCAAGCCGAGGCGTGCGGCGATCCGTGGCTCGTGGGGCTGGCCCTGAACCCGGTGGCTGAGACCTGCATGCTGCGCCACGACTATGCGACTGCGCGGGTGCTGCTCGAGAGGAGCCGCGGCCTGTTCCAGTCGATCGGAGATAAATGGGCCCTCGCGGTGCCACTCCTGAACGGGGGCTACATGGATGCACTGCTGGGCGACACGGTCGCCGCGCGGGCCCAATTGGAGGAAGCCATCGGGCTCTGCCGGGAGTTGGGCGAAATGGATACCTGCTCGCGCGCACTGGCAGTCCTGGCCGGCGTTGCGCAGCAGGAGGGCGACCTCCCGGAGGCCACGGAGTTGTATCGCGAAAGCCTCGACCTGCTGCAGAGAATGGGGCTTGAGGAGGGCTGTGCCGAGACGCTCTACCACCTGGCCCGCCTGACCGAGGCGCAAGGACACGACCAGCTTGCGGCAAAGCTCTACAGCGACTGCCTGGCCTTATACGAGCGCTACGGCAACCGGGCCGGCATCGAGCGCTGCCGGGCGAGGATGGCCGGCTGACCTGGCTGAGATGCCAGTAACATGAGCCAAGGCTCCAGCCGGTGGGCGTCCGTGCACGCCTGGGGCGTGTGCACTCACAGGCGGCCTGACCGGCTAAAGCCTCGACTCCAACTGCTGCCTTGGCGGTGCATCTGGGATTCCTGGGTTGCAGGGTCCCGCCGCTTGTCTGTGCAGGCTGTCGATAGTAGAATAGCACCGGCAACCACATTGTCCCCTCGTTCAAGGAAGAAAGGAGCACTCGCATGAGCAGA
>CAZTMA010000175.1:0-9920 GCA_964614645.1 uncultured Anaerolineales bacterium
CAACCTTCATCGGCACGTAGATGCCGCCCAGGTCGGGCTCGCTGGCGCGGATGCCGTGGAAGTCGGTGCCGCCCGTCACGAGCAGGCCGTACTGTCGCGCAATGCCGAGCAGGTGCTCAATCGTGATGGCGTCGTAACCCGGATAGTACACCTCGATGCCCGCCAGCCCCGCGGCCAGCATGTCGGGCAGCATCGCATCGAGGTCGAACGCGGCCTTGATTGTGCCGTAGCGGTCAAAGAAGACCGGATGCGCGAGGACCGGCAGCCCGCCTGCGCGCCTGATCAACGCACATGCCTCCATCGGGGAAAACTTCATACGCTTGACATAAGCGGGGCTATTACGACCGATGTACTTCGCGAACGCCTCGCCGTAGGTGCTGACGTGCCCCGCCTCCAGTAGCGCCTGCGCCACGTGCGGCCGGCCGATCGCGCCTTCGCCCGCAATCTGCAGGATGCGTTCGAAGGCGACCGGCGCGCCCATGGCCGTCAGGACCTCGGCCATTTTGCGCGCCCGGCCCACCCGCCCCTCACGGATGCGCGCCAGCTCGGTGTTCAGCTCCGCGTGGGTGGGGTCCACGAAGTAGCCGAGGACGTGGACCTCTGCGCCCGGCACATCGGTGTTGATCTCGACGCCAGGGATGACCTCGACGCCGGCGGCCTGCCCCGCAGCCAGCCCCTCAGCGATGCCGGCCACCGTGTCATGGTCGGTGATGGCGATGACCTTGAGCGCAAGCCGCGATGCGCGGCTGACCAGCATCGCAGGCGACAGGCTCCCGTCGGACGCATTCGTGTGCGCATGGAGGTCAACCTGGTTCATGCGGTGGCCCCGGCATGTGCCGGCCCCGCGCTGTCCAGCACCAGCAGCTCCGCGTCAGCCAGGAGGCGGAAATAGGCGAGCGCGAGGTCGCCCGGCTCGAAGCCCGCCTCCAGCGCGACGAAGCGGGCAATCTCCGCGACGCTCCGGCTGCCGTCGGCCCAGTACTGCAGAAGCGTTGCAGCATCGTAAAGCGCGTGCCCACCGCGCTCGCCCAGCGCCCAGAAGCGCGGCAGCAGCTCGGGATGGTCGGCCTGCAGCGCCATGCCCACGTCGATCGGGCCGGGGCTCGTGCGCCGGGGATAGAGCAAGATCGCTTCGTCCGCAGTCGCGGAGTTCGCATCCTCAGATGCGAACGGCCCTGCCGCCCCTGCGGAGTTCGCATCCTCAGATGCGAACGGCACTTCACCCCACGCGTTGTCGCCCATCTGCTCGCGCACCCACGCCAGCTCGCGCGCCGCAATCTCAGCTACCTCTCCACGCGCAGCGGGCAGATGCGCGGCATATCCCGCGTCGAGCCGAACCAGCTCCCCCAGCGCGGCGGCCATGCGCTCCGCGCGAAACGCGTGCAGCCGCTCGAAGCGCGCCCGCGCCTGCACACCTTCGCCGGAGGCAACAGCCTCTGCGGCCCCGGTCGCCGTGCGCGTTGCATAGCGGGAAACCATCAGGTGCGCCAGCCACCTCACTTCTGCCGGGCCTGCATTGGCCAGCCAGCAGGCATAGGCCGTCGCCAGTGTGCCACTGCGTGCCAGGCTGTCTGGGCTGACCTTGTCGGGCGTGTCCGCAGAGGTGTGGTAGAACTTGTCGGGCCACTGGATGAGCATCGGTGTCGGGATGCCGACCGACGGGTCCGAGAGGATGTAGTGATCGGAACCGGCGGAGAAGTCCGTCTCGCGGTGGCGCACGCCGTCGAGCAGCGGCTCGCGCAGCCAACTCAACAGGTGGTCACTGAACGAGGCCGCGACCTGAGGCAGCCTGACCAGCTCCCACGAGCTGCCGGTCTGCTCCTGGTCGGCGCCGACCATGTCCAGGTTCAGCCCCGCGACCCAGCGCCCCCCGCGCATCTCCGCTTCATGCGCAGCCAGGTATGCGAAGGTGCCGGTCATCTCCGGCGGCCAGAGGCAGCGGATCCCGCGCCGCGGTCGCGGCAGTGCGCCCGCCTCGACCAGCCGGGCCAGCGCCGCCGCTGTCTCGATGAGCGCGGCCGCGCCGGATGCGTTGTCGTGCGCGCCGGGCTGCGGGTGGCACAGGTGACTCACGAGCAGGACCTCGCCCGCAGCCGGGTCGCTCCCAGGCAGGAACGCGTCCACGACCTCGAACGTGCCGGCGTAGAACCGGCTGTCCACGGCCGCGCGCACGCGCACCGTCTCGCCCTTGGCCAGCCGTCCGCGCAGGCTGCGCCCCTGCCGGGGGCTGATGACGAAGCCCCACGCATCAGGCTCGACGCGGCCTGGCCACCAGAACGAGGTGTACTGCCGCGCGTCAGGCACATCCAGCTCGGTCCGGCCGCCCGCCTCCATGCCGTCGAACAGGATGCCGGCTGCGCCGAGTTGATGCAGCGCCACCGCGATCACCTGCGCGACCGGGCGGCTGGTCAGCACCACCTTCCCGCGCACGTCCAGCCCCGTGTAATCTGCCGGGTCGACGCCCCCCTTGCCTGCAGGCGCAACCACCTCGAACTCCCCTGAGACCGGGATGCTCCGCTGGATGAGGCTTGTCGGCAGGCCGGCGAAGTCGCAGAGTACCTGCTCTGGCTGACCTGCGGCATCGAGCAGCACCAGCGACGCCGACTCGCAGGCCCATTCAAGGAAGCCGGGCGATGTCCAGAAGCGTGTCTCGGTGTCTGCCGGGTAGCGGTGGATTGTGACCTGCAGCCCCGCGGCGGCCGCCTGTGAAGCGACGTATTCCGCTGCGGCGCGGTAGCCCGGGCTGGCTTGGATGCGGTGATGCCCGCTGATCGCGGTCATGTGGCGGTGGGCTGTATCGCCGCGATAGCTGCGGCGGATGATGTCGGTATAGCGATAGGGCATGGATAATCTCTCTGTCGGTTCGAACCGTCGATTCAAACCGACATCATATCATAAGAGAGCGCGATCCCGAAGTCGGGCCGCACCCAGCCAATTCCCACTTCGCCCTCACCCTGTGATACACTCCACCCGAACCGACCAAGGAGTAACCTGTTTGCAAACCATCCTTCGCACCACGAGACACCCGTCCCGGCGCCGCGGCGGTCCCCTGGCACTGTCCGTGCTCCTGCTGGCCGTGCTGCTGCTGGCAGCGTGTGGAGCAGCGACCACGGACACGCTCGTGCCGCAGCCTGGGGCGCCGTCCGGCGCCACCGTAACAGCCCGGACCACTGCGACGCCCCGCGCCACGCAAGGGCAGTTCTCAGCAGCGCTGGGTCGTGCGATCCAGACGATAGATGCTGCGACGGCCGCTGCACCGTCCACGTTAAGCCCATCGGACGCGCCTTCTGAATCCGACAGCGCGACGGCCACCGTGCGCCCCACTCGCACGCCCCGCGCGCCGCGCACCCCACGGGCCACTGCCACACCGCGCAGCGTCGACGGCCTGCCGGTCATCGCGTACGACGATCTCCCGCGCGAGGCGCACGAGACAATTCGCCTGATCGAACGCGGGGGACCGTTCCCCTACCGGCAGGACGGCAGCACGTTCCAGAACCGGGAGCGGCTGCTCCCGCGCAGGCCCGGCGGTTACTATCGGGAATATACGGTGGAGACGCCCGGCGAAGATGACCGGGGCGCACGGCGCATTGTCGCCGGCGAGGAGGGCGAGTTGTACTACACGGACGACCACTATTCGAGCTTCAGGCGGGTGGTGCAATGAGTGCGCCGGATGTCACCTTCCACGACCTGCTGACCGGCGGCGTGCCGCCCGGCATCTACCGGATCCCGTCACGAGCCAGCCTCCGCGCGGTGCAGCAGGCCGCCGGGCAGCACGGCTGGCGCGTCTACCGCATCATGGGCCGCCGTATCACGGACAAGCAGGCCTTCCTGTCTGAGGCTGCGCGCAGCCTGCATTTCCCGAAGTACTTCGGTCACAACTGGGACGCGTTCGAGGAATCACTCAACGACCTGGCGTACGACACGGCTGAGCGCACGCTCGTGCTTTTCGATCATGCCGGGCGCTTCGCCGTCGCAGAACCGGAAGAGTTTGCGACCGCGCTCGACATCCTCCGCTCCGCGGTCGAAGCCCGCCGCACGAGCGACGCCCCGCTGGTCGTTCTCCTGCAGGGAGCCGCGCGCGCGACGGACGCGACGGTGTTACGGATTGCAGATTGAGAATTGAAGATTGAAGATTGCTGCACTCTGGTCCACTTTACTTCAGCACATCGGCCCGTGCCAACAATCTTCAATCTGCAATCTTCAATCGGACTTCAGCCGGAACGTCCGCACGCCGAACGGCCCGATCGCGAACGTGAACGCCTTACCGTCGGTCGGGACCGGGTCGCCGCCTTCCTCTATGTGGTTGCAGGCAAGGACTGCGGACGGCGCAAAGGGCAGGTGCACCGTGACCTGGCCGCGGCTGCCGTGCGGCTCGTACAGGCGCACGATCCAGCCGTCGCCGTCCTCGGCCGCTTTGAGGGTCTCCAGGATCGCAGGCCCTTCTACCTGGACGAAGGACGCTGCAGATGGCAACGTGCCTTGCTCCGTCTGCCCGCTGAGGCCCTGTCGGGACAGGCCCCGTCCCGACAGGGCCTGTCCCGACAGGCAGACGACCGGCACGTTCAACTTCCACCCCTGCCGGACGGTCTCCCCGTCGTGCCACTCGCCCGCGTGCGGCAGCAACGCATACGTGAACTCGTGGTGGCCACGGTCCGCGTTGGGATCGGGGTACTCCGTGCCTCGCAGCAGCGTCAGCCGCAGGACGTTCCCCAGCGTGTCGTAGCCGTACTTGCAGTCGTTGAGCAGGCTGGCGCCGTAGCCCGGCTCCGACAGGTCCGCCCAGCGATGTGCACAGACCTCGAACTTCTCCTCGTCCCATGACGTATTGCGGTGCGTAGGCCGCTGCACCGCGCCGAACTGGATCTCGTAGGTAGCCTCGCTCGCGCGCACGTCCACCGGGAATGCGGCCTTGAGCATGACCTGTCGCTCCTGCCAGTCGGCCTGCGTGACGAAGTCGATGCGCGGCACGCGGTCGTAGATGACGATGTCCTGCACGAGACGGCTGCTACGATAAGTGCGGGTGACGCGCACGATCCCGCGCACCGGCCCCGCCTCGACCACCTCCACCTCCTTGCGGGGGTCCCACGCGTACTCGCGGCCCGCATACGTCAGGTGCACGTTCCACGCGGCCTCGCGCTCCGGCCCGTCCTGGAAGAGCTGGAGCCGGTTGGCGACCTCGCCTGCGGGGATGACCTCGCGCTGCGCCCGCTTGTCCAGCAGGCGGGTGATGTTCCCGTCCGCTCCCAGCTCGATGACGAAGAAGGCGTTCTCCATGCGCTGCGGTGTGACCGACAGGCGGTTCTCCGCCGGTGCAGCTGCCGGCCGCAGGGTGTATGCGGCATAGCCGAACGCGGGCAGCCCCTCGGTCGTGAACGCGACCTGCGCCTCGCCCACGCGCTGCGCGGGTCCCGCCTGGCCGTCTGGCCCGACGACCTCCCACGCTGCGCCGGCAGGCGTTTCGTCCGGCAGTTCTGCCACGACGACGTCCGCACGCGGCCAGCCCAGGCTGTTGAAGGCGACCACCTGCTCGCGGCCCGCGCGGCCCGCGACCGTGCGCAGCGCGGCCTCGCGCACGCCCGCCGCGGCCAGCCTGATCGCGGCCTGGTCCTCCGCGGCCTCGCTGTAGACCTCGCCGATGGAGCTGCCGGGCAGGATGTCGTGGAACTGGAGCAGCAGGAGGTTCTGCCAGGCCGGGTGTAGCGGGCCTGTGTCCACGGTCTTCCCCTGCATGGCGGCCAGGCTGCTGAAGACCTCCGCCTCGCGCAGCAGGAGTTCGTTCTTGCGGTTCGCCCGCTTCAGCGCGCCCTGCGTCGTGTACGTGCCGCGGTGCGTCTCCAGGTACAGCTCCCCGACCCACGTGGGCAGCGGCGGATTGGCCGCGCGCACATCGTCGAAGTACTGCTCCTCCAGCCCCTGCCGGCACGCCGTGACGCCGGGATAGTGTTCTGCACGCAGCGCAGATTCGATCATGGTATCGGTCGGCCCGCCGCCGCCGTCGCCGAAGCCGTAGGAGAACAGCACCTCGGGGTAGGCGGTCTTCTGCGGATAGTCGTCCCAACCTTGGTTGAGCTGCTCAGGATCGGGCGTGCCGTTGTAGCCGCCGGGCAGCTTGGGGATGTGGGCCAGCACGCGCGTGCCGTCGATGCCCTCCCACCAGAAGAGCGCCATCGGGAAGCGGTTGCGCGCCTGCCAGTGCAGCTTGTTGGTCATGAAGTTCTCGATGCCGCAGCCGAGCAGGATGCCGGGCAGCGACGCCGGGTAGCCGAACACATCTGGCAGCCAGCAGGTGTCGGGCCGCGTGCCGAACTCCGCCTGGAAGAAGCGCACGCCGTGGAGCACCTGGCGGATGAGCGCCTCACCTGACGGCACGTTGCAGTCCGACTCGACCCACATCCCGCCCGTCGTCTCCCAGCGCCCGGCCTTCACCCACCCCTTGATCTCCTCGTAGAGCGCGGGGAAGTGCTGCTGCGCATACTCGTAGAGCTGCGGCTGGCTGCACGTGAAGTGATAGTGCGGGTGGCGTTCCAGCATCCGGCACGCGGTGGCAAACGTCCGGCCGCACTTGCGCACGGTCTCGCGCAGCGGCCACAGCCACGCCGTGTCGATGTGCGAGTGGCCCGTCAAGAACATGCCCCCGCGCTCCGGGTCCGGTGCGATGGCCGCCACGCGCTCGGCCAGTAGGCTGCGCGCCGCTGCGACCTCCTGGTAGAAGGCATCGCCCGGCGCAGTCAGGTCCACGCACAGCAGCGCATCTTCCAGCGCGGCGGCCAGCCGCGTGCGCCGCGTCTCGTCGCGCGCGTGCTTGCTCGCCTCCCACGCAAACCACAGGTCGTACATCGTCGTCTCGACCTGGCGGTCCACCCGGACGAATGCGGTCGCGTGGAGCAGCGCCCGATCCTTGCGTTTCTCGGGCCGCCAGCGCGCGCTTGGCACGCACATGGCCTCGATGAGCAGCTCGTGGCTGCCCGCCGGGATGACGGTGCGCGTGTGGTGCTCGTCCAGCCCCGCATAGGGCCGCCCGTCCACCGTCAGCAGCCCCTCGAGGTCGCTGCCCTCGTATTGGAAGCACAGCTCGTCCGCCGGGATACCCTCCGGGGTCGCGGCCTGCACCCGGAGAAAGACGGTGACCCCGGCGGGCCAGGAACCGATAGACGGCGGCGTAGCGCTTTCCAGCGGCGCCCAGTCGCCGTGATAGCGGTACTCGCCCGGCGCCAGGTGGTCGGCGGTGCGCACCTGCCAGCCGGTGATGGGCCACGTCTCGATGACGGCCCGCCGCTGCAGTTCGGCCAGCTTCGCGCGGATGATACGGATATCCATATATTCTGTCCCCCCATTGTGGCCGGTCTTGCCCAACGTCCGGGCCGACCGGGCCATCAACCTGCAACCTGCAAACCTATTCCTCTACAACCGGCGCGCGCGCGATGGCCGGGTCACGGAAGATATCGTTCTCGTCCGTGCTGTGCGTGGAGAACTCGGAGACGATCGCGCCCTCTAGCCCGCCCTGGAACCAGTGCCATAGCTCCGGGTTCAGAGTGAATTGCTCGCCCGGCCGCAACACAATCTGGCGGCGCACGGTGAGGTGTTCGCCGTGCTGTTCGGGCAGGCGGCCCAGGAACGTGCTGGACGCCGGGCCGTCCACGTACAGGTAGACCTCGCCCCAGCGGCAGCGGAACGTCTCTTCCTTGCCCGGCTGGCCCTTCACGGGCGGGTGCATGTGCTCCGGGCAGATCTGCCAGGGGAAGAGGACCAGTTCCTTAGCGCAGACGCGCTCCGTGTTGACGTAGGTCACGATCTCCAGGCCGAGTTCGTCCAGCCGGCCCAGCCCGAAGTCCGCGACTTCCAACTGCTCTATCTCCGCCGGTGTCAGGGCAATGCCGGCCTGCTGCATCATCCCGGCCGCCCTGTCCCGTGCCTTCAGGTATTCTGCTTGCGAAATCATCGTTGACCTCCTGGTGGCAATCATGTTAGCTGCAATGTCTGTGGATTTCGGATTATACCCCCGCTGCCTGCCGGCGGCAAGGTCGTTCGCCCAGACCGTCGAGGTCCACAAGCAAGGTTCGTAGTAGGCGCTTTAGCGCCAGGCGGGCGCGGGGCCCTGAAGCGCCTACTACTAACAGAGACGCTCACTCACAGGTTTGTAGTAGGCGCTTTAGCGCCCCGTCGGTTATAATCCCGCCATGTCCCGTCTGCGTTTCGTCCTCCTGGCCATCGCCCTCCTGTTGCTCGCCGGCTGTGCAGCAGCACCAGCACCCGCGCCTGTGACACAGGCCCCCGTCGCGCCGGTGGTCGCTGCGCAGGCAGCCACGTCCACGCCTCCGCCCGCCGCCGCTGGAAGCCGCACGCATGCCGTCACCCCTGCGCCCTCCCGGACGCAAACATCGACCGCAACGGCGTCGCCGACTGTCACGGCCTCTCCCACGGCCAGCCCGACATCGACGCCTGCCGGCCCGACGTCGTCGCCTACGGCGACTTACACGCCCACGGAGACGCCGTCGCCTACCCCCACCCGGGAGACCTACTACGAGGTCTCGGAGATCACCCTCCCGACCTATCCCTATGCCGCGTTCGTCCGGCCCGCGACCGACCCGACGCTGGGCGACTACCCCCTGCGCGTGCTGGACCGGGAGGCGTATGAGGCTGCCAATGGGCAACCGGTCCCGCAGAAGCACCGCCTGCTCGTGCTCGAAAACGAGTACATCCGCCTGAGCATCCTGCCCGACCTCGGCGGCCGCATCTATGAATGCACGTTCAAGCCGACCGGGCACAACCAGTTCTACAGCAACCCGGTCGTTAAGCCGACGAAGTGGGGCCCACCCAGCCCCCCCTATCCTGCGGGCGCAAACTGGTGGCTGGCGCTCGGCGGGCTGGAGTGGGGCTTCCCGGTGGAGGAGCACGGCTACGAGTGGAGCGCGTCGTGGGGCTTCGACCAGGTCCGGCTGCCCAACGGCGGCATGATGATCACCCTGTTCACCCGGGGCGGGCCGCAGAATCCCTATGCCATCGTGGATATTATCGTGCCGCCCGATACCGCCTACTTCATCGTGCAGCCGGCGATCATCAACCCGTGGGCTACGCCGTTCCGCTTCAAGTGGTGGTCCAACGCCATGCTTGCGCCTGGGGCAGCCAACCGGCCAGGCCCGGACCTCCGCTTCATCTTCCCGGTCTCCCAGGTCACCGTCCACAGCACGCAGGACCTGGCGCTGCCCGCGGCCGGCGAGCCGATGACCTGGCCCGTCTATGGGGGCCGCGACATGAGCCGCCTGGGCAGCTGGACCGGCTACTTCGGCGCCTTCCAGAGCCCCGCGGCCCGCGGCGACTTCATGGGCGTCTACGACACCGTGGCCGACGAGGGCATGTTGCGCATCTATCCGAGCCGGGTTGCGCGCGGCGCCAAATTCTTCGCTCCGGGCTGGTCTGAGCCGCTCGACCCCGACGCGTGGACCGACGACGGCTCCGGCTACGTGGAGCTGCACGGCGGGCTGCTGCCCGATTTCGAGCAGTGGTACGAGCTGCGGGCGGGCGGCGAAGTGACCTGGAGCGAGACGTGGTATCCCGTTGCCGGCATCGGCGGCGTCACCCATGCCAACAGCCAGGCCGCGCTCTCGCTCGCGCCGTCCGGCGACCGTCTCCGTGTGGGCCTCTACCCGACCACCGCGCTGGCCGGCCGGTTCACCATAACGCTGCCCGGTGCAGGCCAGGTTGTGCGCGACATCCGCATCGATCCCGCCCACCCTTTCACGGAGGAGCTCGACCTCCCCTCCGCCGTCCCCGCGCAGGGCGAAGTCACCGTCACCCTCGCCGTTGCCGAGGACGAAGTGGCCTTCGAATGGCACGGCGTGGCGCTGCTGCGCTGAATTACGAATTACGAATGTAACTATTCAGCCAGTCTGACGCGACCGGCGGCGTCATGAAACGTATAA
>CAZTMA010000176.1:0-2621 GCA_964614645.1 uncultured Anaerolineales bacterium
CCGACACCATCGTGCCCGGCCCGGCCCGCCGCCGAGATCTTCCTCGAGATGTGACACCTATCGGAGGCAACTACATGCAATTCTACGTTTGGGCGGAGGGAATGCCATGACCGCTGTGCCCAAATTGAGCGGTGTCAATTCGGCTGTCTCAGCACGGCATTGGCTGCCTCGCCAGACGCGCAAATTGATCGTGGCTATGGCCGTTGGGGCCACCGCCTCCATCCTGTTGAGTGCCTGTTCCAACTGGATTGCCACTGTGGAGCCGTTCTCGGAAAGTGATCTTGTCGGCACGTGGCAAGCGGTATATGCTTCGTCTGTGCCTTTTGTAACAATCCCCAGCACCGAAACGCTAACACTCAAGGCGGACGGAACGTACACCCAGGTGTTCGCACGGGGCACGGCGGGCATCGTCGATGTGGTTGATGGCAAGCGCTGGTACCTTGACGATACCGAGATCGTCCATCTTGTCGAAGGCATGTGGCCGCAATTAGGCCCTTACAGTTCAAGATTGTTTGCCCAGAGAGAGGTACATGGTTTCTATCCGATTCGGGGCAAACAGCTACCTTTGGATGCGGGCGAAGCTTACCTTCTCGTGAGTTCGATAGGCAATGGTCGCTTCAATATGTATCATGTGCCGACGGGTGATCCTGACAGTCCGACCGTAATCTGGTTCGAGCCAATCCAAAACAATGTACGGTAGGATCGGGATTGGCGACAATGCCCGGTGGTACGATGCGCAGATTGCAGTTCATCGCAGTTCTGACCGCGACGCCCGGCTGAACCGCCGGCCAGACCAAGGAGTGCGACCGTGAAGCAGGCGCGCAGGTTGAACAGCCTCATCGTCGCCGGCAGCTTGCTGCTGCTCCTGAGCAGTTGTTACTATCTGGAGCCGGCCGTGCAGCGCGACCCACCGCTGACAGCGCAGGATCTCCTGCTGGAGGTCACGGATTTGCCGGCCGGCTGGCGCACAGTCTGGCACGTCTATAAGCTTGAGCCACGAAACGTCGCAGGGTATGAAGCCTTGGTGCTCGAATTCCGCGGGCCCCGCTTGCCTGAGGGCCAGGATGGCGCCGGGCAGACTGTCTATCGGTTCAAGAACGCCTCCCTGGCCGCCAGCGCCTACCCGCGCATGCAGCAGGACCCCATGTCCTTTAGCGACGCGGACGATAACCGTCCCCACCCGGCCGGTTGGAGCTACCGGAGTCCGCTGGCCGACGACTGGCGGTTTGCCTGCGACGGTAATGGTTGTGGCGTGATGGCGCGCTACGACGAGTTCATCTCGACGTTCAGCACCAGCATGACGACCTCCAGCATGACGCCGCAGGCGCTGGAGGCCGTGCTGCGCGCCATCGATCGGCGGATGGCGGAGAAGCTGGGGGGTCAGGGGACGGCGACCCCGACGCGTACCAGCCGGTAAACCCGCTGACAGATGCCTTCGCTGTAGTCTATCAGCCACCCTCCAGCGAAAATTGCAATTTGACAGGCCCCGGTATCCATGATATAAGGCACACGCTCAACACTGCCCAACAACGAGGTGGCACCGTTCTTGCCCGCTAAAGGCAAGAGGCTGCAACCTCGTTTTGTGTTAACCGCTCAATGCAGAGGCTGTCCTTGCGCACCCGCGCACGGACAGCCTTTTGCGTTCTATCGACTGCACCCGGCACCCCTCATATCGCCGGGCCTGCGGCGGCAACCGAGAGGATCTATGTACATTCCTGATCCCAGCTTGCTGGAACCCACCCTCTACGATCCAACCCGCGAGCACGCGGCCTGCGGCGTCGGGTTCGTGGCCGACATCCAGGGGCGGCGCTCGAACGGCATCCTGCGCGACGCGCTGACCGTGCTCGTCAACCTGCGCCATCGCGGCGCGTGCGGCTGCGAGCCCAACACGGGCGACGGCGCGGGCGTGCTCTTCCAGACGCCCCACGCGTTCCTCCGGGCCGTCTGCGCGGAGCAGGGCATCGACCTGCCCGCGGCGGGCGCGTACGGCGCCGGGATGATCTACCTGCCGCGCGACCCTGACCAGCGCCGCGCGTGCGAAGCCCGCGTCGAGGAGACCGTCCGGGAGTTCGGCCAGGTCGTGCTCGGCTGGCGGACCGTGCCCACCGATGACCGGTCGCTCGGCGCAACGGCCGTCTCGGGCGAGCCGGTCGTCCGGCAGGTGTTCGTCGGCCGCGGCGCGGGGCTGCCCGGCGACGAGATGGCCTTCGAGCGCAAGCTCTACGTCATCCGGCAGGTGGCGGAGCACACCATCCGCAACTCCACGCTGCCCGGCCGGGAGAGCTTCTACATCCCCAGCCTGTCGCACAGGACCATCGTCTACAAGGGGATGCTCACCTCGCAGCAGCTCCAGGAGTTCTACCCCGAGCTGCTCGACCCCCGGATGGAGACGGCGCTCGCGACGTCGTCGGCCACCTTGTGCATCGTGTTCGTGCAGAGCAGCACCACCTCCGCGCCGGCGGACTCGAGCCCACGCGCCTCGGCGGCGAGCAGCGCTCCAGCGTCCTCCCAGCGGCCCTCCACCTGCATCCCTTCCACCTCCGCGAAGTCCACGGAGGCGAGCACGATCTGCGCGGAGTGGAGACCGCCGAGCGCGTCCCTGACGCCCTCGTTGAGCAGGC
>CAZTMA010000176.1:2631-8340 GCA_964614645.1 uncultured Anaerolineales bacterium
CGGATGGAGACGGCGCTGGCGATGGTGCATTCGCGCTTCAGCACCAACACCTTCCCGAGCTGGGCCCGCTCGCAGCCGTTCCGCTACATGCTGCACAACGGCGAGATCAACACCATCCGCGGCAACCTGAACTGGATGAACGCGCGGCAGAAGATGCTCGTCTCGGAGCTGTTCGGGGATGACCTGCCCCGGCTGCTGCCCATCATCGACCCGGACGGCAGCGACTCGGCCATGTTCGACAACGTGCTGGAGCTGCTGCTCCTCGGGGGCCGGCCGATTGCGCACGCAGTGATGATGATGGTGCCGGAGCCGTGGGAGAAGGCAGACCCCGCCGAGGTCAGCGATGCGCGGCGCGCGTTCTACGAATACCATAGCTGCCTGATGGAGCCGTGGGACGGGCCCGCGTCGATCCTCTTTTCGGACGGCGTCACGGTCGGCGCGCTGCTGGACCGGAACGGGCTGCGGCCCTCACGCTACTACGTGACGCGGGACGACCGGGTCATCCTCGCTTCGGAGGTCGGCGTGCTCGACATCGCACCCGAGGACGTGGTGCTGAAGGGCCGGCTCCAGCCGGGCCGGATGCTGCTGGTCGACACGGCCCGCCGCCGGCTGCTGCTCGATCACGACATCAAGAAGGAGGTCGCGGCCGGCCAGCCGTATCGCCGGTGGCTGGACGAGCAGATGGTGGCGCTCTCGGAGCTGCCCCCGGCCGAGGACGCGGGGCGCACAGCACAGGCGGACCTGTTGGCGCAGCAACAGGCGAACCTGTTGCCGTTGCAACAGGCGTTTGGCTACACCTTCGAGGACCTGAACACCATCCTCGGGCCGATGGGCCGGGACGGGGTGGAGCCCATCGGATCGATGGGCAACGACACGCCGCTGGCCGTGCTGTCGCAGAAGCCGCAGTTGCTCTACAACTACTTCCACCAGCTCTTCGCCCAGGTCACCAACCCGCCCATCGACGCGCTGCGCGAGGAGATCGTCATCGGCACCGGCGTCGCGCTGGGGTCGGAGCGCAACCTGCTCAAGCCGGAGCCAGAGAGCTGCCGGGCGCTCAAGCTGCCCAAGCCGATTCTGACCGATGCGCAGCTGGCGCGGCTGCGGCAGGTGGACCTGCCCGGGCTCAAGGCGGTCACGCTGTCCACTCTGTTCGTGCCGGGCCGGCACACGACGCTGGCGCAACCAGTGGCGGTGCCCGCGGCGGTCCGCGGCAGCACGTCAGACCTCCAGCCGACTGCAGCGGCAAGGGCGCCGTGGAGCGGCGCGCCGCTGTTCGTCGCGGGCGAGACCGCACCCGTGGAGCCCGGCAATGGCAACGGGCATGGGATAGAGGATGTCCTCCCGGCCGCAGCGGCCCCACAGTCGGCGTCACCCCTCGAGGCCGCGCTGGATGCGCTCTGCGCGGCGGCAGACCGGGCCATCGTCCAAGGCGCGAACATCCTGATCCTCTCCGACCGCGGGGTGGACCCCGAACATGCGCCCATTCCCGCGCTGCTGGCGCTGGCAGGCGTCCACCATCACCTCGTCCGGCAGGGCACGCGCACGCAGGTCGGGCTGGTCGTGGAGTCGGGCGAGCCGCGCGAGATCCATCACTATGCGCTGCTCATCGGCTACGGCGCGGGCGCCATCAACCCGTATCTCGCGCTCGAAACGCTGGCCGACATGACGCGACAGGGCCTGCTGACCGGCGTCACCGCGGAAGAGGCCCAGGACCACTACATCAAGGCGGTCGTGAAGGGCGTCGTCAAGGTGATGTCGAAGATGGGCATCTGCACCATCGACGGCTATCGCGGCGCGCAGATCTTCGAGGCGCTGGGGCTGGCGCAGGAGGTCGTGGACCGCTACTTCACCGGCACCTCATCGCGGGTCGGCGGCGCGGGCATCGACGTCATCGGCGAGGAGACGCTGCTGCGCCACCGCACGGCCTTCCCCCCGCGCGGCGCCGGGGCCGGGATCCTCGATACGGGGGGCCAATACCAGTGGCGGGCCGACGGCGAGCACCACAACTTCAACCCCCTGTCCGTCTACAAGCTCCAGCAGGCCTGCCGCACGGGCAGCTACGCGACCTACAAGGAATATGCCGCAGCGATCAACGACCAGACGCAGACGCCGGTCGTGCTGCGCCACCTGCTCGAATTCGTCGACGCGAGCGAACCCGTGCCGCTCGACGAGGTGGAATCCGTCGAGGAGATCTGCAGGCGGTTCAAGACCGGCGCGATGTCTTACGGCTCCATCAGCCCGGAGGCGCACGAGGCGTTGGCCATTGCCATGAACCGGATCGGCGGCAAGAGCAACTCCGGCGAGGGCGGCGAAGACCCCGCGCGCTACGTGGCGGGACCCAACGGCGACCTGCGCTCCAGCGCGATCAAGCAGGTGGCGTCGGCGCGCTTCGGCGTCACCAGCTACTACCTCAACAACGCGCAGGAGATCCAGATCAAGATCGCGCAGGGTGCGAAGCCCGGCGAGGGCGGGCAGCTGCCCGGCCGGAAGGTCTACCCGTGGATTGCGCGGGTGCGGCTCTCGACGCCCGGCGTGGGGCTCATCTCGCCCCCACCCCACCACGACATCTACTCCATCGAGGACCTGGCCGAGCTCATCTATGACCTGAAGAACGCCAACCCGCGCGCCCGCATCAGCGTCAAGCTGGTGTCGGAGGTCGGCGTGGGCACCATCGCGGCCGGCGTCGCAAAGGGCCACGCGGACGTCATCCTCGTGTCGGGCTTCGACGGCGGCACGGGCGCATCGCCGCAGACGGGCATCAAGCACGCGGGGCTGCCCTGGGAGCTGGCCGTCGCGGAGACGCACCAGACGCTGCTGGTCAACAACCTGCGCAGCCGGGTGCGGTTGGAGACGGACGGGCAGCTCAAGACCGGGCGGGATGTGGTCATTGCGGCGCTCCTGGGCGCGGAGGAATTCGGCTTTGCGACCGCGCCGCTGGTCGCGCTCGGCTGCACCATGATGCGGGTGTGCCACCTGGACACCTGCCCGGTCGGCGTGGCGACGCAGAACCCGGAGCTGCGCAAGAACTTCCGCGGTGACCCGGCCTACGTGGTCAACTTCATGCACTTCATCGCGACCGAGGTGCGCGAACTGATGGCGCGGCTCGGGTTCCGCAGGTTCGACGAGCTGATCGGCCGGACCGACCGGCTGGCCCCGCGACCGGGGCTGGAGCACTGGAAGGCGCAGACGATCGACTTCAGCCGCATCCTGGCCCAGCCCAAGGTGCCGGATTCCGTCGGGCACTACTACCAGGTCCCGCAGAACCACGCGATCGAGGAGACGCTGGACGCGCGCGTGCTCGTGCCGCTCTGCCGGCCTGCGTTGGAGCGGGGAGAACCGGTCACGGCCACCCTGCCGATCCGCAACGCCAACCGGGTGACCGGCACATTGCTGGGCAGCGAGGTCACGCAGCGGTATGGCGCGGACGGCCTGCCCGACGACACCGTCCGGCTGCACTTCCAGGGGTCCGCGGGGCAGAGCTTCGGCGCATTCTTGCCGCGCGGCATCACGCTGGACCTCGAAGGGGATGCCAACGATTATGTGGGCAAGGGCCTCTCGGGCGGCAAGATCGTGGTCCGGGTTCCGGCGGGAACTGCGTTCCCCCCCGAACACAACATCATCATCGGCAACGTCGCGTTCTACGGCGCGACGAGCGGCGAGGCCTACATCGGCGGCATGGCGGGCGAACGCTTCTGCGTGCGCAACAGCGGCGTCCATGCGGTCGTGGAAGCCATCGGCGACCACGGCTGCGAATACATGACGGGCGGCCGGGTCGTGGTGCTGGGCCGGACGGGCCGCAACTTCGGCGCGGGCATGTCGGGCGGGATCGCGTACGTGCTGGACGAGGCCGGGCTTAACGGCGCGGGCGACTTTGCGGCCCGCTGCAACCGTGACATGGTGGACCTGGAGCGCATGGAGCCAACAGAGGCGGAGGAAGTCCGGCGCATGATCGAGTGCCACGTGGCCGCAACCGGGAGCGCGCGGGGCCGGGACGTGCTGGTGCGCTGGGACGAGCTCGCGCCGCAGTTCGTCAAGGTCATGCCGCGCGACTATAAGCGCATGCTGGCCGCGATGCAGGACGTGCGGCGCGCCGGGCTGAGCGGCGAGGCCGCGATCATGGCTGCGTTCGAGCTCAACAAGGCCGACGCGGCGCGGGTGTCGGGGAATTAGGGGACGGGTTTACCGGAGGTAAATGCATGAGCAAGCCAACAGGATTCATGGAATATAGCCGCGAGCTGGGGGCTGACCGGCTGCCCAACGTGCGGACGCTGGACTATCTCGAGATGCACCTGGCGCTGCCGGAGGAGAAGCTGCGCACGCAGGCGGCCCGCTGCATGAGCTGCGGCATCCCCTTCTGCCACACCGGCACGCTGCTGAGCGGCATGGCGTCAGGCTGCCCCGTCAACAACCTGATCCCCGAGTGGAACAGCCTGGTGTACCGGGGGCTCTGGGAGGAGGCGCTGAAGCGGCTGCTGCGCACCAACAACTTCCCCGAGTTCACCGGACGCGTGTGTCCCGCGCCGTGCGAGGGCTCGTGTACGCTCTCGCTGCATGAAGAAGCCGTGACGGTCAAGCAGATCGAGCACGCCATCATCGAACGGGGCTTTGCGGAGGGCTGGATCAGGCCGCAGCCGCCCGCACAGCGCACCGGCAAGCGCGTGGCGGTCGTCGGCTCCGGGCCGTCCGGCCTGGCGTGCGCGGACCAGCTCAACCGGGCCGGCCACCAGGTGACCGTGTTCGAGCGCGCGGACCGCATCGGCGGGCTGCTGATGTACGGCATCCCCAACATGAAGCTGGATAAGGACGTCGTCCGCCGGCGGGTCGAACTGATGGCCGCGGAGGGCGTGGAGTTCGTCACGAACACCGAGGTCGGCAAGACGGTGGCGGCGGCGGCGTTGCGCCAGGCATACGACGCCATCGTGCTCTGCGCAGGGGCGACGCGGCCGCGCGACCTGCCCGTCGAAGGGCGAGAGCTCCGGGGCATCCACTTTGCGGTGGACTTCCTGCGCGCCGACACCCGCAGCCTGCTCGGTGAAGCGGCGGCGGGGAGCGAGCCGTGGGTCTCCGCCCGGCACAAGAACGTCGTGGTCATCGGCGGCGGCGACACCGGCACCGACTGCGTGGGCACGTCCGTGCGCCATGGCTGCGCGGGCATCGTGCAGCTCGAAATCATGAACCGGCCCGCAGATGTGCGGCCCGCGGACAACCCGTGGCCCGAATGGCCGCGCACCTTCCGCACGGATTACGGGCAGGAGGAAGCGATCGATACGTTCGGCCGGGACCCGCGCGAGTTCGCGATCACGACAAAACGGTTCGTCGGCGATGCGAGCGGCCACGTGCGCGAGGTACACACGGTGCGCGTGCAGTGGGAGCAGGTCAACGGCCGGCCCAGTCCCCGGGAGATTCCGGGCACGGAGCAAAGGTGGCCCGCGCAGCTCGTCCTGCTGGCGATGGGCTTCCTGGGGCCGGAGAGCACGCTGGTGGAGCAGCTCGGGCTTGACCAGGATGCGCGGTCGAACGTACGCGCCGAGTACGGGAAGTTTGCAACGAGCGTGCCGGGCGTGTTCGCCGCGGGCGACATGCGCCGCGGGCAGAGCCTGGTCGTGTGGGCCATCAACGAGGGCCGCGGCGCCGCGCGCGAGGTGGACCGGTTCCTGATGGGGGCGACGCAGCTGCCGTAAGAGCAACGCCATCCGGTCTGCCCTCGCG
>CAZTMA010000176.1:8350-9828 GCA_964614645.1 uncultured Anaerolineales bacterium
CACTGGGGGAGTCCGCCTCCTCAGGAGCGGACTCCCCCAGATATGACCGAGACATCGCCGCTTATTCGTAGCGCAGCGCCTTGATGATCTCCATTTGCGCTGCCTGGCGGGCCGGGAAGAGGGCCGCCAGCACACCGAAGAGCAGGCCCGCCGCAATCGCGGCCAGGATGCTCGCCAGCGGGAAGGAATAGTCCATCTGGAAGACGCCGCTGGCACTTAGGCCCGCGACCATCAGGTAGCTCAGATACAGCCCGCCCAACAGCCCGAAGGCCGTGCCGATGGCGGCGAGCAGCAGCGCTTCCACGACAATCATCCGGCGCACCTGGCCGCGCGCGGCGCCGATGGCCCGCAGCATGCCGATCTCGCGCGTGCGCTCGATCACGCCAATCGCCAGCGTGTTAAGGATGGCGATGAGTGACGGGATGGAGAGCAGGGCCAGCAGCACATAGACTCCCGCAAACATCGCATCGAACTGCGTGGCGAACTCGGCCAGATACGCCCGCGTGGACACGAAGCGGAACTGCGGATAGGCTTCCACGATCGTCTGCAGCCGCGACTCCACCTCCGCAACATCCGCACCCTGCGCCAGATTGATCTGCACGAAGATATCCTCGACCTTGTTGAAGTCCTCGCGCATTGTCAGGTGCGAGATGTACGCCGTGTTGATCTTCATGTTCAGCACGTCGCTGCCCACGGCCACGACCTGATAGTCAAGCTGTCCCTGAGGCGTTGCCAGGGTCACGGTGTCGCCCGCCTTGACGCCGGACTGAGCCGCCAGAATACCGTTGACGATGATCGACCGCCCGGCGGAGAGTGCGGCGTAGGCCTCCTCCGGATCCCCCTCGGTGAAGTCCATGCCGGAGACCTCGCGAAACGTCGGTGGGTCGATCCCCAGGACGGAGATCTCCACCGTGCCCGTGCCCCGCGCGGCGCTGGTGGGGAACTCAGATTGCGCGAAGCGCAGCGTCCTGACCGTGCCGACCCCGGGCACCGAGCGAATCTTGTCGGCGAGGATGGTGGTCGCGCCGACGTTGCCTTCCCAGATGCTGACCGAAGGCGGGATGAGCATATAGTCGCTGCCCATCGTCTTCCGGAACATGCTCATGAGGCTGCCGTTCAGGCTGAACATCAGGCCGCCTGCGCCGACGACAATCGCCAGGCCGATCATGGTCGCGCTCGCGGTGATAGCCGAGCGCGTGGGCTGGCGGGTGATGTTGCCCTGCGCCAGCTCGCCCGTCCCGTCCCGTGCGATGGCGAGCGCGACCAGTCCACTGAGCGCCCGGGCCAGCGGCCTGACGAGGGCCGGACCGACCAGGACCAGGCCGACCAGGATGAACAGTCCGCCCAGCGCGACCAGCGCAAAGACCCCCGACACCAGGCCGACCAGTGCAAATACAATCATGGCTACGCCCACGATCGTGGCAATCCGGCTGATGCGCTGCGACTTGTCGCCCGCAATGGGCCGCAAAACTTCCAGC
>CAZTMA010000177.1:0-9343 GCA_964614645.1 uncultured Anaerolineales bacterium
CCACCCGATGTGGAGCAAGTATTGTCCATTGAGGTACGCGATGCGACCGGCGCAGTCACCGAACGGACGGTGGACGGCAACGCCTTACGCCTGACCGCGCGCCTCGCGGGCAGCGCGGACACGGACACGCCCGTCACGTTCGCCCTTGGTGAGGCTGTGCCCGCGCTGGCGGGCTGCACCATCGCCGCCGGGGCCGATGAATGCACCGCCGCGCTGCGGGCGGACGGTTGGGCCTGGGAGGAACGACGCCTGGTCGGACTGCGCACCGTGGCTGCCACGACGGGCGAAGGCAAGCGCGCAGAGGCCATCATCGCCGTGACCCCGAAACCGCTGGTGCTCGTGCACGGCCTGAACTCCAACCACAGGTCCTGGACCAACTGGATCAAGCCGGACGGCTATCTCGCGGAGATCGGCATGCCGGGATATGCCGTGGACGATGGACAGTTCGGCACGCGGCAGATGAACACCGGCGATCCCGGCAAGCCGCTCGACGGGACCAACAGCATCGCGCAGAACGCCCAGGTGCTGGCGGAGTACGTCGACGCCGTGCGCGCAGGGACCGGGGCCGAGCGCGTGGACCTGGTCGGCCACAGCCTCGGCGGGCTTATCTCCCGCTATTATGTCCAGAACCTGATGCCCCTGGTGCAGGTGAACGGGCTGGAAGACGTGCCCGCGGTCAATCTACTTGTCATGGCCGGGACGCCGAACGCGGGCACGCCCTGCGGGCGCATTCCCGCGGCGCTGGGGCTGTTCGCCCCTGCGACCATGCAGATTACGCCTGAGTACCTGGCGCAGGTGTTCAATCCGGCGGTCAACGACCGGCGGGGCGTTCCCTTCTTCGGGCTGGCCGGCGATGCCGTCAGGGAGAAGACCGCGATTCGCTGCACGGAGCTGCCGACCGACCGTTATGTTTCGGTCAACAGCGTGCTCCACGGCGTATCAGTCGTGCCGGATCAAATCCCGGGCCTGCACTCCGACCTGAACAACAAACGCGATAGCTTTGAGCGCATCTTCGCCCTGCTCGCGCGCTCGCCGGACGGCTATCCCATCGAGATGGTGGACCCGACCGACGCCGCGACGGGGCCGCTGGAGCAGGTGCAGAGTACGCTGGTGCAGGGCGGCACCATCCAGGCCAACGAGACCGTGACGCTGACCATCACGCTCGACCAGGCCGAGGATGCCAGCTTCATCCTCTATGCGCCGGGCAGCGAAATCAGCATGACCATCAAGACGGTCGCGGGGGTAATTCTGACCGAGGAAACGCCCCAGACCAACCCGAACGTCACATTTGAACGGATCCTCGACGAGAGCCTGCCCCTGTCGCTCGGCTATGGTGTGCTGGGGCCGCGCGCGGGCGCGTGGGAGATCGGGCTCTATGCCCATAGCGCGCCGCCCGGAGGCGGGCCGTTTGCGCTCGTTGCAACGCTGCAGACGGGTCTCCGGCTGAGCGCGACCGTGGAGCCTGGACGCGCGGCGGCCGGCCAGCCCGTGACCCTGCGCGCGCAGGTTGAGGGTGCAGAGCCACCCCAGGCCGTTGCGGTGCAGGCGGAGATGTTCGCGGGCCCGGCAGATGCACGGGAAACCGTGCCCCTCTTCGACGATGGACAGCACGCAGACGGCGCAGCCGGCGACAACGTCTTTGCGGCCACATGGACGCCGGGTGTTGCCGGGGAGTTCACGGTGCAGGTGATGGCGACCGGCACGGATGCGGCGGGCAACCCGTTCGAGCGGCTGTCGGTGCTGGGCGTCAGTGTGGAATAGGAAATCGAGACACAGCGCGCGGCGCAGAAAGCGGCGCAAAAGGCGGCGCAAAAAGCCCCGCCGGTGATGTCACCGGCGGGGCTGCTTTATTGACAGAACATGGCCCGAAAGATACGTCAGTCGCCGTGGCCGTTGCGGCGGAAGTGGGCTTCGGCCTGGAATGTGACTTGCTCCGGCGAGCGGCCGCGGCCGATCACATCGCGCGAGTACTGGCTGAGCACCTGCATCTGGGCGCGGGTCGCAAAGCAGCGGACCTCGCGCGGGTCGCGCTCTTCATCTTCGGCCAGGGCTTCCTGTGCGACGAGCAGGATACGATCGCGGTTGGCATCATAGCCCAGCCCCATGGCGCCCACGCGGAACAGCGGGTCCACTGGTTCCTGGAGTCCCATCTCCGTCTCGTCGACGGCGAGGTCCTCGTGCCGCGCAAGGCCAAACTCCTGCTCCAGGTTCTGGACCATCTCGTCAATGGCGTCGGCCAGCGCAGACACCTGCTCCTTCTCGCACAGCAAGGTCAGCCGGTCGAGCCCCTTCGCCGCCTGGATGTAGAAGACGCGCTGGCCCGGCTGGCCGATGGCGCCGGCCGTGATGTGGGTGACGGGGTCCAGTTCAATAATCGGATTTGCCATACACACGCTCCGTAGCTCGGTCGAATGGCGCGTAGCATAATAGACGGCCGCGCCTTTGTCAAGCAGGCTGTCACTTTCTTCAATACGTGAACGGCGTCTCGGCCAGATAATCGGCCAGGGAGCCGGCGCGGCGGTCGCGATCGGAGAGCAGTGGTTCTGTCACCGGCCAATCGACGGCAAGCTGCGGGTCGTTCCACGCGATCCCGCGCTCGTGCGCCGGGCTATACACCGCGCTGGTCTTGTACAGGATTTCGGCCTCGTCGCTTAACACGCAGAAGCCGTGTGCGAACCCGGTGGGGACGTACACCTGGCGGAAGTTTTCGGCTGTCAGCTCTACCCCGACCCATTGGCCGAAGGTGGGGGAGCCGGCGCGGATGTCCACAGCCACATCCCACACCGCGCCGCGGACCACCCGCACGACCTTGACCTGCGCGGCCGGCGGGAGCTGAAAGTGCAGGCCGCGCAGCGTGCCGCGGGTGGACTTCGAGTGATTGTCCTGGACAAAGACGGTCTCGATACCTGCCTTGCGCCAGGCCTCCGCGTTGTAGCTCTCCAGGAAAAAGCCGCGCGGGTCAGGGAACACGCGGGGGGTGATGACCAGGACCCCGGGAAGCGTCGTCGTTTCGATTTGCATATCGCCAGAACCGCCTTATCCTATCGCTTGATTGCACATGGCAGTCTACGCTGTATTGTGCGTCACTCATAATTCGTAATTCATAATTCATCATTCGTCACCCGCCCATTCAGCTTCGCCTCGATGCGCGCCAGCCGGTGACGCAGCTCGCCCACGGTTTCATCGCGCAGGTAGCCGGACGGCCAGCCTTCTGCGATCCGCAGCGCCCACGCGGCCCAGCCGCGCGCGGCGGCCAGGTCGCCGCTGTGCCACTCGTGATGCTTGGCAAGCTCGACGTAGGGCGTCAGGTCATCGCCTGCAACCGTGCTGATCCATGTCTCCCAGAGCGCGACGGCCTCGGCGCGGCGCTCCAGCCGCTTGTAGGCATAGCCCAGGTCGCGCCACGCCTGCACCTGCACTTCGCTGGCCGCCAGCCGGTCGGCTGCGGCCCTGTAGGCGACGATGCTGGCATCGCTCCAGTTCAGCGCCTCGTAGCAGCGGCCCAGGCTGAGACATTCGAGCGGATCCAGCTCCGCCAGGTAGGGCGCAAGGTCGTCCGGCTCGAAGTTGCGCGCCATGCGGAAGGCCAGCAGCACCATCGAGACGATATCCTGCAGATTGTGGTAGAAGACGCGGGCCAGCATGTCCGTGCTGCCGCCCGTCAGATAGTATTGGCGGTAGATATCGGGGATCAGCGCGCCGGGCACATCGTCGGCGGTACGCTGCACGCCCAACACCTGGCGCTCCAGGTTGCCCAGGCTGCAGGAGCCCCAGCGCATCCGGTAGAGTCGCCGCGCGGGCGGCAGCAGGTCCAGGTGGGGTGCGCCAGCCAGCGGCGGCTCCAGGCCGGCCAGCCGGAAACGGTTGTGGATGAGCGGCATGTCAAACCCGCGGCCGTTGAAGCTGACGATGCCGGCTGCGTCGCGCAGCGCGGCCTCGACCAGGTGGAGCTGCCCGCGCTCCTCCGCCGGGTTGCGCATAAAATACTGGCGCACCACGAACGCCGGCTGGGGCGCCAGCTCGCAGGTCCCGACGCCGATGAGGAAGGTGTACGTGCCCGCGCCGAGCGAGAGGCCGGTCGTCTCCGTGTCGATGAAGGCCGCCTGCGGCGGCTGCAGGTCGAAGAGCGCCTCGTTGCGGTCCAGCGCGGCCAGCGCGGCGGGGCGGATGCTCAACCATGCAGCGAGGTCGGGATAGTCAGCCAGCGGATAGCGGGTGGTCGCTACCCAGGCGGCGCCGTGCGGGGTCAGCACTGCTTCGCCGGGCAATTCCGCCGGCTCTGCGTTGGCCGTTGGGGTCGCCGCAGGCGCCTCCGGCGCAGGCCGCGCAGGAAGATGGTGCGGCCCGCGCTGTACGCCGAGTCGCCGCAGTCGTTCCAGGCGCCGCCGGAGGTCCTCGCTCATGCCCCTAGTTTAGCGCAGATCGGCAGCCGCGCCAAGTTCATTTGTTCGTATGCTACAGAAAATCGCTTGACAAGTAGTTTGCCGTGACCGTATAATGCGCCTCTATTAAGGTTGCCGTATGACCATCGGGTCCCGTTTGCACTGTCGACAGGAGCAGGTCTCATGGAAAAACCCTGGCAGGCATTTTACGAGCCCACCGTTCCCCGCACCATCGAGTACCCGCATATCCCGCTGCACCAGATGCTTGAGGACAGCGCCCGCAAGTATCCTGACCAGCCGGCCATCAAACTCGTGCTGCGCTATCTCGGCCCGGTGACGCTCGGCGCAAGCCTCACGTACAGCCAGCTGCTGGACCAGGTCAACCGCTTTGCGGCGGCGCTCTATGCACTCGGCGTGCGCAAGGGCGACCGGGTCGCGCTGATGCTGCCGAACCTGCCGCAGATGGTCATCGCCTTCTACGGCGCGCTCAAGCTGGGCGCGATCGTAGTCAACACCAACCCCACGTATACCTCGCGCGAGATCGAGCAGCAGTTTGCGGATGCCGGTGCAGAAACCGTCGTCCTGCTGAGCAGCCTGTACAGCAAGCTCAAGGCCGTACAGGAGCGCACGGCCATCAAACGCGTCATCATCGCAGACGTGCCTGACTATGTGCCTGCACCCTGGAAGATCCTGGTCAAGAGCAGCGTCAGGAAGCAGGGGCAGATGGTGGATGTGCCGGAAGGCGAGGGGGTCTACAGCTTCCGCAAGCTGGTGGATGCACAGCCCGCGGTTCCGCCGGACGTGGATGTTGCCGGCGACGATGTCGCCCTGTTCCAGTACACCGGCGGGACGACCGGCGTTCCGAAGGCCGCGATGCTGACGCACCATAATATGGTCGCCAACACCATCCAGATACGGCAATGGCTGCAGGTTGTTGAGGATGGCAAAGACCGCATGTTGGGCGCGATCCCCTTCTTCCATGTCTACGGCATGACGGTGGCCATGAGCCTGGCGGTGTATGCCGGCGCGCAACTGCTGATTGTGCCGAACCCGCGGCACATCGACGCGGTGATCGAGGTCATCGATCGGGAGCGTGCCAGCATCTTCCCCGGCGTACCCACCATGTATATCGCTGTCATCCATCACCCGAAGGTCAAGGACTATGACTTGAAGTCGGTCAAGGCGTGCATCAGCGGCGCCGCGCCGCTGCCGATGGATGTGCAGCTCCAGTTCGGTGAGATCACCGGCGGACGGCTGGTGGAAGGCTACGGGCTGACCGAGGCTGCGCCCGTCACGCATTGCAACCCTGTCAGCGGTGAGCGCCGGGCCGGGTCCATCGGGCTGCCCCTGCCGGATGTCGAAGCGAAGATCGTGGATTACGAGACGTTTGCGGACAAGCCCGTGGGCGAAGAGGGTGAGCTGTGGGTGCGCGGCCCGCAGGTGATGAAGGGGTACTGGCAGCGCGACGACGAGACGGCCAAGACCATCACGGCAGATGGCTGGCTGCGAACCGGCGACATCGCGCGCATGGATGCCGACGGCTATTTCTACATCGTCGATCGTCTCAAGGACATCATCATCGTGTCCGGGTTTAATATTGTGCCGCGTGAAGTTGAAGAAGTTTTGTTCGAGCATCCAAAAGTTAAAGAGGCAGTGGTCGCAGGTGTGCCGGATGCCCGGCGCGGGGAGGCGGTCAAGGCTTACATCGTGCTCAAGCCCGGACAGACGGCCACCGTCGATGAAATCGTTGCGTTCTGCAAGGAGCGCCTCGCACCGTACAAGGTGCCGAGGCAGGTCGAGTTCCGTTCGGAGCTGCCGAAGACGATGGTGGGCAAGTTCCTGCGCCGCGTTCTGGTGGAGGAAGAGAAGAATAAGCAGCAGAGCTGACACCTTTGGGTGGGGGCGGTTCTGCGATACAATGCCCGTCAGCCTGTACCCGAACGGAGCCCATCTATTTGGCAGACCTGACCATTCCTCATGGCCGCGAGCAAGTGATTGCCACGCGGCCTTTGCGCGCTTACCTGGCATTGTCAATCGGCGTATTGTGCATCAGCACGACCGCGATCTTCACCAAGTGGGCGGACATGCCCGGCCCGGTCACCGCAGTGTGGCGGATGATGATCGCGGCGGTCGTGTTGGCGTTTCCGCTCTGGCGCCGCGCACGAGGCTGGAGCCCGGCGGCACGCCGCGCCGTGCCGTGGGGCCTCATGGGCGGGCTGTGGTTCGCGGTCAACCTGGGCATGTTGAACTCGGCGCTGACGCTGACCTCCGCGGCGACGGCCACGCTGCTGGATAACACCGCACCGGTGTGGGTGGGCCTGGGCGCCCTGCTGCTCTTTCGCGAGCGGCTGCGGCTGGGCTACTGGGGCGGGTTGGCCCTGGCGCTCGGCGGCGCAGCGGTCGTGACGGGGTTCAACCCGGCGGGCGGCTTCCGGCTGCAGCCGGGCGATGCGCTGGCCTTCGCCGGCGCGCTCTTTTACGCCGGCTACCTGCTCAACACGCAGCGCGCCCGCCGCAGCCTCGACGGGCTGTCCTACCAGTGCCTCGTTGTGCCGGTCGCAGCCGTCGCCCTGCTCATCGTCTGCGCTGTCATGGGCCTGCCGCTGACGGGCTACCCGCTGCAGAGCTATGCGGCGATGGCCGCGGTGGCCCTGCTGGCGCAGGTCGGCGGGTGGCTGCTCATCAGCTACGCGCTGGGGCACGTCTCGGCATCCGCCGCGGTCGTCGTGCTCCTGGCCCAGCCGGTCGTGACCGGGCTGCTCTCGATCCCGCTGCTCGGTGAGCCGCTCACCGTTCCGCAACTGGCAGGCGGCGCCTGCCTGCTGACCGGTATCTATCTCTGCCTGCGGGCAACGGATGGTGCGCTATGAGCCAAAACCACATTCGTGTGATTGCCCTTGCAATCGTGCAGCATGAGGGGCGCCTGCTCGTGTTCCGGGCGTTTGACCCTGTCAAGGGCTCGTTCTTCTATCGTCCGCTCGGCGGAGGCATCGAGTACGGGGAGCGCGGCAGCGATGCAGTAGTCCGGGAGCTGCGCGAGGAACTCGGCGCGGAGCTGCGCGATGTGCGTTATCTTGGCACGCTGGAAAACATCTTCACCTATAACGGCCGGCCGCATCACGAGCTGGTCATGTTGTATGCGGCTCAGTTGGCCGATGCCTCGCTGTACGAGCGGACGGACCTGGAGTCAACCGAGGCGGACGGCACGCGCTTCGCCTGCCTGTGGGCCTCCCTGGCCGACTGCGCATCCGGCTCGCTGCGCCTCGTGCCTGAGTCCCTGCTCGACTTCCTGCAATCCCCAACCTGAAACCTGCCACGTGTACACCTGTAACCGTCCATTATGTGTCCCCATCGCACCGGTGATAAAATGGCCCGATAATCCGCGATGAAGGAGCACTATGGTTGATAGCAACCCGGAAGCCAGGCCCGCAGCGCAATCCCTGATTTCCGTTGTCATCCCCTGCTATAACGAAGAGGCCAACCTGCGCCGCGGGGTGCTGGATGAGGTGCTCGCTTATCTCGTGGGCCAGGACCGGCCGTGGGAACTCGTCATCGCGGATGACGGCTCGTCGGATGCCAGCCTTGCCCTGTGCCGGCAGTTTGCGCAGGCACACCGGGGCGTACGCGTGTTTGCGCTGCCTCACGGCGGCAAGCCGGCAGCGGTCTATGGCGGCATCTGCGAGGCGCAGGGCGACGTCGTCCTGTTCACCGACATGGATCAGTCCACGCCGCTGGCGGAGATGGCCAAGCTGCTGCCGTGGTTCGACCGGGGCTACGAGGTCGTCATCGGGTCGCGCGGGCTGGGGCGCGCAGGCTTTTCGCTGGGCCGGCGCGTGGCATCGCGGCTGTTCCGCATGGCACGCGGACTCGTGCTCCTGCGCGAGATTGACGACACGCAGTGTGGCTTCAAGGCGCTGCGGCGCGATCTGGCCGCAGAGCTGTTCCCCAACCTATCCTTCTTCGCCACGGAGGCCGCGCACACCGGCTGGACGGTCAGCGCGTTCGACGTGGAGCTGCTCTACCTGGCCCAGCAGTGGGGCGTGCCGATCAAAGAGGTCGAAGTGGAGTGGCACAACCGCGACGTCAGCACGACGAAGGGCCGCGGCAAGAGCCAGTTCATGCGCGAGTCGCTGGAGATGGCGCGACAGGTCGTCGCCATCCTGCGCAATCGCGCCGCGGGGAAGTACCGGCGCCGCGAGCAGAGCCGCTGTTAACGAGGGATCCGTCATGCAAGGAGCAGATTTCCGGCGCACCGATGATGAGGCGGCCCTGCGCGGCCACCCGTCCTACGTCTGGCGCGCGGGGCAGGAGCGCCGGCTGGCCTTGGTGCGCAGGTGGGCGAAGCTGGAGGGTGCGCGCATCCTCGATGCGGGCTGCGGCGTCGGCATGTACACCGAGAAGTTCAGCCAGTTCTCGCCCGATGTCGTGGGCGTGGAAATCGACGAGGCTGCGGCTGCCGCGGCGCATGATCGCGGCCTGCTCGTGGTCGTCGCGCCTGCGGAAGAGCTGCCGTTCGACGAGGACAGCTTCGACGTGGTGTTCTCGCACGAGGTCATCGAGCATGTGAACGACGACTGCCGTGCGGCTGCGGAGATGGTGCGCGTGCTGGCGCCCGGCGGCCGCATCGTCCTGTTCTGCCCCAACCGGCTCTATCCCTTCGAGACCCACGGCCACTACTGGCACGGCAAGTATCACTTCGGCAACACCCCGCTCATCAACTGGCTGCCGGATCCCCTGCGCAACCGGCTGGCGCCCCACGTCCGCGCGTACACGCGCGGCGGCATCCGCCGGCTCTTCGCGGGCCAGCCCGTGCGTGTCATCCACCACACCGTGATCTACCCCGGCTTCGACAACATCGTGGCGCGACGGCCCGTGCTGGGCCGCGTGCTGCAGCGCGTGCTTTACACGCTGGAGCACACCCCCCTGCGCTGGTTCGGGCTCAGCCATTTCATCGTGCTGGA
>CAZTMA010000178.1:0-9302 GCA_964614645.1 uncultured Anaerolineales bacterium
ATGACCGAGACCTCGCCGCCGACCGGCTTCGCGCCTTCCGCGACGACGACCATCGTGAAGTTGCGTCCGGCCTCGTCGCGCTCGCGCACCTTCTCGGCCACGCGATTGATATCGAAGGGAATCTCGGGGATGAGGATGGCGTCCGCAGAGCCGGCGATGCCCGCGTGTAGTGCAATCCAGCCGGCATAGCGGCCCATGACCTCCACGACCATGATGCGGCCGTGCGACTCGGCCGTGGAGTGCAGCCGGTCCATCGCCTCCATGGCAAATGCGACCGCCGTGTCAAACCCGAAGGTGACGACTGTCTTGTCCAGGTCGTTGTCGATGGTCTTGGGAACGCCGATGACGCGGATGCCCTTGGCAGAGAGCGCAGCCGCAATCGCCATCGAACCGTCGCCGCCGATGGAGATGAGCGCATCCAGCTCGCGCAACCGGAACTTGCGAATCAGTTCGTCCGATCGGTCGACCAGCTCGATCTGCCCATCGGGGCCTTCGATGGGGAAACGGAGCGGATTGCCCTTGTTCGTGGTGCCCAGGATGGTGCCGCCGAGGTGCGTGATGCCCCGCACACTGTTGCGCGTCAGGCGCACCAGCCCGCCCTCCGGATACTTCTCTGGCAGCAGCAGTCCTGTCAGACCGTCGCGAATGCCGTATATTTCCCAGCCCCGGTTGAGGGCGGCCAGCGTAATCGCCCTGATCACCGCATTCAGGCCGGGTGCGTCGCCGCCGCCCGTACTGATTGCGATACGATGTATTCTGCCTGGCTCAGTCGTCATGCTGCGTATTCTCCCTCCGGCGTTAGGCTTGGTGCCACCGGTGCATGGTAGCACAAAGCAGATAGGCTGCCAACTGAGACAAGATGGACCCCTGGCGACACACGCAGGTATCGGTGCGAACGAGGATTGTACCATCCTTGCGCATACACAGGAATTGTAGCTGGCGCAACGGTAACTGTAGGGAGATTGTGCGAAGGTTAGTGTCAATATTCGAAGATGTATAGGAGGATTCTGGTATGGCAGAGATGACAGGCAGAGTGGCCCTCGTCACCGGCGCGGGGTCAGGAATCGGCCGCGCGGCGGCGATTGGCTTCGCGCAACGCGGCGCGCGAGTGGTTGTAACGGATGTCGACGAGCAGGGCGGCCAGGAGACGGTCCGGCTCGTCAAGGATACGGGCAGCGACGCATTTTTCCAGAAAGTGGACGTGAGAAAGTCGGCTGAGATCGAAGCTGCGGTCAAGGCCGCGGTTGAACGTTATGGCCGCCTGGATTATGCGGTGAACAATGCCGGCATCGGCGGCGCAGCTGCACCGGTCGGCGAGTATCCTGAAGACCAGTGGCGGTTGGTCATAGACATCAACCTCACAGGTGTCTTCCTGGGGATGAAGGCCGAGGTTCAGCAGATGCTGAAGCAGGGCGGCGGTGCAATCGTCAACATGGCGTCCATCCTCGGACTGGTAGCTTTCGAAGGCTCCCCTGCGTACGTGGCCAGCAAGCACGGTGTTGTCGGACTCACGAAAGCCGCGGCGCTGGAATACTCAGCGAGTGGGATTCGGGTGAATGCCGTCTGCCCCGGTTTCATTGCAACGAGCATGACGGAGCAGTTGCGCGAAGATGAGGCAGTCAATCAGATGCTGGTTAAGAAGCATCCGATCGGCCGCCTGGGTACTGCCGAGGAGGTTGCGGCGGTTGTGTTGTGGCTCTGTTCGGATGCCGCCTCATTTGTCAGCGGCGGCACCTATCAGGTCGACGGGGGATACCTGACCGCCTGAAGCAGTACGCAGGGTTTGGATCACAAACCTTGTGGCGTCGTGCCTTTGTGATCCAAACCTACCCCGGATACACCACGTTGCCGCGCAACTCCACGTCATTCTCCGTTAGCCCGTCCAGCAGGTCGAGCCAGCGGCTGTCCACCGAGAGGTTGTTCGTGATGCGGTTGCCTTTGGGGAACGCGGGTTGGTCGTCCAGCAGGCACACCAGTTCGGGGTAGCGGCGGCTGTAGGGCGGGCGATCATGACCCACCGCGGCCAGCCGCTTCAGCAGGGTCTGATCCTTGCCGTTGAACCAGAAGCTGGCCCAGCCGATGCCCCGGCCGTCAAGGTGGATCGATGGTTGGCACTCGACGAAGGCGTTGCCCATCACGATGTTGTCCCGTCCCCCGCCGATCATCATCCCCCGGCCCGCGCGCACGAAGATGTTGCGCTCGATGGTCGTGCCGCTCGCACAGTCGTCCAGGTAGACGCCTTGCACGAGGTCGCCTTCGCCCAGGTCGTAGAAGTAGTTTTCGCAGATGACGTTGCCCCGCTCGCTGAAGTCCCGGCCCATGTAGAACGCGCCCGCGTCGTTCGTGTCGAGGCAGACGTGGTCGATCTCGTTGCGCTCGATGGCGTGGTCGTTGCCGTGGAGCCAGACGCCGAAGTGGGGCAGATCGTGGATGTGGTTCCCGGCCACCCGATTGCCCACGCCGTCCACGGCAATGCCGGGCCGGTAGGTGCGCGCCAGCCGGTTCGAATCATAGATGTCGTTGCCGGTCGCGAAGTTGCCCGCCGGTGTGAGCGTCCTGCGGTCGCCGCCGCCGAGCTGGATGCCGCCCTCGCCGCAGTGGAAGATACGGCAGTCCGTCACGCCCTGGTCGACCCCCGCATTGCGGTTCCAGGTCGTGTCGTCATAGATGCGGCTCTGGTAGTTCTCCGCACCCTCACCGATGCAGATCGCGACATTGCCGATGTTGCGCAGCGTGCAGGCGTCGACCCGGTTGTGTCCGCCCCCGGTGATGACGATGCCGTGCCCGCGCGTACATTCGAAGGTCAGCCGCCGGAAAGTGACGTGCTCCACATCCCTGAGCATGACGAGCGGCGTTTCGAGCCGCGAGACCGCCGTCTGTCCGCCGGCGGATGTGACGGGCGGCCAGAAGTAGAGAATGCCCGTCTTGCGGTCGAGGTACCACTCGCCGGGCGCATCCAGTTCTTCGAGGACATTCAGCACGCGGAATCGTGCGCCGCTGCGGATGCCCCAGTCGCCTCCGCTGTGCAGGCTGATGGTCTTGCGCTCCAGGTCAACTCGCTTGACCCGGTCGTAGGTGTCGGCCCAGTCGTACTGCCAGTAGGCATACAGCCACAGGTCGTCCGCGGTGGCCCAGTGGGGCCGGAGTGCCGTGAACGTGAACTCGTGGCTCTTGTTGTCCGTCGAGCCCTGGATGACTTTGCCCCAGCCCTCGTTGGGCCAGCGCGCCAGCGGCATCGGCAGGTCATCGTAGAACAGCTCCAGCCCGACGGGCTCGGTCAGGCGGTTGAACCCGCGCGGGCGCAGGCTGCCGTAATCGGTGATGCCCTGGGCCGCGAGGTCGCACTGGAGCACCTGCTCCCGCGCCGCCTCATCCAGGCGGGCCAGGATCGCTGGGTCCCCAACTGGTGTGAAGCCACTGAGGGCCTGCCCGCCGCTGATGCGCACCTGCCCGGCGTCGAGCGCCTCATAGCTGACCGGCGCGGCCGCGGTCCCGCTGTCCTCTGCGGTCAGCGCGAAGGTGGTGCGGCGTTCGTATGTGCCCTCTGCCAGCAAGACACGCACTCCATTCGCAGGCAGCGGCCCGCGGCGCTTCAGCCGGCGGATGGCATCCCGTGCGGCCTCCAGCGTGGCAAACGGGCCATCGTTCCCACCTGCGTCCGGTTCGGGTTGCATGCCCGACCAGGTATCCTTGCCCTGCGGCGAGACGTAGAATTCCATAGATTTCTCCTTGAACGGGTGGCCTTTGACGCGCGGCGCGCTGAACAGACCGGCCAGGCCGAACGTGGCGGCCAGGAATTCGCGGCGGGTCAGGGGATGTGGCATCGGCATGGTTTTGGGTGGGTGCGGGGCAACGGATAGAGCCGAACCTTCGGTTCGCACCGGATAAACGGATATGCTTTCTCGCACACAGCCTCTATCCGTTTATCAGTTGCTATCCGTTGCCCCGCAATAGGTCGTATTGATCGCTCAGCCCAGCAGGCTGCGCAGCGCGGTCACAATGTTGCCGCTATCGACTTCGTTTCGATACGTTGTCGTGGCCAGTCCTGCATTCAGTTCTTCCATGGCTGCGCAGTCTAAGGGCACCCCCGCCCCGTCGCGCGGGTTCAGAATAGCTGAAGGACAGGGGAGCGCGGCGACCAGCTCCGGCAGATCGCAGTACAGCAGCGCGTTGGGCAGGAAGGCGTCGGCAGGCCAGCGGTAGTCGGTCGTCTGGAGCAGGCTGTGGAAGCTCACCAGGGCGTCCCAGGTGACAAGCCCGGCGGCGCCGCCGTCAGCGGCTGCGACGAGCAGCGCGACGACACCGCCCAGCCCGCAGCCGGTGACCATGATGCGGGCAGGGTCGATTTCGGGTCGCTCCCGCAGGTAGGCCAGCGCGGCCAGCCCGTCGCGGGCGCGCATCGCCAGCACCGGGTCGCCCAGCGCGGCCGTGGCGTAGGCCAGGTAGCGGTCTACCCCGCCCCAGCCCGCCATCTCGTACGGATAGACCGCGGGCGTGCTGTCGCCCCACCCGCGCAGATCCACGCTCATCACCGCCGCGTGCGGCCCCTCACGTTCGAGGAAGCCGGCGGCCCGCGCGAGCAGCCCGTTGCGGTAGAGCTGGCGGTTGCGCCCCGCGTCGTCGAAGTGGAGGATGGCTGCGGCGCGCGTGCCGCCCTCCCGCGGCAGCAGCAGCGTAGCGGGCAGCTCGATTCCGGGCTCCGGATTCAGAAGGGCTTGCTGCCAGTCGTGCGTCCAGACCTGGAAGGGTAAGTGTGCGACGCTGGATGGCAGAGAATTGAAGATTGCAGATTGCAGATTGAAGATTTCAGGTGGACGATTGGCTGACGGCTCAGGGTGGATCAGGGCCTGGACGATAGTGCGGATGTCTGCGGGTGTCGGCGCTCCGGCGCGCGCGGCGGCCAGTTCGTATGCGCACGCGAGCGCGAGCGTGCGCATGTTCACGTCCTGCCGCGGCGCGCCGCGCAGCATCTCGACGGGGTCCAGGGTGAAGTCCGCAGGGTCTGCGTCCGGTAGGTCTCGTCCAGATACACCCTCCGTCCGCGTCTGAGGATGCGGACTCCGCAAGGCGTTTGGACTATCGGGGATGTCCCGCAGCCAGCGATCCATGAAGCGGGTGAACTCGCGCGCCTGGGCGAGCGTATAGCCGTGGCCCGCGTCGTCCACGAAGAACTCGAAGTGGTCGCCCGCGCCTGCAGCTGCGTAGAACGCGGCAACCTCTTCGGCCAGCCGCCGCGTGTCCTCGATGTGGAATACCTCGTCGTACGCACCGGCCATCAGCAGGATGGGCGTCGGGCAGGCCGCTGCGATGAGGTCCAGCTCGTCCACGCCCTCGGCGTAGCGCCGCCACATATGCGTCTCGGGGCAGCCCGCATAGCATTGAGTGATGTCCAAGTCGGCCAGGGGGGTCAGGCAGCAGGACGGCCCGGCGACTGTGATGCGCTCGTCCAGCAGGGTCGCCAGGGTGGTGGTGGTGCCGCCGCCGGAGACGCCGGTCATCGCGACCCCGCGTTGCGCATCCACGTCTTGGCGTGAGATGACATAATCCACACACCGGAGCGCATCACCGACGAAGTAGCGGCTCGAGGTCTGCCCGGCGAGGTAACAGCGCACGCCGTCCACGAAGTGGTCGTTGCCCGTCTGCTTTTCGCCCGCCTGGCCCGGCGGGTCGAAGGTCACTGCGAGATAGCCGGCGCGCGCGAAGTATTGCGCGGGCAGTTGGTACGAAGCGAACTGCTTTCCCGAATGGCCGACCGGGATGATGACCGCGGGGAAGGGCGGCCCATAGTCGAGCGGCACGTAGACCGTCGCGTTGACCTCCCAGCCGGGAAACGACTCGAACAGAACGTTCTCCAGCCGGTAGCCGGCCCGGTCGAACCGGCTGACCTCGCGCACGGGGAACGCCTGTAGGGGCGGGGTCACCCCGCCCGCCGTGAATACCTGCCGGGGCGGGGCGACCCCGCCCCTACCCGCCCAGAATTCCCCGTAGAATCCCGCGACCGCCTTGCGAATGGCTGCGCGGTACGCTGCGATGTCGCCGGAGTCCAGGCTGGCGCGGCGGCGTTCCGCAGCGTCGGCCATGTAGCTGAGGCTGCGGCGGATGATGTACGCGCGCAGCATGTCGCGCAGGTCAAGGGTCGGTGCGACCGGTCCCTGGTGTGGCGTCACGTGGCTTCCTCCTGCCGCTCGATGCCGGTTGAGCGGCTGTCCGCGCTTCGGCGCAACTGATACGAACGGATAAACAGATATCGGTTGTGGACGGGGTGCGCCCATCCGTTTATCCGTGGACCGCGAAGCGGCATCCGTTGCGTTGACCCTCCCAACCGCTCATCCTGTCCCATCCGGCGACCACATGACTGGATAGACGCCCCACTTGCGGAACGCCCGGCACATGGCCGCGATCTTCTCCGGCGTGTGTGCGACGTCCTGCGGGGTCGGGTACACCTTCGAGACGAGGCCCCCGTTGTGCCGCCCCAGGTGGTAGACCATCCGGCGCACGTAGTCCTCGATATCCGCCTCGCTGCCCGTGACCATCGTGTGCTGGATGTCCACCGGGCACCAGAATGCAAGGCTGCCGCCGACCGCCCGGTCGAGCGCGGCCAGCCCCATGTTCTCCTGCTGGTCCATCTGGATGACGTTCAGCCCGCAGTCCACCAGGCGCGGGAGAAAAGGCAGGATGTAGCCGCACGAGTGCATCCATACATCCAACCCGCGGGCGTGCGCGTGTTCCCACAACTGCCGGTAGCGCGGCGCGAAGTACCGATCCCACAGCTTCGGGCTGATGAAGGTGCGGTCCTGCATCCCCCAGTCGTCGTACCACATGACGCCGTGGACGCCGCTGTCCGCATACAGGTCGATGCACATGAGCTGCGACTCGGCAAAGCGATCCAGCAGGCGGTTGACCTCCGCCGGGTGCTCGTACAGGTCAGCGAGGAAGGGAGACAGCCCGCGCAGGCCGTGGGCCGCCTCGTAGAGCGACGGGTACTGCAGCACGCCGAGGTAGTACATATCGGGTGCGGCCGTGACCTGCCGGCGGATATCCGCCAGCGGCTCCAGCGGGGGCGGGGTGGTCAGCAGGCGCAGCACCTCGTCGAGCCGCGATAAGTCGGCAAGCGCGGGTTCCGCGACCTCCCCGTTGCCCGACGGCCCGAAACGCTCCCAGCGCGTGCCCCATTCATCGAACCGCCGCCAGCGCCGCGTGGGTTGGTCCTCACCGTTACCCGCCATGCGGTTGAGGAGTGCAGCATCCTCAGATGCGGCATGGCCTTCTGTGTTGAGTGGGTCCGTCCGCATTTGAGAATGCGGACTTCTCTCAACGACAGTGCCTTGGCTCACTTCATACCAGTCGGTTGACAGTCCGGTGCGGGGGCGCGGGGGCCAGAGCCAGACGATGTCGTTCGGCAGGCCGTCGGTCAGGAGATGGGGGATGTGATCCGGTCCCTGGAAATGGATGGCGCGGCGTACGCGCTCGAGGCTCTGCATGGTTTTCACTTTCTACGCATCCAGCAGCCGTGCGGCGAAGATCCGCGCGGCCGGGTTGCCGGCTGTGCGGCCCGCCAGCGCGACCTGGCAGATGGTCACCCGGCCCGCGCCGCAGGGCCGTTGTGCCGCGGCCCACGCGGGCCCCCACTTGCCCTGCCAATCGCCGTTGCCGCTGAGCAAGATGGGCGACCATCCTTCATCGGGCGAAACGCTGAACGTCGAGCCGAGCAGCGGTGTAACGTAGCCCGCATCGGCATCATACCAGAAGCGGAAGTCGTGCGGCTGGAAGCCCGCGACGAGTGGGTGTCCGGTCGCACGCGACGCGAAGTGCCGGGCGTTCATGCCTGCGATTCTCACCTCCACCCTGTCGCCGCAGATGGTGTGCTCGCCCGGCGGCAGGTTCAGGAAGATGGCATGCGCGCCTGCACGCACGGCATGTTCGATGGACTCTGCCTGCTTCTCATAGTCATAGGGGTCGCTGATGATAATGACCTGGTCGTCTGGTGAGTCCGTTCGGTCGGCCGGTAGCCCCAGCTCGTGGGCCAACCGCGCTGCTGCGCTGTTATCGCCTCCGACTACACGCACAGGCCGCGTCTCGACGGCGACCGGCGGGAACAGGGTGATTTCCAGGCTTGTGTCGTGCCACACCGCCCCGTCTGCACCCACGAGGCCTAGTCGGACGACTGCATCCGTGCGACTCTCCACCGTTGGGGCCGTGATCTCGATCGCGCCCTGGTATGCGCTGCTGCAGACCGGGATGTCGGCCGGCGCGGCCTGGCTGAAGACGATCTGGCCGCCCACCTCTAGTTGGTAGTGGAGCGTCGCGCCATCCGGTGCATGGTCCAGGTCGTTGCACACCCACGCCTCGAACGCCATGCGCTCCCCGGCCCAGAAGCCGGTGCGGTCGCTGCGCAGGTTGATCATCAGCGGGGTCAACGCGTCGCGATAGACGAAGTACGCAGGCTTCGGGCCGCGCTCCACGTCCATGATGGTCTTCATCCAGCCGGACGGGAATGCGTCGATGAACAGGTGGATGGCGATGGACACCATGCGGCTGTCGCGGCGGAACGCATCGGTCATCAGTCGCGTGGCCCAGGCCTGGTGCGCCTGGCTGGCCGCAACCCAGTCTGAGACCGTGTGCTGCGTCTCGAACCACATATAGTGGAACCGGCCCGTCTGCGCGCCGACGATGCGGTCGGGCATCCACGTCCGTTCCTCATCGGCATCGGCGGGCAGCCATGCGGGGGGGTAGTGGCCGCGCATCACGTGGACCGGGTCCAGTCCCTCCGAGCCGAACTCGCCGCAGCCGTAGCGCCACCCCGGCTTGACCTTCTGCCAGTACCCGCGATGCAGCCGGCCCAAGTCCACCCCGTGCCCGTTGTACCAGCCGCAGTAGCAGTGGTTGTCCGGCAGGCTCGGGCCGGGTGGGTCATAGTCGCCGTCTACCGGTTTGATGACGCGGTCGGGGTTCTCCTGGCGGACGGCATGGCTGGCCGCCTCGAAGAAGCGCTCCAGCTCCGGCCGCGACAGGTGCCGGTGGAGCTTGCCGCGGCCCATGGGGAACGGCTCGTTGATGTAGGTCACCATGATGTTGCACGGATGCCCGCGCACCAACCGCTCCATCTCTCCGGCCTGGCGCACCGCCTCGCTGAACTGGTTGCGGCGCAGCATCCCGAACAGCGGCAGGTCCGTCTGCGTCAGCAGGCCGAGCCGGTCGCAGAAGTCGTAGACCTCTGCCTGCACGGGCCGCTGGGTGAGCCGCCAGAAGTTCATGTGGCAGATTTTCGCCAGCAGGATGTCGTCGATGAGCTGGTCCCAGTC
>CAZTMA010000179.1:0-7624 GCA_964614645.1 uncultured Anaerolineales bacterium
ACGACCCGATCGGGGCGGACGAGCTGGCCGAGGTGAAGGCGTTCGTGGCGTTTACTGTGTCGCGCGCAGGGACCTGGCCCCGCTGCGGATCATAGCCAAGGGTGATGACCGATTCCCCGTTGACCCCCCAACTCAAAACCCAGAATCACATTGGAATGCCAGTTGCAGTTATAAATACCATTATGATACTATAATTGTCCCGTACTCGTTCACACGCGCCGTGCCCGGAGTTGTGGGGCCGTGGCCAAACGTGTGGCCGGACGACTATGGTTGTGTTAGAGATGTGGACGAGACTTCTATTGCCAGGAGAGCCAGATGATCACCAGACGGAGCTTTATCAAGTACATTATTTCGGCCGGTGCAGGCGCGTACCTCGTCGGGAAGGTGCCTGCGGGGGCAGCCACGGCTGCCTCAGCTGCCACGACGGCTGGCGTTGCCCCGGCGTCGCGCACCGTGCGCCTCGCTGCACCCCTCGAAGCCATTCCGGGCGGCACGCTGGATCCCGTGAACATCCCGAAGTATGCAACGCCCCTGCTCATCCCGCCGGCCATGCCCAGGGCCGGCAAGGTCAAGACGACGAAGGCCAAGAACTTCGACTATTACGAGATCGCCATGCGGCAGTTTGCCCAGCAGATCCTGCCCGCCGGCCTGCCGGCGACGACCGTCTGGGGTTATGGGCCCGCCACTGCGCAGAACGGGCCGCAGATTTTCAACGCTCCCTCGCTGACCATCGAAGCCGAGCACAACACGCCCGTCCGGATCAAGTGGATCAACGAGCTCGTCGACGAAGACGGCAACTTCCTGCCCCACCTGCTGGCGGTCGACCCGACGCTGCACTGGGCGAATCCGCCGGGCGGGATCGCGGGGCGCGACACCCGGCCGGAATTCGAGGCGACGCCCGGCCCGTACACCGGCCCGGTCCCCATGATCACGCACGTCCATGGTGCGGTGGGTGTGGGCGACGAGAGCGACGGCTATGCAGAGGCGTGGTACCTGCCGGCCGCCAAGAACATCCCGCCCGGCTATGCAACCGAGGGCACCTGGTATGACTTCTTCGCCGCCAAGGCCCGCGACAGCTACCTGGCCGCCGAGGGCGTGGAGTGGGGACCGGGGTACGCCGTCTTCCAGTACCCGAACGCGAACCGGGCCTCGACCATCTGGTACCACGACCACACGCTGGGCATGACCCGGCTCAACGTCTATGCCGGCCCGGCGGGATTCTACATCATTCGCGGCGGCCCGGGCGACGAGGTGCTCGACACGCGCACGGGCAGGCGTGGGGTCCTCCCCGGTCCCGCACCGTCGTCAGGCACTCCTGCGGGCAAGAGCTACTACGAGATCCCGATGGCGATCCAGGACCGCTCCTTCAACGAGGACGGCTCGCTCTTCTACCCGGACACGCGCGCGTTCTTCGACGCGATCGTCGGCCCCTACCTGCCCGAAACCGGCATGCACGGCCACGGCTTCTCGCCGATCTGGAACCCCGAGTTCTTCGGCAACTGCATCATGGTCAACGGCAATACCTGGCCCTTCCAGACGGTCGAGCAGCGGCGCTACCGCTTGCGCTTCCTGAACGGCTGCCAGTCGCGCTTCCTGATCCTGGACTTCACGAACATCCCGGGCGTCGAAGTGTGGCAGATCGGCAACGAGGGCGGGTTCCTCGCCGCACCGGCCAACATCACGGCGCTGGGCAACCGGCTGCTGCTGGGGCTGGCCGAGCGTGCGGATGTGATCGTCGACTTCACGAACGTGCCCACAGGCAACTACGTGCTGGGCAACGTGGGGCCGGACGAGCCGTTCGGCGGCGGCATCCCGGGCGTGGACTTCCCGGTCGCGGACCCTGACAGCACCGGCCAGGTGCTGGAGTTCCGTGTGATTGCAGCGAAGGGGCGTGACCGCTCGACCCCGCCGGCGTTCCTGCAGCTGCCGGCCCTCCAGCCGCTGCCCGCACCGGCCGTGACGCGGCGCCTGGCCCTCATCGAGATGATGGGGATGGGGTACGACGCCGGGGGCGAAGAGGTCGAAGGCCCCGTCGAGGCCCTGCTCGGCACGGTCGACGCAGAGGGCAATGCGCACCACGTCATGTGGATGGAGCCGGTCACCGAGAACCCCGAGGTGGGTGCGACCGAGATATGGGAGTTCTACAACACGACCGGCGATGCGCACCCGATGCACGTGCACGAGGTGGTCTTCGAGGTCCTGAACCGGGAGGGCCTGGTCCTCGACGACGACGGCGAGGTCGTGCAGCCGGTCCAGCTCGACGGCAACATCACGCCGCCGGAGCCCTGGGAGACCGGGTTCAAGGACACCGTGACCGCTTACCCAGGCCAGGTGACGCGCATCAAGGCACAGTTTGCCACGCCCGGCCAGTTCGTCTGGCACTGTCACATCGTGGAGCATGAGGACAACGAGATGATGCGGCCGTTCCGGATCGGGCCGGTGCAGCCCGGGCAGCCCGGCATGGCGCCGATGCCCTAAAAAAAGCATCATACACATCATACAGTTCATACACTTGCCCCTGTTTCTGCCCTCATGTGTATGAACTGTATGAACTGTATGACCCTTCTAGCCCCTATCAACCGGCTTTCATAGCCCGGAATGGTTGCTGCTTACCCTGCTTCTCAATGCGTTCCGCATAGCCTTTGTTGGTCAGGTCGTTGAGTAGCGGAACAACGTTCGCGCGTTGCATCCGACACAGCTTGGCTATCTCATCTGCCGTAAGCATCTCTGGGTAGTGCTCCTGCAGGACGGCCAGCACTTCGCCCACCCGCCCCTCCCTGGCGACTTCCTCGGTCGTGCCTTCGTACTGCCAGCAGCAGGTTGTGGTATCCCACCCCAACACGAGGTCCTGCCATTCCACGTCCCGCCCGGTGACCTTCAGCGTGGCGCCGCGCTTGCCCTGCTGCGTGAACAGCCCCAGGGCGGCATCCGCCACCGCGCTTTTCGCCGTCGAGCCGACGATGTCGTCGATCGGGTTGCCCTCAAAGCCCGCCGGCTTGCGATGGTGGTCCAGCACGAGCACGGCGATGTCACGCGTCACCGCAAACTCCTGCAGCCCGCCGACGAGGTCGGTCATGTCGGCCAGGTCCGACTGGTCGGCCCGGCCCAACGCCCGGCCCAGCGTGTCCACGATGGCGAGCCCGCCGTCGGTGAACCGCCGCCACGCCGTCTCAAAGCGGATGGCTGCGGCGGCCGGCATGCCCTGCTTGCGCGTCCGCTCCTGGAGCCGTCGCGCATTATCCTCCAGCGCCAGGTACAGCACCCGCCCCGGAGCGATGTGCCTGTCGAGCACCATGCCGCCCGTGCCCACCGCAATGGCAATCTGCAGCGCCAGCCAGCTCTTGCCCACCTTGGGCCGCCCGGCCAGGAAGGTCAGCCCGGTCGGGATGATGCCGGGCACAGCCCATTGGGGTTCCGGAAAATGCGCCGCCAGCAGTTCCGCCGCCGTCCACGTCGTCTTGCGCTGGGGCAGCGCGGGGCGCGACTCGTTCGGGGAGGGCGCGGCCGGGGGCAGCCCGGATGGGGACGGCTCAACGACAGGCGCGGCAGTCGTCGTCATCCACTCGGGTTCGTCAGGCAGGCTGGGCGCACTCGCAGGCGAGACGCCGGGCTCGCGGCCGTTGCCATCGTAGAATTGCGTCAGCCCGCTCAGCGCCTTGGCGATCGTGGCGGCGCCATAGGTCGTGCCGCCGCGAAAATGGGGCTGGTCCCACTTCTCGCGATACAGGCCGCTCTGGCGAAACAGCCGGTCCACCGTGGCCGCATCACCGCCCGCATAGAACGCCAGCCCGTGACACAAGGCCAGATCGGCCTCCGACTGTGACGCATACCCGGTCAGCCGGCCGGCCCACAGCGCGGCATACTTGCCGCCCCGGCAGGCGCGCAGCTTGTCGATCAGCCGGGCATCGTCCAGCGGACCCGGCTGCCGCGTCACCTGGGGCGGCCGGGCCGGGAGGGCGGCACATATCGGGCCACGGTCCGGAACCCGGGCCGGGGGTGCGGGCGGGCCGAACGTCTCACGGTGCACCAGGTCGACGGCTGCCTGGGCGTCGCGCACGGCCGTATAGCCTTCGAGCACGTCGCCGGTGAACACGAAGAAACGCCCGGCGTCGTACATTTCCACCGGCCCCTTCTTGCGGCCCTCGGGCGGCAGAGCGGCGCGGGTGATGATATGCAGCCCCTTGCCGCTCTGGCTCCGCTCGGTGTAGGAGTCGAGCAGCCGCACGTAGTCCAGCGCCCATTGCTCGACGTTGCCGTCCTGGTCTATCACGTCGTCGAAATCGATCCCGCAGTAGGGGTCATCCTGCGAGAAGACGAACCCGATGCCTTGCCACTGGCCACGGCGTTGGCACGCCAGGGCTGCGGCCAGCGTGCCCCACGTCGTGGGGTCGCTGCTGTCAGCATATTGGTTCGTGGTGGGGTTGACCGGGATCTTCTCAGTCTTGCCCGGTCGTTTCTTGGAAGGACTGATGTGGGCGGCGACCCATTGCGGACGGTCGCGCAGCTCGGAGGGGATGTTGGCTGACCTGTCGATCATTTTGACCTCACATGCCACCCGTAGGAACGGTGGGGATTAGGGGATGTGTTTCGGAGCTTTCACCTGTGGAACATAGAATCAGAGAGCACCGGAGCGCCTCGGCCCGGTTGACGGGTGGTAGCAGTTATGGAGAGACCTGAGGACTTAACGTGCGGACGACGTCTGGGCGACGTCTGGACGACGTCTGGACGACGTCTGGGCGACTGCGGAAGTACGATAGGACGGGTGGGACTCGAACCCACACGGGCTGTTCACCCCTCGGTTTTTAAGACCGATGCGTATGCCATTTCGCCACCGTCCCGGGTAGGACCTGATTGTAACATCGACGGTGGCGTTGCTGCAATTTCACGCGCAGTTGCGCCCGCTGCTGCACCTGCCAGACCGGCTCTGGCTACCTTGGTCAGAATAGCACAGATGTTCCAATCTGTCAAGTAGTAGATTTGCGCGGTTTGGGGCATATTGGGGTGGGATATGTAGGGGCGGGGTCTCCCCGCCCGGGGTCTCGGACACCTCTGCGGGCGGGGAGACCCCGCCCCTACGCAAGCACCTGGCACACGGCGGCGAGTACGGGCTGATGATGTTTATGGATCAGGTGAATCAGTCAGATCAGTCCAATCTGTGTCCTATTCCGCCTCACCCGGAAGCCGGTCATCCAGGATGACGCGCTGCACCTCCGCCAGGCCGGCGCAGAAATGGCTGCACAGCGCCCGCGTCCCGCTGGCCTCGATGTTCCCCCCGGCCAGGCCGATCGTGGGGAACCCGGCCAGGCGGATGGCGCAGACGCCCGCGCCGGAATCCTCGATGCCGGCCACACGGTTGCGCTCGCTGAAGGGGATGCCCAGGCCGACGCGTGCGGCCTCGGCGTAGAGCCAGGGGTGCGGCTTGGGGGTCAGCTCGCCCAGCGTGCCTGCTGCACCCCGGCCCAGCGGGTAGCCGGCGGTAATGATGGCATCGTAGAACTCCGCCGGGTCGCCCAGGCCCAGCGTGCGAAACGCGGCGACGATCTCCGGGTACGCCTTCTCGTGCAGCCCCGAGGTCACCAGCGCGATGCGGATATCGGCCGCCTTGAGCGCCAGCAGGAACTCCTTCAGCCCGGGCGCAGGCTGGAAGGCATCGGACCGGCCCCGCCCTTCCAGGATGGCTCGCATCTCGCGACGGGCATGTCCGAAGTAGAGCTCGCGCGCCTGCTCCACCGTCCGGCCGGGGCAGTACTTGGTCACGCAGTACTGCAGGTGCTCCGACACGCTGTGGCCGGAGACATAGGGCAGGTCCGCCGGTTCGAGCGTGAAACGGGGATTGCCGAGCAGGCTGGCGGTCGTCTGCTCGATGATCCACGTCCAGAAGCCCTCGCTGTGAACGCTCGTGCCGTCCAGGTCCATCAACACCGCCTGCACGGGCCGCTCCAGCCGGACCTCGTGCACTGGGTAGAAGGCCGGATAGCCCAGGCTGGACCCCACATAGGCCAGCGTGTGCGCCCCCCGTTCGCCCCCAGTGTCGTGGAACGCGATGAACTCCACCTTCCCGTCGCCCGTCGCATGGATGGAGGCGACGCCGCCCGCGCCCACCCGGAACCGCCCGCCGCCGCCCGTCTGCAGCGGCGCCAGCCCGCTGCCGGCGGGCACCTCGCCCAGCCCGGGGATGAACGCGGCAGATGGCGTGCTCATGCCATGTTCCTCACACGGGGATAGCGCACCGCCACGTACAGCCCGTAGCCGAGCGAGATGAGCGCGCCGATGAACACCGCAAAGGGCGCGCCGAACCGGTCGGCCATCAGCCCGGCCTGCAGACCGCCGAGCCGCATCATGGTCTGGAAGACCAGCGTGTAGACGCTCATCACCCGGCCCCGGACCTCATCCGGCACCGCAAGCTGCAGCAGCGTGTTGGCGAGCGAATTCTGAAAGACAAAGGTGGCGCCCACGCCCATCAGCAGGACTAAGGACAGCAGGAACGAGCGCGACAGCGAGAAGGCGATCAGGAATGCGGGAAAGCCCAGGTTGCCGAGCGTGAGGAAGGGTCCCCGTCGCGCATCGTTGGGCAGCGACGCCACGGCCAGCGCGCCGATCACCGCACCGACCCCGACTGCGGTCAGGAGGATGCCGAGCGGCAGGGCCTCGGGCGATTCGCAGCGGAAGCGGGGCGTTGGCCCGTCGCACAGGTACCGGATGACGGGCTGCGCGCTGTCTATAAGCACCTCCCCGGCAAACACGGGCTGGAGCGTGCTGTAGGGCATGGACATGAACGCGCTGACCGCCACGAGGCTGATGAGGATGACGATGGTCTGTCGGCTCAGGATGTAGCGGAAGCCCTCGGCCATGTGGCCGGCGAGGTTGCGCCGTGCGGCGGCTGCAGTCGCGCGCACGGGCAGGCTGCGCATCAACAGCAGGCTGATGATGACCGCCACGAAGCTCAGGCCGTTGATGAGGAAGGCAGGGCCCTCGCCCAATGCGGCCACCAGCGTGCCTGCGAGTGCCGGGCCGAGCGCCCGCGCGCCGTTGAAGATGGTGGAGTTCAGCGCGATGGCGTTGGTCAGGTCCTCGCGCACGGTGACCATGTCCACGATGAACGCCTGCCGGGCAGGCATGTCGATGGCCTGCGCGGCGCCGAGCACGAACGCCAGCACATAGACGTGCCAGATCTGCACGACATCCAACCAGGTCAGCGCGGCCAGGATGAAGGCCTGCACCATCATCACGACCTGCGAAAACAGGATGATGGTGCGGCGGGGAATCCGGTCGGCAATCGACCCGCCCCAGAGCGAGAGCGGGATGAGGGGGATCAGGCCGATGGCCGTCACGATGCCCAGCGCGGCTGCGGAGCCGGTCAGCCGGTACACCAGGACCTGCTGAGCCATCATCTGCATCCACGTGCCGATGAGCGAGAACCCTTGGCCGAAGAACCAGAGCCGGAAGTTGTGGTGGCGCAGGGCGCGGAACGTGGCCGGGAGGTGTGGGTTCATGGGGCGTATTATAGTGACAAGGTGACGGGGTGACAAGGTGACGGGGTGAACGGGGGAAGAGGGGAACAGGTGAAGAGGAGAACAGGGGACGGGGTGACAAGGTGATGGGGTGATGGGGTGATGGAGTTGAG
>CAZTMA010000179.1:7634-9249 GCA_964614645.1 uncultured Anaerolineales bacterium
GGTGAACGGGGGAACAGGGGAACAGGGGAACGGGTGATACGGAGAGAGGTATGTGGGCTTGGCTCCATACCACTTGGCCGGGGTGTGTTACACTGGGAGCATGTCGACATGGCGACATTATGTGATAGTGAGAGGGAACGATCATGGCTGTAAACGATATTATTGACCTGATATTGCTGCTGGACCGCCGGGGCGGGGAGGAATTGGAGCAACAGGCCGGGCCGGAGGGCGTGAGCCTGGCGGGGGAGCTGCGGGAGCTGCTCGCGGCCCGGATGCGCGAGAGCGACATGTATACCCCCCTGTGGGAGGAGTTCCGGGCCGAGCCGGAGTCGAACCGGGCGGAGGTCATCGGCGCGCTCGAGGCGATGGTCGAGGGCGATGCTGCGCTGGCGGAGCGGCTGGAGGAGCTGCTGGAGGACTTCAACGAGCTGGCGCTCGCCCATGGCACGGCCTGGCAGCCGCCGGCCGAGGAAGAGGGCCAGGCCCTTGTGGGCGGGCTGCGCGACGACGTCCAGGCGCGCAGCGGCGGAGAGCATCCGGACACGGTGCGTGCCGGGCGGATGGCCAGGGGCCTCCCTGACGTGGACACCGAGGGCGCGGATGCACCCGATGACAGCCGCATCCCCACGCGCGACGACGTGCTCGCGCTGGACGAGATGGACGGGCTGACCGAGGGCGAGGAGGCGCTGGACTTGGCCCACCTGGATGGCGTGATGCCGGGCGCAGACCAGTTCGACCTGGATGCGCAGACGGATGACATGGGCGTCGAGGATTGGGCCGACATGCAGGAGGAAGCCGGGATGCTGGCCGACGACAGCCTGGCGACGCTGCCCGGCGGCCCGCTGGGCCAGGTGGCGGTCGCAGGTGACGGCGAATCCATCGGCGGCGATGCGTACGTACACGGCCGCTTGCAGCCCGACGAGGATATCGAGGACGATTACCGGCCCGGCTCGCTTTATGACAGCGGCAGCGACCCGGCCAGCACCCTCGACCGCAACCTGGCCGCCGGTACGATGACGGCCGGGGACATCGAGGATGCCCTCGCGCCGGTCCGCAGCGCCCTCGCACAACAGGGCGGCGCCCTCGCAAACCAGGACACCGCCGGCCTGGCCGGCCACCTGGACGCGATTGCGGAAGAGCTGGCGCGCACCGACTCGGCGGACGTCGAGCGGCTGCGCGAGAGCCTGGACGCGCTGCGCACGGCGAACGACGACCTGTGGCATCTGCTCGCCTGGGAGCTGCTGGACCTCCTGCCGGACTTTACCCCGGCGGTTCAGCGCGTGCTGCGGGATATGGGCGCGCCGTTCTGATAGTTGACCGGCCACAAAGAAGCATTCGGAGATGAGACGAATGGAAGCAACGGAAGCGTTCCCCAGCGGCCTCCTGGTTGGGGACAATGCCGGCAGCGCGCTCAGGACTCTGGACGCCAATACCGTCAGGGAATTGTGGGGCAGAACTTATAACACCGCCGGCAAGCCGGACTGGTCGCATATCTATCCGTACTATCACCCGGACGTGGTTTTTCAGGATTCCATCCAGCGCATCGAAGGGATCGAGGAATTCATCGGCCTGTGCGAACGCCTGACGCAGCGCTGCCAAAGCCTGCACATGGAGA
>CAZTMA010000180.1:0-8836 GCA_964614645.1 uncultured Anaerolineales bacterium
ACGGGCCACTCGTACATCGTCTACGGGCCGCTGCTGCTCGGCGCGACGAGCTTCATGTACGAGGGCGCGCCGACTTTTCCCTACCCGAACCGCTGGTGGAGCATGATCGAGAAGTACGGGGTCAACGTGCTCTACATGGCGCCCACAGCCATCCGCGGGCTGATGCGCTTCGGGGATGCCTGGCCCAACAGGCATGACCTGTCCACGCTGCGCCTGCTCGGCAGCGTGGGCGAGCCCATCAACCCGGAGGCGTGGCGCTGGTATCACCGGGTCATCGGCAAGGAACGCTGCCCGATCATGGACACCTGGTGGCAGACCGAAACGGGCATGTTCATGATTACCCCGCTGCCCGTCACGGAGCTGAAGCCAGGCAGCGCGACGCGGCCCTTCCCCGGCGTCGAGGCGGACATCCTGGACGAGGCAGGCAACCCGGTTGCGCCGGGTGAAGAGGGTTACCTGGTGCTCAGGAAGCCGTGGCCGGCGATGATGCGCACCCTGTACCGCGACCCGGAACGTTATGTCAGCCAGTACTGGACGAAATATCCCGGCCTCTACTTCACCGGCGACAGTGCGCGCCGCGACGAGGACGGCTACTACTGGATCATCGGCCGGGTGGACGATGTCATCAAGGTGTCGGGCTACCGGCTGGGCACTGCGGAGATCGAGAGTGCGCTGGTCAGCCATCCCGCGGTCGCGGAGGCCGCGGCCATCGGCCTGCCCCATGAAATCAAGGGCAACGCGATTCACACCTACGTGATTCTGCGCGCCGGCCATGAGCCGACCGAGACGCTGGCCGAGGAACTGAAGCAGCATGTCGGCCACGAGCTGGGCCCCATCGCGCGGCCCGAGAAGATCAACTTCGTGCCGCAACTGCCCAAGACCCGCAGCGGCAAGATCATGCGCCGCGTGCTGCGCGCCCGCGCGCAGGGCCTGCCCGAGGGCGACCTGACCACGCTGGAAGAGTAGGCGGCAATCGACCACGGAATACGCGGAGCACACGGAAGACTTCAGCATATAGGTCCTTCCGTGTACTCCGTGTTTTCCGTGGTTAGCTCTCGTTTCTCCTATTCAGCGAACCGGCGTACAATCGGCGGCATCAACCTTCGCACGCAGGAGCAGCCATGACCTCTATGACCCCCCGCGAGCGCGTGATTGCAGCAGTGTCGCGCCGCCGGCCCGACCGCGTCCCCAAGGACCTGAGCTGGGGCTTTACCCCCGCCGTGCTCGACACCTTCCGCCGGCACACCGGCCGCGCGGACCCCGACGAATACTTCAACATCGACGTGCGCTTCGTCGCCACGGATCTTCCGCCGGAGGCTGCCGCGCTGGAGCGCGCCGCCCGCCGCGATCGCTATGCCGCCTACTACCCTGACCTGCCTGCGGACGCCGACATCACGGAGTGGGGCACGGCCCACCTGCCCGGCACGTTCTATCACTTCACCAGCATGATCGCGCCGATGACGGCATTCGACACGCTGCGGGAGTTCGAGAGCTTCCCGCTGCCCGATTACGCGGACCCGGCCCGGCATGCGCACGCGGGCGCGCAGATTCGGGCGCACCATGCCCGCGACCTGGCCGTCGGCGGCGCGATGGCCGTCACCATCTTCGAGGTGGCCTGGCAGTTGCGCGGGATGGAGGAGCTGTTCCGCGACTTCCGCGACCAGCCTGCGTTCGCAGAGTGCCTGCTGGATCGCATTACCGACATTCGCTGCGGCCAGGCGCGCTTCTTCGCGGAGCAGGACGTCGATGTGCTCGTCCTGGGCGACGACGTCAGCATGCAGACAGGCATGTTGATGAGCCCGGCGACCTGGCGCCGGTGGTTCAAGGGCCGGATGCAGCGCATCATCGCGTCCGCACGCACGGTCAAGCCCGACCTGCCGGTGTTCTACCACTCGGACGGCAACCCATCGGCCATCATTCCGGAGCTGATCGACATCGGCGTGACCATCCTCAACCCGGTGCAGCCGGAGTGCATCGACCCGGTGGCTGTCAAGCAGCGCTACGGCGACCGTCTGGCCTTGTGGGGCACCATCGGCACGCAGACGACGATGCCGTTCGGCACGCCGGACGACGTGCGCGCGGAGGTCAGGCGGCGCATCGAGACGGTGGGCTACGACGGCGGGCTGGTGCTGGGCCCGACGCACAGCCTGGAGCCGGATGTGCCGTGGGAAAACATCGTCGCGCTCTACGAGGCAATCGAGGAATACGGGGTGTACTGAGGCAGAAACTTCTTCACCTTCCTTGCGTAGAATAGGGTGATATTGCTTGCAAGGAGGGTTATATGACGAACTTTCTGGTCACCTGGTTGATTACGGCGCTGAGCCTCTACATCATCTCCCGGCTGCGCTTCGGGATCGAGATCGAGAACGCGGGGACGGCGCTTGTCGCCGCACTCGTATTGGGCCTGCTGAACGCGTTCGTGCGGCCCATTCTCGCCTTCCTGTCACTGCCCATCACGGTCCTGACGCTGGGGCTGTTCGCCCTGGTGCTGAATGCACTCATGCTCATGCTGATGGCCGCCCTTGTCAAAGGGGTGAAGGTGCAAGGCTTCTTCGGTGCGCTGTTTGCGTCCATCCTGCTCAGCATTCTGACCTGGATCATCTCGGCTATCGTGCGTTGAGAATACACAACTGCAGGGGTGGGGTGACCAGGGCGAGGTGACCTCGCCCCTACGCGGTCTGCTGACCCCACGGCTGTAGGGGCGAGGTCACCTCGCCCGCGCGCCCCTGCAATTGTGTCAGGTGTACCTCAGTGCCCGCTGTTGGCCGACGGCTCGTGCGGCGAGCTGAAGATCTCCGGGTTCTCGGGCCCTTCGACATTCAGGAAGCCCACCAACCCCCGCTCCATCCGCGAGAGCGCATGGTCCACCAGCACGTAGCGGCCCGGCACATCCACCTTGAACTCGACCATCGTCGCGCCGCCAGCGGGCACGAGCGTCGTCTGGACATCAGTCAGCGGCGGTGCGGTGATCGATGCCTGGTCGTACACCCGGTCGAAGATCTCACCGATGACGTGGAATGACGAGGTGTAGTTCGGCCCGCCGACGCCGAAGAAAATGCGCACCGTCTCGCCCACATTGGCCTGCAGCGGCCGCTGAGTCGTCAGCGCGCCGACCGCACCGTTGAACGTCACGTACTCGGCCTGTTCAGCCAGCAGCTTGTCCACGTTGAAGGTCAGGTCTCCGTGCTGGCCGTAGTTTTGCTGGGTGTAGAGTTCGCCCTGCATGACGTAGAACTCACGATCGACCGGCGGCAGCCCACCCTCGGGCTCGACCAGGATCAACCCATACATGCCATTGCTGATGTGCGCAGCCACCATCGGCGTCGCACAATGATAGACATAGAGGCCCGGGCTGAGCGCCTTGAAGGTAAAACTGCGTTCCTCGCCCGGCGGCACCTGGGTCACGGTTGCGCCGCCGCCCGGCCCGGTCGCGGCATGGAAGTCGATCGAGTGAATCATCTTGCTGTCGGCCTTGTTCGACAGGTGCACCTCGACCGAGTCGCCCACCCGCACGCGTAGCATCGGCCCCGGCACCTGGCTGTTGAACGTCCAATAGTTGTAGGTCGTGCCGTCGGCCAACTGGCCCTTCAGTTCGACCGTCTCCAGGTCCAGCCGCACGCTCTGGGGCTCGCGGGCACCCACCGGCGCGGGCAGATTCGCCGGATCCGCTACGATATCGGCGCCCGTCGCTTCCGGCCCCGCGACCACGTCACCGACAATCAGCTTGCCCACCATACCCGCCTGCCGGTGGCCCGGCACGCTGCAGAAGTATTCGAATTCGCCGGGCTGATTCGCGCGGAAGACCGTCGTGCTGCTGGAATCGCGGCCGGCGAACTGCTCGGTCGCCGCGCCGAACTCCGGGAAGACGATGTCGTGCAGAGCGCCGTCGCCGTTTATCAACGTGATCTGTACGACTGCGCCCTCAGCCACCCGCAGCGTAGGATTGGTCTGGCCGTCGATGGTACCGCCGACGCCCACGTAGAACAGGCCCTCTTGCCCGACCTCGGTGCGCAGCGTGAACGAGACGTCCGGCACCAGCGAAACATCTGCCGCCGGCCCGCCCTGGCGAACGGGGATGGCCTGCCCACTCGTCCCGGAGGGCTGCGCCCCAGCCGCGTGGTCTACGGCCGCCGTGTGGCCGGCAGCCCCCTGGGACGTAGCGGCCGCCTGCGGCGTGGCCGGCTCTTGCGCCGCGGCCATCGACCGCATTGTGCGCGCCGTCAGGGCACTCGCACCGAGCCACCCGCCGACGATGAAGCCCAGCATTAATATAAGAGATATCGCGATCAGGCGTATCTCGCTCTTGCGTTCAGTTGAATTCATCTCGTCTCCTCACCATCCTGCCCTTCCCTCGCCTGCTGCCTCCGCCAGTCCCCCGCATAGAGTGGACCTGGTCAGGCTTGCTGACTGCTCCGGCGTCAGAATATCCTCTCGCCAATGTAACTAATATCATAGAGTGGCCTCAAAGTCAGTATGAAAAACTACGGGCGACGCGTGATACAATGCTGAGGTTCATGCTCGCTTATTTCCGCAGGCATCGGTCACACAGGACAAAAGAGAATGATGCTGAAATCCTCGGCTCACACGGCCTTACGTAAAGGCCTGCCAACGCGCCGCGCCGGGTGGCGACGCGCGATGTCGCTTGCGGCGCTGCTCCTGCTCGGCGTCGGCGTATGCCTGGCTTCTTGTCGCGGCCCGCAAGGCGACAGTCCGGCGCCCGGACCGCTCACGGTGTCGGCGGCCGCAGACCTGACCTACGCGTTTCAGGAGATCGGCAAGGCATTCGAGGCTGAGACCGGCCATACGGTCGTCTTCAACTTCGGCTCCACAGGTCAACTGGCCCAGCAGATCGAGCAGGGCGCGCCGGTAGATGTATTTGCGGCCGCGAACGTCAGCTTCATCGACGAACTGGAACAGCAGGGGCTGATCCTGACGGACACAAAACAACTGTATGCCCGCGGCCGCCTGGCGCTGTGGCTGCGCGCGGACAGCCCGCTGGAGATCAGCCACATCGAAGACCTGACGCAGCCCGGCGTCAGGCGTATCGCCATCGCCAACCCTGACCATGCTCCCTACGGTATGGCCGCGCGGGAGGCGTTGCAGGCGGCGGGCGTGTGGGAGGCCGTGCAGCCCCGGCTGGTGCTGGGCGAGAACGTGCGACAGACGCTGCAGTATGCCGAGACGGGCAATGTGGATGTCGCCATCGTTGCGCTGTCGCTCTGCGTGCCCGCGGGGAGCCCGGTCGCTGGTCGCTGGTGCCGGAGGACCTGCACGCACCGATCGACCAGGCGCTGGCGGTGATCAAGGGTGCGCCACACGTGGACGCGGCGCGGGCCCTGGCCGCATTCGTCAATAGTCCGCAGGGACGGTCCATCATGCGCAAATACGGCTTTGTCCTGCCAGGCGAGGAAGCCACACCATGAACTGGTCTGCCCTCTGGCTGTCGCTCCAGGTCACGGCGGTCGCGACCGTGCTGATGATGGTCATTGGCCTGCCGCTGGCGCTGCTCCTGGCGCGGCGGCGGTTCCGGGGGGCAACGCTGGTGGAGGCGCTGGTCAGCCTGCCGCTGGTGCTGCCGCCTACGGTCGTCGGCTACTACCTGCTGCTGGCGCTGGGCCGCGGTAGCCCGCTCGTCGACTGGTTCGGCTGGCGCATCCTGTTCACCTGGGGCGCGGCGGCCATCGCTTCGGCGGTTGTCGGTCTGCCGCTGTTGGTGCTGTCTGCGCGCGCGGCCATTGCCGGGGTCGATCCCGCGCTGGAGAATGCAGCCCGCACGTTGGGCTCTTCGGAGCCGGTGGTGCTATGGCGCATCACGCTGCCACTGGCGCGCCGCGGCATCCTGGCCGGACTCGTGCTTGCATCCGCGCGCGCGCTGGGCGAGTTCGGCGCGACCCTGATGGTGGCCGGCAACATCCCCGGACGCACGCAGACGCTGCCGCTGGCCATCTATGATGCGGTGCAGAACCGCAGTTACGCGCAGGCCAACGGCATGGTGGTGCTGATGACGGTACTCGCGTTCTTGAGCCTGTGGGCTGTCCGCCGGTTTGAGCAGCCGCGTCCGCCTCGCAAGGCCCCGAGCACTGCCGGAGAAAGCTGACATGGGCCTATCAGTTCCTGTACCGGCCGGCGCCACGCCTGGCCTCGCAGCCGACTTCACAGTACAGCGGCCCGGCTTTCGCCTGCACGTGCGGCTGGAGGTCGACGCGGAGATCCTGGTCTTGTTTGGCCCCTCGGGGTCGGGCAAGACGACTACGCTGAACGCGCTGGCCGGCCTCATCACGCCAGACCACGGGTCCATCGTCCTGGAGGGACGCACCCTCTTCCGCAAGACGGGCGATGCGCGGCCGGTCCATGTGCCTGCACGCCATCGACACATAGGTTATGTCTTTCAGCAGTATGCCCTGTTCCCGCACCTGACCGCGTTGGAGAACGTGGCCTACCCGCTACATGGGCCGGGCCGCTCACACCGCGCCGGTGAGTTCCTGGCGCGCATGAACCTGGCGCATCTGGCCGGTCATTATCCGCACGAGCTGTCCGGCGGCCAGCAGCAGCGGGTGGCACTGGCTCGGGCTCTGGCAGCCGCGCCGCGCGCGCTGCTGCTGGACGAGCCGTTCTCGGCCCTGGATGTTGCGGTCCGGCAACACCTGCAGCGCGACCTGCTGGCCCTGCAGCGCGAGCTGGGGCTGGTCGTCATATATGTGACGCACCGATTGGAGGATGCCTTTGCCGTCGGACAGCGGCTGGCCGTCATGCGCGACGGCCGCGTCGAGCAGGCCGGCCCGCTGGCCGAAGTTTTCCGCTATCCGGCTAACCAGCAGGTGGCCGAGATTATGGGCATCCCCAATCTGCTGCGGGCGCAGGTGGTGGCCGCGCAGCCGGACAGCCTGGTGCTGGACTGGGATGGGCTGCAACTGGTGGCGCCGCCACAAGCCCTAAGCGCGGGGAGCAACGTCATGGCTTATGTGCGGCCCGAGGATGTCAAGGTCCTGTACCCCGACCGGCCCCTGGTGGACGCGGTGCGGTTCAACCTGGTCACCGGCCGCATCGTAGCAATCAGCCTTCACCCCGGCGGCCGGACCCTATCCGTGATGCTCGCCAACCAGCACCTGATCGAGGTGCGACATGCCAGCCACACCTATGCACCGCTTGGCCTGAAAGTCGGGGATGAGGTGCAGCTTTCGCTGCGGCGCGAGGCCTTGGTGGTTATCGGTCAGGCGTAGACGAATTCCATCCAGGTAGCGAATAGAAGGGAGTTCAATCAGCATGAAAAGTTACCGCAAAGAACTCTGGTTCAACGTCCCAGGGCGGCGCGGATTCCTCAACATCACGTCGCAGGTGGAGGCCGCGCTGCGCGAAAGCGGCATCCAGGAGGGCTTGTGCCTGGTCAACGCCATGCACATCACGGCGTCGGTATTTATCAACGACGACGAGAGCGGGCTGCATCACGACTACGAGGTCTGGCTAGAGGGGTTAGCGCCGCACGAGCCGGTGGGCAATTACTGGCACAACCGGACCGGCGAGGACAACGCCGACGCACACATGAAGCGGCAGGTGATGGGCCGGGAGGTGGTTGTCGCAGTCACCGGCGGCCGGCTCGACTTCGGACCTTGGGAGCAGATCTTCTACGGAGAGTTTGACGGGGGTCGCCGCAAGCGCGTGCTGGTCAAGATCATCGGGGAGTAAGGCATTGCAGTTATGCTGGCAGGCTGCCGGCCGCGCCAGCCAGCGGGTTGCAATTTGACACAATTCGATGCATGATATGCCCGTCATTCATAAATCGTGCTGGGAGGGATGCCTCATGAGAACACGAATTATCGCGACCTTCATGGTGTCCATCTTCGTGCTGTTCCTGTCTGCGGCGGACGCCCACGCAGACGGCGGCACGCACGTGGTCCGCGCCGGCGACACGCTGGCGAAAATCGCCCGCCAGTACGGCGTCAGCGCCACGGCACTGGCCCGCGCGAACGGCATCAGCAATCCGAATTTCATCCGCATCGGGCAGCGGCTGGTCATCCCATCGGCCAGCGGGGGCAGCAGCGGCGGGACCAGCTCGAGCGGGTCCACCTACACGGTGCGCCGCGGCGATACTTTGAGCGCCATCGCGGGACGTCTCGGCGTGTCCACGTCCGCGCTGGCGGCCACGAACGGGATCGCCAATCCCAACCGCATTTACGTGGGCATGGTGCTGCGTGTGCCCGGTAAGTCCGGCGGCACGACGGGCGGCTCCAGCGGTGGATCGGGCGCGGGCACACGCTTCGTGGTCAGCATCTCATCGCAGCACTGCTGGCTGTACAAGGGAGGCGTGCTCATCGGTGACTGGCGCTGCTCCACGGGCCGGCGCGGCGCGGGCACTTCGGTTGGCACATTCAGGGTTCAGTCGAAGCTGCGGAACGCGTGGGGCTCGACTTGGGGCTTCTACATGCCGTACTGGCTGGGGATCTACTGGGCGGGCAGTATGGAGAACGGCATCCACGGCCTGCCCTACTACCCGTCGGGACAGAAGACCTGGGCCGGGCTGGTCGGCACGCCCATCACCTTCGGGTGCGTCATGCTCGACGATGCCAATGCTAAGAAGCTCTGGGATACGGCCTACATCGGTATGCCGGTCGTCATCACGCGGTAGTGGTTGGCGGACCAGTGGAGTCGACGCTTCAGCCGGTTAGCCAGGCTATGTGCGTACATGCCCAAACCGGCTGAAGCCTCGACTCCAATTGAGATCTACCGCTACCGAACCGCCCGGCAGAAGACCGGGTTGCTGAGCGCGAGCATGTTGCCGTCCGCGCCGCGGATTTCCACCGTACACCACCCCTGCCCCGGCGCAAGCTGCCACGTCGCC
>CAZTMA010000180.1:8846-9247 GCA_964614645.1 uncultured Anaerolineales bacterium
CCCCGCGCCTCCCGCCGGCCACTCGTGGATGACCTCGCCGTCGACAACCGCGCGCACGACCGCATCCGGCGGGCAGTCCGTCCACGCACAGCGGAACTCGACCGGCTCATCGGACAGCGCCAACTCGTCGCCCATGCCCGCGACCACGTCCCCCGCCTGCGCGTGCAGTTCCAGCTGCGGGCCGCTGCTCAGATAGAGCCGGCCGCGGCGGACGGCGTCGAGCAGCGCGTCCTCCGTGAGCTCGGCCGCATAGACATGCGAGAACGGCTCCAGCGAGCGAAGCTCGCCCGTCTCCGGTGGGTAGAGGCCATGGACGTCCGTCCCGCAAGTTGCCACGATGCGCAGTCCCGCGTTCAGCCAGCCGTACCACAGCGCCAGGTTCTCCTCGTTGCCGGAGTCGC
>CAZTMA010000181.1:0-9200 GCA_964614645.1 uncultured Anaerolineales bacterium
GCGAGGGTGGCCGCACGGTCGGCGCCGGCGTCATCACCAAGATTATCGAATAAACAGCAACAGGCTACAGGTTGCGGGTTCCAGATTGAACCCGCAACCCGTAACTTGTGATCTGTGAGAAGGTTACTATGGCTCCAGCAAAGAAAGCAAATCGGATTGTCGTCACGCTGTCCTGCAACGAATGCAAAGAGCGGTCCTACACGACTGAGAAGAACCGCAAGAATACGCAGGGCCGCATGGAACTGAGCAAGTACTGCCCGCGCTGCCGCAAGCACGTCACGCATCGCGAGACCCGGTAAGAGCGACGAGAGACCAGGGACGAATCACGGGATTCGGCAGCGTCTCTTGTCTATATCCTAGGCGTGTAGCTCAATTGGCAGAGCACCGCTCTCCAAAAGCGGGGGTTGCGGGTTCAAGTCCTGCCACGCCTGTCTAGGCAAAGGTGTTCCCCTGGAACATCGTGTTCCCCTGGAACATCGTGTTCCGCTGGAACATCTTTGTACGTAAGGTTCACCATCAAGACACCGTCTCGGCACGGCTTTCTGATCTTGCAGGATGGTTAGTCAGAGCCGGCCCGGACGGTGTCTTGAATCGTAAGCGACCTGCAGCACGGCGAGCAAAGCGCCGGGCAGGTCTCGAGGAGGAAGTGCGTGAGCAGAGAGGCAGTTGAGGCAAGGCCGAGGATCACGGATCGGATTGCCGAGTACTTGCGAGACACGCGCGGAGAGCTGCGTAAGGTAAGTTGGCCGACGCGCAAGCAGGCCACGAACCTTACTTTGATCGTGCTGGCGGTGACCGCCGTGATGGCGGCGTTTCTGGGCGCAGTTGATTTTCTGTTTGCGACCCTCGTCAGCCTGATCGTCAGCCTGTAAGTTGCGCGTCTGCCACAGGCTGGCACGCCAGACCTGTGTGCCGGCTGGCAATGACTGAATGGCGGTGAACATGGACAACTGGCAAGATACTGACCCGATGGACGACTACGAGCAGCAACCGGCGCTGGATGACTCTGGTGCCAGTGAGGTCGCGCCCTCGCACGCGGGTTCAGACGAAGAGCCTTACGAGGATCAGTTGCCCATCGAGTCGCCGGACGAGGGTGCCGCTGAAGGGGACGATGCCGGTGCGACTAAACCCCAGTGGTACGTCGTCCACTGCTATTCCGGGTATGAAAACAAAGTCAAAAAGAACCTGGAACATCGCGCCGAGTCGATGGGCATGCAAAGCTACATCCTCGAAGTGATTGTGCCAACCGAAGAGCAGGTCGAGCTGCGTGACGGCCAACGGCGGGTAGTGGAGCGCCGCATCTATCCAGGTTATGTGCTGGTTCAGATGCTCCTGGACGAGGAGTCCTGGTACGTGGTGCGCAATACCCCGGGCGTGACGGGTTTCGTCGGGATCGGCAATAAGCCGACCCCCCTGCGCCAGGATGAAGTGGACCGTATCATGCGCCGCATGGAGGCCGAGGAGCCTGTCGCTCAGGTTAAGGTCAAGGTAGGCGACAAGGTGCGCATCGTGGAAGGCTCGTTCCGCGACTTCAACGGCACGGTGGATGAGGTCTATGCCGACAAAGGCAAGGCCCGGGTCCTCGTTTCCTTCTTTAACCGGGAAACACCGATCGAAGTGGATTTGCTCCAAATCGAGCGGCTCTAGAATTAGGAGTCATTTCTCATGGCGAAGAAAGTCAAGGCGATCGTCAAGTTGCAAATCATGGCCGGCAAGGCGAATCCTGCGCCGCCGGTCGGGCCTGCCCTGGGTCAGCATGGCGTCAACATCATGGCGTTCTGCAAGGACTACAATGCGCGCACGGCTAACCAGGCAGGGACTGTGATCCCGGTTGAGATCACGATCTTCACCGACCAGTCGTTCACGTTTGTGACGAAGACGCCGCCCGCCGCGGACCTCATCAAGCAAGCTGCCGGTGTGCCTAAGGGCTCCGGCAAGCCCAAGGCCGAGAAGGTCGGCAACCTGACGCGCAAGCAGGTGCGTGACATCGCGGAAGCGAAGCTCAAGGACCTGAATGCTTACGATGTCGATCAGGCTATGCGTATGATCGAGGGTTCCGCCCGCAGCATGGGCATCACTGTTTCAGAATAGTGGTGTTATCAACATGGGAGGGCGCTGGGTGGCTTCTGCAGCCACGGCTGCAATGCAGTCGCCGCTGCCTAAGCAGCACGGTCGCCCGCTAATACCAGGCCCGGCATACGTACCGGGTAAGGGAGAGAATCATGGCACAGCGTGGTAAGAAGTACGAGGATGCTGCCAAGCTTATCGACCGCATGAAAGACTATGAGCCGGCGGAGGCAGTTGAACTCCTCAAAAAAGTCAGTTATCCGAAGTTCGACGGCACTATCGAGGTGCATTTCCGGCTGGGCGTCGACCCGCGGCATGCGGACCAGCAGGTACGCAGCACCGTCTTGCTGCCCGCAGGGTTGGGCAAGACCGTGCGCATCCTGGTTTTTGCCGAAGGCGATGGTGCGCGGCTGGCCGAGCAGGCCGGAGCGGATTTTGTCGGCCTCGACGATATGATCGCCAAGATCCAGGGCGGCTGGCTCGACTTTGACATGGCGATTGCGACCCCGCAGGTCATGGGCAAGGTCGGTCGCCTGGGCCGGATCCTCGGCACGCGCGGTCTCATGCCCAACCCGAAGGCCGGCACCATTGTGCAGCCCGACGACCTGCCCCGCGCGATAACCGAGGCCCGGCAGGGCCGTGTCGAGTTCAAGGTGGACAAGACGGGCAACCTGCACGTCCCGATCGGCAAGATGAGCTTCACCAACGAGCAAATGCTGGATAACCTGGCTGCCCTGGTGGATGCCGTTAACCGGGCGAAACCGACCGGTGCGAAGGGCACCTATGTCAAGCGTATCACCTTGACCTCTACGATGGCGCCTGGCATCCGGCTCGACCCGCTGCAGGCTGCCACGATGAAGGCTGTAGCTGCATAACCTGGTGTGTAGTGGGCATTTTGGTGCCCCGTCCGGCGCTCAAGCGCCGGCTACCAACACGATTTGCCTTTGCAAGGTCTGCGGTTCAATGACGTGCCGCAGACACCTAAAATCCTGGAAATAGGCTCAACCGCTGAAGACAGCAGGCGTCGTAGTCGTTTGAACAGCCGCAGGTTGTTCAAACTTCCATACGGACTTAATGTGCCGCACATGGCACACCTGCCGAGGTAGGAAGAGCGCAACTCCGTTGTCCATGCCGGAGCCTCTGCGCCTACCTTACAGCGTAGAGGCTCTTTTCATTGGTCGAAACGTACGAGAGGAGGTACGTCGCTTGGCAATCACACGCGAGAAGAAAGAAACTCTGGTCAACGAGTACGTCGATAAGCTCCGGCGTAGCCAGGCGGTGCTCATCACCGAGTATCGTGGTCTGACCCACAAGCAGCTCGAGTCGTTGCGGCGCGAGTTGCGCGGGGCTGAGGGCGAGATTGCGGTCAGCAAGAACACGCTGATGGCACGCGCCTTGACCGAGGTCGGCTTGCCGGCCCCGGAATCGCTGTTGAACGGCACGACCGCTGTCACCTTCTGCTATAACGAGGTGGCGGCACCGGCCAAAGTGTTGAGCAAGTTTGCCCGTGACAGCAAGATCCTCGTCCTGCGCGGCGGCCTGATGGGCCAGTCCGTGTTTGACGCGGCGGGCGCGCAGGCGCTCACCGAGTTGCCGGGCAAGGACCAACTGCGGGCGCAGGTCGTCGGCGCACTGCAATCCCCGATCACTGGCCTGGTCAATGTGCTGGCTGGGTCGCTGCGCGGGTTCATGAACGTGCTTAACGCACGCGTGGCGCAGTTGGAAACACCGGCCGAAGAGGCCGCGGCTGCCTGAGGGTGGCTGTCATTACCTGGGTAAATACTACTTTACATATTTCAGGAGGCACTTTCCATGACTACCGATGAGATGATCGCCGCCATCGAGCAGATGAGCGTGCTTGAACTGTCCCAGCTCGTTAAGGCCCTCGAAACCCGCTTCGGCGTCAGCGCGGCTGCGCCGATGATGATGGCGGGCGCGGCTTCGGCCGGCGGTGCGGCTGCCCCGGCTGCGGCTGCAGAGCCCGTTGAGGAGCAGACTGAGTTTGACGTGGTCCTGACAAGCTTCGGCGCGAACAAGATCAACGTCATCAAGGCCGTCCGCGCACTGACCAACCTGGGCCTGAAGGAAGCGAAGGACCTGGTTGAGGGCGCGCCCGCGCCGGTGCTCACCGCGATCTCCAAGAGCGCGGCCGCCGAAGCGAAGGCCAAGCTCGAGGCCGAGGGCGCAGAGGTCTCCGTCAAGTAACGACGCACGCTCGCGCGACTACAGGCCGGTGTCCATATCAGACACCGGCCTGTGGCATTTAAGTACGGAACCTGTTGGGCGCTATCTCCGTTAATATGCCCAGACAAGCGCGTTTTCTCCAGAACGCCTATATCTGTTACAATACTTGTGACCTGCCGGCCCGATTGTCCAGACCCTTTCGGGCTGAGACTCACATACCATTGCAGGATGTTATGGCTCAGAACAAGCTTGCCAGGTCTGCGGGCGGCTGCGCGCTGTTTCTGCTGCTGGTCGTTGGCCTACTGACGCTCGCCGGCCTTGGTGCGGTTGCCGGTTACGAGTGGCGTTACCATGACCGGGTATACGAAGGTGTTTACACCGAGGGGATCCCCCTCGGCGGCCTGACAGTGGATGCGGCGGCGGCGACCATCCGCGACGCGCTCACACCCTATCCTGGCGCCTCAGTTACCTTGCGCTATGGCGCAGAATCCTGGGAACTCGCGCCTGCGGATTTGGGCGTGGATGTCAACGCGGCTGCCACCGCAGCGGCCGCGTTTGCGGTCGGCCGCAGCGAACCCGAATTAACCTACGAAAGCTCAGTCCTCGACCTGCTGGTCGGCCTGTTCTATGACCTCATGGATCAGTGGTATGCGCTCAACACGGGCGTAGAGATTGAGCCGATTCTGCGCGTGGATGAAGCCCGGTTGGGGGCTACGCTGCAGGACATCGCGGCCGGCGTGGACCTGACCCCGCAGGAGGGCCAGATCAGCATCGAGGGTCTTGTCGCGACGGGCACGCCGGGCAAGCTGGGCCGCCAGTTGAACATCAACGCCACCCGCACTGCGCTCATGGAGCTGGTGGCCGCAGGCAAAGGCGGCAGCGCGCCGCTGGTGGTGCGTGAATTGCGGCCTGCCATCATGACCGTAGACGATGCGCTTCAGCGCGCGCAGGCGCTCGCTGAGCGGCGGCTGGTGCTCGTGGCCGAAACACTGGACGGGCGGCAGGAGCACGTCGTCGATGCGGCGCGACTGGCCGAGTGGTTGCAGCTTTCGCCCAGCATCGGGCCGGATGGCGGTGTGGACCTGGGGGTGACGCTCCTTCGCGAGCAGGTAGCCGCGCTGGTCAACGAGGTGGCCGGGCAACTTGACCGTCCCATGCGTGACGGCGTGATTGACTGGGACGGCGGGGGCGTCGTCGTGCTGGCGCATAGCGAGCGCGGCCAGCAGATGGATGTGGAGGCGAGTGTCGCGGCCATTGAGGCTGCGCTGATAGGCGAGGTCGCGCCGGCAGCCAGTGTTGCGGCGGGCGAGGTTGCGGCAACCGAATACATCACGCTGCCCGTGACGCTGCTACAGCCGAAGGTTGATACGACCAAAGTGGCAGAGATGGGCATCGTGGAGCTGGTCAGCGAGGGCACGAGCTCCTTCCGCGGCTCACCGTCTGAACGGGTGCATAACATCGTCACCGCCGCGGACAAATTCCAGCACGTTGTCGTGCCACCGGGCGAGGTCTTCTCGTTCAACCAGAACGTGGGCAGCGTCAGCGCGGCGAACGGGTTTACGGATGCGCTGGTCATCGCCGGGGATCGGACGGCGGTAGGCATCGGCGGGGGCGTGTGCCAGGTTTCGACCACAGCCTATCGCGCGGCCTTCTTCGGCGGCTTCCCCATGGTGGAGCGCCACGCGCACGGTTATGTAGTCGGGTGGTATGGCGAACCCGGCATGGACGCCAGCATCTTCACTCCGAACGTGGACTTTCGCTTCCGCAATGATACGGAACACTACCTCCTGATCAAGTCGTACGTCAATACGGCGAAGGGCACGCTAACCTTCCGCATCTATGGGACCAAGCCGGGCCGCACCGTGGAGATGGTGCGCCTGCCCGCGACGAACGTACAACCCGCTCCGCCCGCGCTGTACCAGGAAGACGGTAAGCTGGCGAAGGGTCAGATCAAGCAGGTCGATTGGGCCGTCAAGGGCATGGATGTGGTGATCAAGCGCGTCATCCGCTATGCGGATGGCAGCGTGAAAGAGGAAAATATCGTCAGCAAGTACCGGCCGTGGCGGGCTATCTACCTGTATGGCCCCGGCACGACGGTGCCCGGCAAGACAAGCGCCGCCGCAACGCCATAGTCAGCAGCGGTCAATACGCGCCGATCTCTTCCAGCCGGTCGTCGTCGATGCCGAAGTGATGGGCGAGTTCGTGGAGCACGACGCGGTGGACGGTGGCGCGCAACTCATCGAACGACTGGCACTGTGCCTCGATGGGCCGGCGGTAGATGCTGATCTTGTCCGGGGCCACGAGGCCATAGTGGGTCGTCCGCTCCGTCAGCGGCACCCCATGGTAGAAGCCTAGCAATCCGTAGGGTGACCGGATACCCATTGTGCGCAGCGTGTGGCGATCCGGCCACTCCTCGACAACGACTTCCACGTTGTCGAGGCGCTCCTGGAAGAACGGCGGCAGCGCTTCGAGTGCCTCCGCGACGAGGGTCATGAAGTTGTCGGTGCTGAACATGCGGCTATTCTGGGTCGGCTCTGTCATCAGGGTGCAACACTCAGATCGTCGAGATAAATGGTTCCCGTCGCCGCTTGGCCGTCCGGCACGCCGTCCAGGACAACCGCATACAGGCTGACCGGGTAGTCCAGCCGGCCGTTGCCCGCACGGGAGATTTGCCCCTGAGGCCACGGCGCAGTCACGTCCAGCTTCGCAGTCATAGCCTGCCAGCCGGTGTGGCGAATCTGCCCGAAGGTGAACTGGCGTACTTCGCCCTGGCTATCGCTGACCCAGGCGTTGATGAAGTGGCCGGAATTGTCACCGTAGACCCACAGCGTAATGGCCGCTGGCTCACCGCTGATGGCGATGGCAGGACGGGCCTGAAAGACGACGTAGTTGTTCTGGACGGCCGCGAAATCGTAGGCAAGTTTCGCCGCAAATTGGCCGCCATGAACCTGTTCTTTGGACTGGGCGAAGGTGCCGTAGGGTTCATTGCCGCGGGCCCAAGTGCCGAAAGATTCGAAGTCGGTGATGACACCGGGGGCCAGGCGTTGCGTGATGACCGGGGCCTGGAGGGTGAGTACAGGGCGCAGCGTCAGGATCGGGCGCCGCGTCACGACCGGCGAAGGTGTCACGGTGGCGGTGGGCGTCTGGGTCGACGGCTCCGGCGTGTCAGTCGGTGTGCCGGTGGGCGTCGAGGTCGGCGGCTCCGGCGTGTCAGTCGGTTCCGATGTGGGCGGTTCCGGTGTGTCCGTCGGCACGGCGGTCGGTTCGATCGTTGGAGTATCTACAACTACGGCCGGCTCGGCGACCGTCGCGGTTGCCGTGTTGTCGGGTGTGACCTGCGCAATCGTGCCGGCGCTGCGGCCCTGGCGCAAGACCAGTGCGATGGCAATCGACAGTACTGCCACCAGTGCTACGCCGAGCACAGCACCCAGAACGGGGAGGCGGCGCCGGCCTTGGGCAGAAGGCTGTACAACTTGCGCCGGTGGCGTTGAAGGCGGTTGGCTCGGTTCAGCCGCAGGTAGCCTGGTCGTGGCGGGTACGGCCGGTGGGGCCTGAGTCACCGGGGTGACGGGCGTGACCGGCGCGACCGGCGCGACCGGCCCGGCAACGGCAGGCGATGTGGTGCTCTCCGCCGTCGCGGGCGGATCACCCTGAACCCACTGCTCGCCGTCATGGACATACCAAAGTCCCGTCTCGTAGCCGATGATCCACCAGCGTCCCTGGTCGTCCTGGGTCATCATCTCTTCGAGCCGGGCGCGCAAATCAGTTTCAGTCAGTTGGCCTGCGTCGAGCTGGCTCCTGAGCCGGCGGAACTCGGTTTCGACTTCACGGAACGTCATATGATGCCTCGTTTGTCTGGGGGGCATGCACGACCGCCCAGACGCAGCCATTATACAGGCGTGTGTAACAGTTGTCAATGACTTGTACACTATGGAGCGGCGGAGAAGTACGCTTTGACTACGATTGACTATCGCGACCGGACCAGCGTGATGATCTGGGTCGTATTGCTGGGACTTGCCGTGCAGCGGTTCCTGAGCCTGCCGGCGCGCTCTTTTGAGGCGGAGGTCCTCGGCTCACCGATCACGCTGACGATCACAGCGAACACGATCCTGGGGGCCGTGCTGGCCGCGCTGGCTGCCAGCGGCACAGAGGCAGTCGTGCGGGCCCACCCGCGGGCGCTGCGTGCACCGGTACGGGAGCGCGGGCTGGCCCGCGCAGCCGCCGCCGGAGCCGGCCTGCCGCGGCTGGGGGATTCGGTTGGCACCGGGGAGCGCCTGGCCCTCACACCGGGGCGGCACTGGGTCTTCTGGGGCCTGCCGGTCGCGTTGATCATGGTGGCAGTGCTGCTGATGCCGCTTGCACCGACGCCGGTGTACTGGGTGCTTGGGCTGATTGTGACGGGGGCGGCACTGGGGCTCAGCATGGCAGGCATCTACTACACCATCGACCCCTTCCAGCCGGGTTATCGCCGCGCGCGGCTGGGACTCAACGCATTGACGTATGCCGTGGCTCTGCTGCTTTTCCTGGTCGTGTACCGCACGCGCGTGCGGAGCATCGTGTCGGCCACGGAGGTCATGGCGGTCAGCAGCCTGCTGGCCCTGGAACTGCTGCGCGGCAGCGAGCGCCCGACCGTGCTTGTCGCGCTGTATGCCGGCATCGCCGGCCTCATCCTCGGCCAGGCGACGTGGGTGTTGAACTATTGGCGACTGGACAGCCTGACCGGCGGCCTGGTGCTGCTGGTCATGTTCTACGATGCCGTCGGCCTGGCGCAGAGCGCCATCCAGGGCCGCGTCCGCCGCCGCGTGCTGCTCGAATATGGGCTGATTACGATTGCGGCGTTTGCGCTCATCTGGGAGTTTGCGCCGTAAGAATCAGGAGTGAAGAATTACGAATTGGGGTAACTCCAGATTGTGTCCACAATTCTTCATTCTTCATTCTTCATTCTTCAT
>CAZTMA010000182.1:0-9188 GCA_964614645.1 uncultured Anaerolineales bacterium
CCGTTGTCATTCGCGTAGCCCATCCGCCGGATGGCCCCACCCTCGTAGTACTGGGGCACTGCGCCGTTCTGCCATTCGTACAGCCCCGGGGTATCGACGGTCGTCACTCAAACCTCAGACTTCAGACCGGACCTAGCAACTTAGGCTAACGAGTGAATCAGGAAAGATAGAATCCGTACTTGTCAACCCAAGCCAGAGAGACACTATTCTGGCCAGCAACCCGCTAGCTTATACCCCTCCTGCTTGCGTGGGGCTTGACACATAGCGCGCCATTTGCCACCCATGCCATATGCCGATGCCAGCAGCCACGGTGAGAATAACGGCCAATTCCTGAAGGTCGCCTTGGTGCATGGATAGTAGTCCGCGACGATATCCAAAGGGATTGAACCGTAGTGATATCTCCATCAATACCAGGCCGACAGAGATCCCCATGGCAGTACCGACCGCCAGGCTCACCGCCCTCGGTGCCCTCAGTAGCCTCAGGACAATCCACTGCAGCAAGGCATTGATTGCTCCAGCCACCAGGAAAAGTGGACCAGTGGCGAGCAACCACATCATTCCGTACACGACCCCTTCCACCAACCCATTCCATAAAGACAACCTGTAATTGTCCCTGTACGCTAGGAGCGCATAACTCCAGACCGTGCCTGCCCAGAGCAGAGCCACAAGGACGCCCGATCCATATAAGGTTGCCATGCAGCCTAGACGAGTTCCGTGTCGCACCGCGTGCGCAAGGCTAACCGGAGTTGGCGACGGGAGTCTCTCAGAGTTCATACTTGGTAGCCCTCCGATACATTGAAAGCGATCCAATTCGCCAGATCGCGATTGCTACTCAGGATGCCGAACAAGATCTGTGTTCCAACGACATAACCGAGAGTACTCAAACGCAGGTCTTCTAGGCTATTGCCTGGCCGGTCGGTTGCTGGCGAGCGGGCTGGCCGCGCTGGCGGGGTACAGCGTACGGCGGCGGAGCACACAATAGCCTGGTGTAGCACCCATCGACCGGCTAATCCGGCCAGTAACTCCCTCATGATACTGCCCGGTGAAGCGCTTCGTCGTGACGCCGCTGAAGGCGCTGCCTCCACGGTTCCCGCCATACTGCTTGCTATCCGATGGTCTCAAGCTGCCTGTCTGGTACTTATCCAACAGACCTCATATGCTGGTGAGTCGGAAGTGGCTTCTATGGTTTGATCCACCCCGGCGATGGCCACTGCCCTAATCCAACCAGATACCACTTGCCGTCGACCTTCCTCAAAGTGAAGTTCGGCGCGCCCTCTGTATCACTCAGGACTTCGTCTCCTTGACGCAGTCTTGCGTGTTCGCTTGCTGACATAAGCGCGGTAGTGCCGTCATTGCTAGTTACAAAGACCTCCAAGTTGACTAGTTCATACGTCACTCCAATAGATTTCATTCGCCGCAACACCTCTGGCATTCCATTGCGGGTGGGATCATTAGGATCAATCAGGCTTGCCAGTAACTCGGCATCCGATTGTTCAAGGGCGCGATACATGGCTCTCAATGTAGCTTCAGGTGTAGATTGATCTGCCGCAGGAGCTACTTGTCTGTAACAACTCGCTACGAGGCAAGACAAAACAGCAAGACCAAGGACGGTCCTGTACAAAAGAAACGGTTGCTTTTCACTCATTCGTCCAGTCCTCCCTCAGGTACATCGCGCTAGCGGGGACGAATTGTGCCGTGGGGTGACGGGGACATCATAGCCTCACTTGGGTGCAGGGATCGGTGCTGCCAGGGCCACTTCCCAGCGGTCGTCGAGCTTGACCAGCAACTCGGCCAACGCGACTTCATCCAGCACCGGCGCGGCCAATGGTGCGATTTCAGCTGAGAAACGCACCACAAACTCGCCGTAGCGCGCTAGCATACGGCATTGCTGCGCATCTTTCACCTGTGGCGCAATGTAACTGGCACATGCTACGTGGGCTTCGTCAGCAGAATCGAGTTGCTCCGTCAGGTCAGGTCTTGGCAGCCATGGCTTAAGAAATCGTGGCGTGGTGTAGAACACCTCGAGTTGGCGCTGATATTCACATTGCGCCGCTGGCACCCGTTCATAGCGATAGATCTCATGCACCACTGTGCCATAGCCGCCATGTCGCGTAACACGTGTTCGATGGCACCATGGGAGTCGGCTGTTTGACCAATAGATCGATTGCGCCAGCCCGGTGGGAACAGCGTAGCATCCATCAGCATGGCTTCGGTGGTAAATGGCCGTTGTGGGGCGAAGTCTCCAGATGTGCAGGCACTGGCTATCCAAACCAAGATGAACAGGATGAGTGCTCCTATCCGATGGATTCTCGGCGTCCTCGTGCTATTGTCTGGCATGGTTGTCAAACCACCCCGCTTCACGTCTTGATGCCGGCCAGGGTTCCCTTCGCCCGATTACCCGCGGCGTCGTAGACGAAGCTGGCGCTGACGCTGCCGCCGGCCACCGCCGTCAGGCGGTTGTCGTAGTCGAAGGTCTGGGTGTACGTTGACCCCGCGACGAGGCGGCTGGTCTGGTTGCCCACCGCATCGCAGCCGTAGCTGTTGCCGAACGCGGCGGTGACCGCGTGCGGCAGGCCTTCTTTGCTACCGCGGAAACGGTATTTCGCCGTTTAGCCCAGGCCATTGCATCAGGGAGTAAGCTTTGGATTCAGCGTCTCTTGGGCTGTAGCCTCCCTGTTCATAGTAGTCCTTCATACTCTTAGCCGATCGGGAGTAACGAGCCATAAACACAGAGATCTGTGGTGCTAGCCGAAGTTGACCCTTTGTCTCTTCCATGTGGGAAGCAGGTTCCGCCAGAATCAGCAGGCCCTTTCGAGGATAATAAGAGTAAAGATGCACGCCACCTCCAGAGTGCCTGACTGCATCCACGAACTCCGGTTCACCTTGTTGCGCCACTATATCTCCCAGATTGAGTTTTCGAGGCAGATACACATCTACGTATCTTAACGTATCATCGACAAAAGCCATTGTCCCCCCATCCCGCGGGTCCGTCGCTCCCCGATATTGCCAGCCTCGAAGATCATAAGAGAACTCCCTGGCTTCGAGAGTCCGTTTGTTTATAGTTGAGGGATCTACAAACGACAACTCGCGAAGAATATGCTCCCCCTCTTCCACAGTCGTTTCACCGGGTATGGCTCCATACCAACACGGCGGTGCACAGCCCTGGCCTGTTACAAGCGACTCGTCCTGTACCTCGGGTTGCGGCGGCAAACAGGCAGCAAAAAGGACTACCGAAAGTAACAGGATGTACGCATGAAAGAGTAGGGGCCGGGTCTCCTCGCCCGCACCATCAGCGGGATATCCCCGCCCGATTCCGGTCCACCCGCCGCCCGCCATCACGCCGGCCCCTGCATCCCGCCGATCCACATCTGGCGGTTGCGGTTGGGCAGCGGCTGGTACTGCCGCATTACCAGGTCGAGCATCAGGTCGGTGAGCGCGGCCTGGAGCGGCGCGGCCTCCGGACGGCCATAGAGGTTCGTGCGCTCCTGCGGGTCGCGCCCGAGGTCGAACAACATCCCGCCTCCGTCGCCGAACCGGGTCAGCCGCGCGTGCGGGGTGACGACCGTGGTCGCCTGCACGTGCGGGCCGAGCGTGCGGTAGCTGCCGTACGTCTCCACGAGCGCGGCGTCGGGACGGTCGAGTGTACCGTCGCTCCGGCAGAGCGGGACGAGGCTCTGCCCTTCGAGCGGGGTGTCGTGCACCGCGCCCTCCAGCTCGGTGATCGTGGGGAAGAGGTCGAGGTTGGTGACGGTGCGCGGCTCGACCGCGGCCGCGCGCACGCCTGGCCCCGCGACCAGCAGCGGGACGCGCATGCACGCATCGAAGTGCCAGGGTCCCTTGGTCGGCAGCCCGTAGTCGCCCAGCATGTCGCCGTGGTCCGCGGTAAAGATGACGGCGGTGTCCTGCGTGAGGCCCTCGCGGGCCAGCGCGGCGCGGATGCGGCCGACCTGCTCGTCGATGAAGGCCAGCGATGCGAGGTAGTAGCGCCGGACGGTCCGCCATTCGTCCGGTGAGACGTCCGCAGCGCGCCGCGCGAACGCTACACGCCGGAAGCGGGGCAGGAGCGCGAGCAGCGCCGGGTCATCCGACGCGAGCGGCGGCGGGATGGCTGCCGGATCGATGAGGTCGAGGAACCGCGCGGGCGGGTCGTACGGGTCGTGCGGGTCCACGAAGGAGACCTTGAGGAAGAAGGGCCGGCTCGGGTCGCGTTGCTTGACATAATGGATGGCCCGGTCGGCGATCCAGCGCGTCTGGCAGGCCTCCTCCGGCACGACGGACGGGTAGGATAGGAACGCGGCGGGGCGGATGGGGTGCGCCGCCCGCGCGGCGGCCAGCGTGGGGGTGAGGTCCACGCGCGCCGGCCCGTATTGCGCCAAGTACGGCTGGTCCCACACGGTCGCCAGCGCCCGCTCGGAGTGCTCCGGGTGCTCGGCCGCGACCCAGTCCAGCCACTCCCCGGCCCGGATGTCCTCGGTGGTCTCCGCCCGGTCGAACCCGTACTTCAGGACATCGTTGTGCGCGCTGCGGAAATGGTTTTCGAGGTGGAACTTCCCGATGCCGAACGTCTGCACGCCCGCGGCCCGGAGCACCTGCGGGTAGGTCGGCAGGTCTAGGCCCAGCTCCCAGCCGTTGAAGAAGACGCCGTGGTGCTGCGCGCTGCGGCCCGTCATGGTGGACGCGCGGCTCGGCATGCAGACGGGCAGGTTGGCGTAGCAGTGCTCGAACCGCACCCCGTCCGCGGCCAGCGCGTCGATGTGCGGGGTGTGCGCGGCCTCGTTGCCGTAGCAGCCCAGCCACCGCGCGCTGAGCTGGTCGGCCTCGATCAGGACGACGTTCAGGGGTGCCACGGCAGCGTGCTCGGCGGGATCGGCACCGTCTCCATCCGGTCCAGCGGATAGCCCCGGCGGCGGCACAACTCGACGCCGGGCAGGAACGCATCGCCCTGGCTGTCCAGCTTGTGCTGGAGCCGGTCGTCCAGCTCGCGTACGAGGGCCGCATGCTCGGGCTTGTCGACCAGGTTGTCGAGCTGGTACGGGTCGGCCTGGTTGTCGAACAGCAGCCACGGCCCGTCGAGCGACCGCACGTAGGTGTGCCGCGCGGTGCGCAGCCCCCGGTACTCCCGCCCGCCCAGCCCGTGCCACCAGTCCGCGATGGGGTGGTAGCAGGCGATCAGCGCGGCCCCGTCCGATGGGTCGGGCCCGCCGTCGAGGTAAGGCGTGAAGTCCAGCCCCTCGACCGACGACGGGACGGACAGGCCCGCAAGGCCGAGCAGGGTGGGCAGGAGGTCGGGCGTCCCCATGACCGCATCCAGCGTACGCGGCTGCCGGCCGTAGCGCGCGGGGTAGCGCAGCAGCATGGGCACGAGGATGGACTCCTCCCACGGGGCCTGCTTGTTGCCGTGCCCCTGGCAGCCGACCGCGTCGCCGTGGTCCGACGTGAACACGAAGAGGGTGTCGTCAGCGAGGCCCGTCTCGTCGAGCGTGGCCAGCAGGTCACCCAGGCACGCGTCGAGCGCGGTGCAGTGCGCGTAATAGCCGGCCAGCGCATGCGGCACGAACATGGAGAGCGGCAACGGCACGTTGGGCCGCAGCCGGATCTTCTCCGCCGGGTACAGCTTGCGGAAGGCCTCCGGCGCGGTGCCGTACGGGTTGTGGGGCGGTCCCCACGACAGCACGAGCAGGAAGGGCTTGCTCCGGTCGTGCTCCCGGATATAGCGCTGCGCCTCGCGCGTCTGCGCGATGGCGTCGTAGCCTTCCCAGAACTCGGGCACGTCCGAGTCCGTGTCGTTCGAGTCGGACGCATAGTAGGCCGAGTGGTTGTAGTGGTGGGTGCACTCCAGCGTGCGCCAGAACTGGAACCCCTGGCGGCGCTCCGGCGGGATGTAGGCCGTGCGGCCGTGGCCGTCGACGTGCCACTTGCCGATGTAGGCCGTGTCGTAGCCGGCCGCGGCGAACAGCTTGCCCATCGTCACCGCAGCGGGGTCGAGCGGCACGTCGTTGACGAACAGCCCGTGCGTCAGCGGGTACTGCCCGGTCAGCAGGCTGCCGCGGTACGGCGTGCAGACCGGGCAGGTGGAGATGGTGTTGGCCAGGTTCAGGCTCTCGCCGGCCAGCCGGTCGATGTGCGGGGTCTGGACGTTCGGATCGCCCGCATACCCCGTCGCCTGCCCGCGCCACTGGTCCGCAAAGACGAAGACGATGTTGGGTTGGGTCATCGGGATAGAGTCTCCACGCCGCGCAGGGTCAGTTCCTCCGCGCGGTGACACTTGACGTAATGCTCCGGCCTCAGCGCACGCAGCGCGGGCTCCTCGACCTTGCACCGCTCGACCGCGTACCGGCAGCGCGGGTGGAAGTAGCAGCCGGACGGCGGGTTGGCCGGATTCGCCACCTCGCCCTCGAGCACCGTCCGCTCCGCCCGCAGCCGCGGGTCGGGCCGGGGCACCGCGCCCATCAGCGCCTCGGTGTAGGGGTGGAGCGGCTGGTGGAACAGCTCCTCGGTCTCGCTCATCTCGACCAGCTTGCCGACGTACATGACGGCCACCCGGTTGCAGATGTGCTCCACGACGTTGAGCTGGTGCGCGACGAACAGGTAGGTCAGGCCGAACTGCTCCTGCAGGTCCTGGAGCAGGTTGAGCGTCTGCGCCTGGATGGAGACATCGAGCGCGGACACCGGCTCGTCGCACACGACCAGCCGGGGGTTGAGCGCGAGCGCGCGGGCGATGCCGATGCGCTGGCGCTGGCCGCCGGAGAACGCGTGCGGGTAGCGGTTGATGTACTCGGGCCGCAGCCCCACCATCTCGAGCAGCCGCGCGACCCGGTCGGTGCGCTCCTGCCCGCGGATGCCGTTGTTGATGAGCGGCTCGCCGATCAGGTCGAGCAGCGTCATGCGCGGGTTGAGCGACGAGTACGGGTCCTGGAAAATCATCTGCGTGTGCCGCCGGAATATTTCGAGCTTCCGTTCGTCCAGCGTCCGGACGTCTACCCAGCCCAGCTCCGGGTCCTTGAAGCGGATCTCCCCCGCGGTCGGCTCGACCGCGCGCAGCACGCACCGGCCGGTCGTGGTCTTGCCGCAGCCGCTCTCCCCGACCAGCCCGAACGTCTCGCCGTCCTTGATATAGAAGTCCACGCCGTCCACCGCGCGCACGCGGCCAACTTCCCGCCGCATGAAGCCTTTATGGATGGGGAAGTGCTTCTGGAGCCCGGTGACGCGCAGCAGCAGGCCCTCCTGGTCGGCATCCTGACGTGCATCCTGACGTGATGCTTGGATCATGCTGCGCCCCTCCCCTCGTAGAGGTGGCAGGCGACCATGTGCCTGCCGCCGAGCTGCGTGTCCGCGGGGAGCACCGTGTCGCACAGCCCCTCGATGAACTCCGTGCAGCGCGGGTGGAAGGGACACCCCGGCGGCACGGCCAGCGGGTTGGGCACCATGCCCTCGATGGCCGCGAGCCGGCGGGTCGCGCGCGCGCCGATGCGCGGGATGGAGCGCAGGAGCGCGCGCAGGTACGGGTGCTTCGGGTCGTGGAAGATGGTGTCCACGTCCGCATACTCCATCACCCGCCCCAGGTACATCACCACCACCTCGTCCGCCATCTCTGCGATGACGCCCAGGTCATGCGTGATGAACATGATCGCCATGCCGAGCTCGTCCTGCAGCCGCCGCATCAGCCGGAGGATCTGCGCCTCCGTGGTCACGTCCAGCGCGGTCGTCGGCTCGTCCGCGATGAGCAGGCTGGGCCGCAGCATCAGCGCCATGGCGATCATCGCGCGCTGCCGCATCCCGCCGCTGAGCTGGTGGGGGTAGGCCGTGTAGTTGCGCTCCGGGTTGGCGATGCCGACGTAGCGCATCATGTCCATCACCGTGGCCTTCGCGACCGCGGGGCTGACGTTCTGGTGGAGCTGGATGGTCTCCGTGAGTTGGTTGCCGATGGTGTGGACCGGGCTGAAGGAGGTCATCGGCTCCTGGAAGATGAGGCTGATGACCGAGCCCCGGATGCTGCGCATCTGCGGGTCCTCCGGCGCCAGGTCGGTGATCTTCACCGGCTCGCTCGCGTCGCCGTAGCGCAGCGTGATCTCGCCGCTGACGATCCGCCCCGGCTTGGGCACGATCTGCATGATCGACTGCGCGGTCACGCTCTTGCCGCAGCCGCTCTCCCCGACGACGCCGAGCGTCTTGCCGCGGCGGATGGAGAAGGTCGCGCCGTCCACGGCGCGCACCGTCCCCTCCCGCAGGAAGAAGTATGTCTTCAGGTCCCGGATGTCGATGAGGGTGTCTTCGTGCATCGCGCCCTGCTGCTGTGCCACTGTCTGCCCCGCCATCAGAAGTTCCGTGTCCCGAAGCCGTAGAAGTGCTCCTGCCGGATGAGCCATTCCTCCTGCTGGCCGAGGTCACGCAGGTGCTCCTCCCCGCGCTTGAAGTCGTCGCCCACGCGGCCCAGCCAGCCCTGCAGCTCGGCCTCGAGCGCCTGGCGCGTGGCCGCATGTGCCGGCTCGTGGAACAGGTTGTGCATCTGGTACGGGTCCGCAGCGTTGTCGAACAGCACGCCGCCGCCCTGCAGCCAGCGCGCATACGTGTACCGCTCGGTGCGCACCCCGCGCCACGGCTGCCAGATCTGCGCCTGGTCGAACGAGAAGTACTCCCCGATAAGCACGGACGACGGCCGGTCGCCGTCTGCCGCAGCCCCATCCGTCACGAATCCGCTCAGGTCGCGGCCGTTCATCTCTGCGGGCACGGGCACGCCCGCCAGCCCGAGCAGCGTGGGTGCATGGTCCACGACGCCGATGAGCAGGTCATTCGTCTCGCCGGCGGGCAAATGCCCCGGCCAGCGCGCGATGAGCGGGATGTGGATGCTCTCGTCGTGCGGCTGCTGCTTGTTGCGCCGGCCGTGCGCCCACAGCATGTCGCCGTGGTCGGAGGAGAAGACCACGATCGTGTTCTCGGCCAGCCCCAGCCGTTCCAGCGCGTCCATCAGCCGGCCCACGTTGCGGTCCAGCGCGGTGACGTGCGCATAATAGCCGGCCAGCGCCTCGGGGTCCGCGCCCTCCATGTTGGGCCGCAGCGCGACCTGGTCAGTCGGGTACATATCCAGGAACTCCTGCGGGACCGTCCGGTAGGGGTCGTGCGGCGGGCCCCACGACAGGAACAGGCAGAACGGCTCGTCGCGGGCCTGTTCGAGGAAGCCGATGGCCTGG
>CAZTMA010000183.1:0-9173 GCA_964614645.1 uncultured Anaerolineales bacterium
AGAACGCTGATTAGACTGATCTGCCTGATTTTATGTGTTTATTATTTGCATATTTGTAAATCAATCATAAAGATCAGTTCAATCAGTTCAACCAGTGTCCTATTCCTTCTTCAACAAAGCGAGCTGCTCCGCCTCAGGCCGCGCCTTGTAGAACTCATCGAGCGGGTAGCAGCCTGACACCATGTGGTTGCGCGGCGCGGTGGTGCAGTCCGAGAAGGTCCGGCAGATGTGTTTGCGGTCGAGCGGCCGGCCCGCGAGCACGTCCGCGGGCATCTCCGGATAGGCGAGCACCATGCGGCCCAGCCCGACGAAATCGCTCATGCCCTCGCGTACCAGCCGCTGCCCGACGCGCGGGAGCCACTCCTGAAGATAGGTGAGCCCGGAACCGACGAACGCCAGGTCTGGCCGGTGGCGCTTGAGTTCCGCCGTGACCCGGATCTGCCGGGCGACGCCGGCGAGCGGGTCTTCCGGCGGCTGGTAGCCGTCCGACGGCGGGAAGAGCGCGGGCCGCTGGATGTGGGGGTTGTAGTAAGGGCTGCCGCCGGTGATGCAGACGAGGTGGATGCCGAGCTCGGCCAGGAGGTCCAGGAACCGCTTCGGCTCGGCCAGGTCCAACCCCAGGCCCGTGCCGTCGCCGCCGAACGCGTGGCGGTAGCCTGCGTCCGGCTCGCCCTCCGGCCAGTCCGGCACGCCTATGCCATCCGGCCCCGGCTTGAAGGGGATGAAGTCGAACGCGCTGAAGCGCACCGCGATGTTCAGCCCCGGCGCAGCCGCGCGCACCGCGGCGGCTGCTTCACGGAGAAACCGCGTGCGGTTCTCGAAGCTGCCGCCGTAGCGTCCCGGCCGGTCGATCGCGCTGAGGAACTCGTGGCCCAAGTAGCCGTGACAATGCTTGAGGTCCACGAACGCGAACCCTGCCCGCTGGGCCAGGCCGGCGGCGCGGGCGAAGTCCTCGATGAGCCGGGCGATGTCGTCGTCGCTGAACAGCGGATAGTCGGGCGGGATGCGGAACTTCCGATCGAGCAGCGGGTGATGGTAGAGGATGGCCGGTTCGAGCTGCTTGCCGTTGGGCCGGGCGAAGCGGCCCGAGTGGGTGAGCTGGAGGCCGATGAGCAGGTCGTCGGTTCGCCCGTGCGCGGCTGCGTGCTCTGCAACCAACGCCTCGCGCAGGCCGGCGAGTGCGGGCAGGTTGGCTTCGTTGATGAGCAGCTGGTTCGGGTTCGCGCGGCCGTCGTGCCGTACGGCTACGGCCTCGCCGCCGAAGATGAGCTTTGCGCCGCTCTGCCCGAAGCGCCGCCACCGCCGCAGCGTCAGCTCCGACGGCGCGCCGTCCGGCGTGCCGTCCCACCCCTCCATCGGCAGCACCGCGAACCGGTTGCCGACCGCAAAGCCATTCGGCAGCCGGTACGGCTGCGCCAGGGGCGCCTCCGGACCGGTCTCCAGCGTCTCATCGAACGGGATGTCGATGCCCAGCTCTGCAAGGTACTCCGCCAGCTCTGCCGGCCGGCGAAGTTGTGCAACGCGTCGATATGCCATAATTGATCCTTATGCTCAAGAAACTTGTCCAGCTGGCTGCCGGTACAGGCGGCCTCATCCCCCCCTCTCCTGACGACAAAGGCGAACCTCCGGTTCGCACGTCGTCAGGAGAGGGGGCAGGGGGGTGAGGTCACAGCCGGCGCAGGTGGAAGCCGCCGTCCACATTGATGACCTCGCCGGTGGAGAAATCCAGGTAGCCCTCCGCGATGGCCGCGACAGCCTGGCCGACATCCTCCGGCGTGCCCCAGCGGCGGATGGGGGTGAGTCCCTCGCCGATGAGCCGGTCGTATTTCGCCTTCGCGGGGCCGGTCATGTCCGTGTCGATGATGCCGGGCCGCAGCTCGTACACGCCGATGCCGTGCTCGGCCAGCCGGTCGGCCAGGAGCGCGGTCAGCATCGCGACGCCGGCCTTGGAGATGCAATATTCGGCCCGGTTGATGCTGGCCGTGTACGCGCTGATGGAGCCGATGTTGATGATGCGCAGCGGGACTACACGCACAGGCTGCGCACTCATCGCCTGGGCGATCATCTGCCGGGCGACCGCTTGCGCGAGGAAGAACGGCCCCTTCAGGTTGACGGCCATTACCTCGTCGTAGCTGGCCTCGCTCACCTCGAGCAGGTCCACGCGCTGCCGCGGGGCCATGCCCGCGTTGTTCACCAGCAGGTCGATGCGGCCGAAGCGGGCCAGTGTCTCAGTAAGCAACTGCGCACGATCTTGCGCAGTTGCGACGTCCGCCTGGACGAGCAGGCACGCCGCGCCTGCGGCCTCGACTGCCTGGCGGGTCGCCTCCGCCGCCTCGGCATTCCCCCGGTAGTTGACCACCACGCTCCAGCCGCGCGCCGCCAGCGCCAGCGCGATGCCCCGGCCGATGCCCCGGCTTGCGCCCGTGACCAGCGCGACGCCTGCCTCAGGCGCCACGGAGCACCTTCCCGACCGCTTCGAGGAAGAAGTATTCGCCCCACATGACGCTCTCGTCCACGCCCAGGCCCTTCCGCTGGTGATACATGCCGTGCTTGAGGATGCCCTCCCATCCCGGCGTCTCGGTGGCGAGAAACTCCGGCCCGGTGAGCGTGTCGAGGATGCGCAGGGCGTAGTCCCGGTAGTGCACGCGGCGCGCCGGGTCGTCCGTGAGCTTGGCGAGGTTGAGAAGCCCGCTGGCTGCGATGGCTGCGGCAGAGCTCTCGTAGGGCAGCGCGGGATCCAGCTCGTCCCAATCGTTCGGCGGCACGCCGTGCGCGGGGGTGCGCTCGATGTAGAAGTCCGCGCACATCTCCGCGGTGCGCAGGAAGCGCACATCCCGCGTGAACCCGTATACCGTACCGAACCCGTACAGCGCCCAGCATAGCCCGCGCGCCCACGAGGAGTCGTCGCGCCAGCCCTGGTGCGTGCTCTGCCGGATGAATTCGCCGGTCTCCAGGTTGAAGAGCCCCTCGTGTGAGGTCGACCCGTCGCCCCGGACGAGGTACTTGCGTGTAGTCAGGCAGTGTTCGGTGGCAATGCGCAGGAGGGCAGGGTCCTCGGTCCGCTGCGCGGCATAGAAGATGACGCCGACGTTCATCATGATGTCGATGAACAGGCTGTCGTCCGAGACGAACGAGCGCAGGTAGCGGCCCCGCTCCTTGAACCTTAGGCTGAGCGTCCGGCCTGCCTCGATGACGACCTGCTCGATGGCCGGGTCGCCGGTCAGGTCGTACCAGCGTTTCCAGGTCGACCAGAAGAGAAAGCCCAGGTCGTGGACGGTGCGATCTGTCTTGCGATGCTCGACGAGCCGCGAGTAGTGCTCGGCGCGCTCGCGCCAGTAGTGATTACCGGAATGTTCGTATAGTAACCAGAGCTGGCCGCCCAGGAAGCCCTCGCACCAGTTCGTCCAGGCCTCACCGCTGTGGATCCATTTGCCGTTGACTGTGTACATGGGAAAGCGGTCAGGGTAGGTCTCGATCAGGTGCTGCAGTTGCCTGGCAGCGAACTCGTATGCGAGATCGCAACGGGCGAGCAGGCGGGCGTCTGTCGTCATGCAATCCTCCCGTTTGTAGTAGGCGCCTTATGCAATCCTCTCGTTTGTAGTAGGCGCTTCAGCGCCCGGTCTCGCATGCGCTGGCGCTGAAGCGCCTACTACGAACGCTATATGATTTCTAATCCATCCCGGTCCGGCAGGGGCGGGAACTGGGCCGCGGGCAGCGTCTGGTACCAATAGGCGACCGACGCCATGTCCGGCTGCAGCGGCAGGTAGCGCCCGCCCATGCGCCAGCCGAGCGCCTGGATGGTCACCCGCAGGTCGTGCTGGAAGCGGATGGGGTCGTGGACGTGCCAGCGGTACATCGCAAAGCGCGTCTGCGACCGGTATGTGCCGTCGGGCCGGATGACCTGGTGCATCCCGAGGAACGGCGTCGTGTACGTCTCGTATTGCCCGTTGACGTCCCAGTTGTACGAGCCGCCGAAGTAATCCTCGGTGCCTGTCCCGCAGATGGTCGGATACTCGCCGTCGCCATCCAGGTAGAACTTGATCTCGCCCTCGCCCCACCAGCCGGTGTTCGTCACACCGACCGCGAGGTATGTGCCGATGTACTGGCCCGCGCCGCATACGCCGTCCAGGATGGTGTAGACGTCCTTGTAGGGCAGCGGGTTGACGCGGCGAAACTGTGCGTGGAAGTAGGCCGCGTCTTCCGGCACGTCGGTCAGCGTGTAATCCGTCTGGTAGTAACAGCTCGTCCGCTCGTCGGCCAGGTTCTCCAGCGTGATCCGGCAGCGCCGCCGGAAGGGCATTTCCCAGTAGCAGTTGAACCCGCAGTTCGGGTTGACCGCAACCGGCAGCGAGCTGACCTGGGCATAGCCGCCCCAGCCGGCCGCAAAGAAATCCCCGACCGGGCACTCGACAGCCGGCGTGGTCTCGTCGTCCCAGTAAATGCGCAGGATGGTCAGGCGGCGGTACTTCTGGATGCAGGAGCCGGTGATCCAGATGTGCTGGATCGCGCCCGGCCCTTCGATGTCGGCCAGTGTGACCGTCTCTTGCGGGGCCATGTGGAGAAAAGGAGAGATCTTCCAGCCGGGGCCGAGGTCACGCGCCGAGAGGGCTGCAGTGCCGTCGATATCCATCGCGCCTGCGCCCTTGCCGCCGCTGCGGTTCTCCGGGCTGATGGAGCGGGTCTGCGCGTTCGAGAGGCGCCATAGGTTGCCCAGGCTCATGCCGAGGCCGTTGAAGGGTGTGTTCACAGTGAACCTCCGCACTTTCGGTGAATGGGATGATATCACATGAGCAAGAACGCGTCACAGGTCAAGCCGGTAGCGGCACTTCTGGCGCTCTCCCCGGACGTACATATCCGTGTTAGGCGGCAGATCGACGATTTCGACGAACTCTGCGCCGGCCAGCTCGCATGTGCGCCGCGATGCAAGGTTGTCCGGGTTGCAGGTGATCCAGAGGGTCTTGAAGCCGTGGCTGCGTGCCAGCGGCAGCAGCAACCGCACGGAGCGCGCCGCATAGCGGTGGCCGCGGTAGGCCGGTTCGACGTTGTATCCGATATGCCCGGCATAGCGCACGATGTGCTCGGTGTTGCCGATGCGCAGGTCGATGCGACCCACCGCGATGCGCGGGCTCTGAATCTTCATCAGGAAGCGGTAGGCGGGAGCCCAGGATCCGGAGGCGGGCAAACGCTGCGACAGCGCCAGTTCCAGCTCCCCGTCATGCAGCGGGCCCGGCTCGAGGAATTCGAAAGGGCTCGTGATCATTCCAGTTACCAGCAATGGACCTGCCCGCGCAGGTCACGGCCCGCCGCGAGTGCCGCATCCGCGGCCTCACGCTGAAGGCCGAGCAGCCTGACGCCGCGGTCGATCGTGTGGCGATAGACGTGCTCCATGTCATTCAGGTGTGGCTGCGACAGGTTGATCGCGTGCAGACCGCGCAGTTGCGCCATCGCCGCGATGTAGTGGTCGCCCTTGCCGCAGAAGTGGATGGCGCCGCCCCCAAACTCGTCCAGCAGCCGCTGATCGTACGGCCCGATGAACTGGTCGAACATGCGCGGGGAGAAGTTCATGGCCGAGTCGTCGCGCAGCATGATGTTGCCGCGGTGGTAGAAGCCCCAGTGCGTGTTGCCGTCGGATCGGAAGGGTACGATGCGCTCCCACGCGCGCAGGAACGCAGTATAGGTCTCGACGGCCAGGGCCAGCAGGTCATGCACGAGCGCAGGCTCATCCCGCACCGCATAGAACATGGTGCTGCCCCAGACGACCTCGCAGATGTCCATCGGCCCCTGCAGGTCGGGGTGGTAGATGCGAACGTGCCGCCCGATGTTCGGGTACTGCGCCAGGATCTCGACAAAGCGCGCGCCCATCTCCATGACCAGGCTGCCATAGCCCGTGCGGAGGTCGGGCACACCGCGCGCGATGAGCCGCCGGATGGCGGCCCGGTCGTTGAGCGGTCGGGACGTGGGCAGGGTATCCAGGTCTTCGTCCATCAGGAAGACCTCTACCCCGAACAGGAGCGGCGCGATGCTGGAGCCGTAGTTGGTGCGCACGTTGAGCACCGCGCCGCCGGCTTCGGCAAGCTGGGCGGAGCACCCACCAAATTGCTGCAGCGCCATCGCGTCGAAGTCGGCCAGCGCCGCGTTGACGGACACTACCGGCCACTCGACGCGCGGCGGCGCGGGCCGGCTGCGCCGCGGCGAGAAGACGCCCGTCGTCAGCGTGCCGTCGGAGAACGCCTGCCACTCCGCCAGCAGCCGCGCCTCCTCCTGCGGATCGATCCGCGCCTCCAGGTCGTCGAGACAGCGTCGCAGCGTATCGTTCACTCATCCCTCGTTTGCATTGCAGGCGGTTGCAGGCAACGTTCAACCTGCAACCATTCAACCTTCAACCCGTGTTCCGAAATCTTCAATCTTCAATCCGTCACACCCACCCCTGGAGTTCCGCCAGCAGCCGGGTGTATTCGATGAACGTCGGCCAGGAGATGTCCGGCGGCACGCCGTGGTCGCAGCTCGGGATGAACCCGCCGTCGCGCAGCACGGGGACCAGGCGCATGACCTCGTCCCGCATCACGTCGCCGCCCGCCGCGATGCACCGCTTATCGATGCCGCCGTGGTAGGATATCCGGTGGCCGAACTGCCGGCGGAACTCGTTCAGGTCATTGCCCGCCGCGACTTCGATCGGGTTGCAGGCCTTGATGCCCGATTCGATCCAGATGGGGATCAGGTGCGCGATGTAGCCGTCCGAGTCCATGTCGATGAATCCGTCGCCGTAGGACTTGAGGAGGTCGATCCAGCTCAGGTACGCGGGCTGAAGGAAGCGGCGGGTCATGGCCGGTGAGATCATGCTGTGGGCCTTGTAGGCCATGTCCTCCGAAACGTACAGGACATCCAGCCGGACGCGGCGCAGGATCTGCTCCAGCACGGCCATGACGTAGGTGCGCCAGAACTCGGCCATGTCTGCGACTAACTGCGGGTCGTCGATGGTGAGAGCGCACAGGCCCTCCATGCCCACCCACTCGCGCATCTGCCAGAACGGGCCGTTGACCGACACCGTGACCGCCTTGCCAGATGCCTCGGCTGCAGCCGCGCGCTCCCAGAACTCCGGCGTCAGCCGGGCCGGGTCGGCCGGGTCATAGCGCCAGCGGATCTTTTCCTCCCAATCCGCCCGGCTCTCGACCGGCCACCGGTGCCACTTGCGCGTGACGAAGTCCTTCGCATTGCGGATGTAGGTGTAGTCGAAGACATCCGAGATTTCCGTGACCGCGCCCATCCAGTCGACCACGATGTAGTGGCCGTCGCGGTGTTCCAGCACCTTCTCCTCGAAGGTGGGGATCATGCGGAAGGCTTCCGGCAGGCCGTAGGTCGCGTCGAACGCCTCCCGCGGCACGCCCACGGCCTCGGTGAGCGCGTCCAGCCAGTGCACATCCTCCGGCAGCCCCTGCGTGTGCCAGGCAGCTAACGTCGACTCGCGCGGCCCGCCCGGCGCCAGCGGCACGCGGTCAGGATTGCCGAACAGCAATGTCTCGAGATAGCGTTCGCGTGCGTTCATGGCACCGCCCTTTCATGGGTTGCAAGTTTGCAGGTTACAGGTTACAGGTTGCAAGTTGTCGGTAGTAACCTGTAACTTTCAACCTTCCAACCTTCAACTATACCAATACGCCGGCAGCACATCGCGCTGCGCTTCGAGCAGCTCCGCGATGCAGGCATCCGCGTCCGCGATGTTGTTGCAGATGGGGTCGGTCAGCATCGCGCGGCGCAGGAGCGCCCGGTCGCCGGTCACCGCGGCCTCCGCGGTCAGCTCGTGCGTGTCGATGACCTGGTGCTCCAGCGCCAGCGCGCCGCGCGGGAACGCGCCGATCGCCAGCGGCCGCGGGCCGTTCATGTCCACATGGCAGCGCGCCTCCAGCACCGCGTCATCCGGCAGGTTGGTCACCGCGCCCCGGTTCGGCGTGTTGATGAAGAACGTCTTGCCCAGGCCGCCCCACATCGACTCGATGATGTCGGTGGCATGGTCGTCGCGCACGTCCCGCAGGAAGTCCTCGACGCTGCGCGCGCCGGAGGCATACTCTTCCGTCTTGCGCCAGGCCTCGGCCATCAGGCCCGCGCGCTCGTCGGCGTCGAACAGTGTGATGGGCTCAGGCGTGATCGGCGCGACACCATATCCCTGGAAGTAGGGCACATATTCCTTGGTGTGGCCGATGGTGTCCGGGTAGACGCCGTAGAGGTCGAAGAGCTGGAGCGCGTAGGCGTCGTTATGGCGCGCCTTGGAGTGGGCCTTGGGCTGGCCGGCTTCCTCTGCCGCGCGCCGCGCGATGACTTCGCGCAGCCGGGGCATGAGGTCCTGCCCGTCGTAGCTGCAGCGCAGGATGAAGGTCGCGTGGTTGACCCCGCCGATCGTCAGGTCGAGCCGCGCCTGCACGTCCGGCGGGATGCTCGTGGCATCGGCCGGCAGGATGCCCAGCGCCTTGCACCAGCCCAGCGTGCAGTAAGGCTCGTGGTGCCCGTCGCACAGCGCAAACGACTTCACCTCGGGCGCATATCGTTGTAGGGCGGTCCCTAGGACGGTCGTCGGGTTGACGAAGTTGATGAGCCAGGCGTGGGGCGCCAGCTCGTGTACGTCGCGCGCCATCGCCAGCGCCTGGGGCGTCTCGCGCAGGGCGCGGAAGATGCCGCCCGGCCCGATGGTGTCCGAGCTGCACATACGGATGCCGTGTTTGGCGGCAATGCGCGTGTCCAGCCCGCGGAAATAGGCATTGCGGTCTGAGAAGGTCAGGACGACGAAATCGGAATCCGCCAGGACTGCGCGGCGGTCGGTCGAGCCGCAGACACGGACGCCGCTGCCGGTGGACGCGCAGACGCGCTCGGCCAGCCGGACCATGGTCTGCATCACGTCGGGATTTGTGTCCACGAGGGCGAGGGTGCCTCCGGCCATGACCGGGCTGGTTGCCATCTTGTGGACGACCGGCTTGCCGAAGAAGAAACTGCCTGCGCCGATGACGGTGATCTTAGGGCCGTGCATAGTGTGACACCTCGCTGTGCAGTGGAATTACGAATTATCAATTACGAATTAGGAATGAGTAACGAGTCACCAGTAACGAGTAATCTGGAGATCCTGATTCATAATTCTACCGTGATTGCTAATTTGGCGTCCGGCGGCTTCTCGGGAAACATTAGGTTGC
>CAZTMA010000184.1:0-9130 GCA_964614645.1 uncultured Anaerolineales bacterium
CCGCCCGCCTGGGACGAAAGCTACGAATGGCTGCTGGTCGAGTTGGTGCGCCACGATCCGCGCTGGTACGGGCTGGAGCAGTCGTTGTGGACGTGCTCCTTGCTGACCGGCTACCTGGCTGAACAGACCGGCGTGAACCTGAGCGCCGAGCGGGTGCGCGTGCTGTTGCATCAGCATGGCATCCACCTGAAGCAGCCCATTCCCGTCGTGCATAGCCGCGACCCGCAGTACGACCCAAAAGGGTGAAGGCGGAGGCGATCCGCCAGACCGACGAACCGACGGTAGCCGTGCTGGATGTCGATCAGGCCGAGTTGGCGCTCAATCCGACCCGCACCCGGGTCTGGGCCCCGGTGGGGGTGCCCTGGGAGGTCGAGACGCCGGGCAACAACCGCAAGCAGGTCATGTTCGGGGCGGTCAACAGCCGCAGCGGGCAGACCCACTTCCGGTTGAGCACACATAAGCGCAGCCTCGATTTTCAGCAGTTCGTCGATCGGCAGATCGTCCCCGCCTACCCGCAGGCGGACTTCATCTTCGGCTCACTGGAGGCCGCTGTGGCCGCCGCCAAGCGCTTCTTTGCCAAAGTCGCTGAACAACCGAAGGCCGTACTCAGTTGCACTGACCGCACGGTCGCTCTGCTGGAGCGAGCCCTTGCAGTCATTACGTGAGCTACATTAGGCCTTTGTTACGACGGCAACCTCGTACGCGGGCAGCTCTATTCGCCCCGTCAGCACGCGGCCGCCGGGCTGCTCCGCAGCAGGCCAGGGCAGGTCGATGGTCTGCCCGGCGCGCGTGTGGTTGATGAGGATGAAGTACCGCGTCTTGCCGTCCAGCGCCACCCGCGTGCAGACCTCCACCCCCTCCGGCACCTGGATGGGCGAGCGCAGGCCGACCGTCTCGATGACCCGGTGCAGGAAGGCCTCCTGCGCCTCATCATCCAGGTAGGCCCCGCAGTAGTAGCACAGGCCGGAGCTGGTCCCGCGCACGGTGATCGCCGGTTGGCCGTCCAGCCAGCCGTTCGAAGGCCCGTACTTGGCGATGACTGCGACATGATTCGAGTCACGCACCTTCAGCCGCTCCGCCCAGATGCGCGACTGGCCCTCGAACCAGTTGCCCTTGATGGGCACCGGCTCGTCGAGCGCGTAGTACTCCTCGACCTCCACGCCCGCGAGGTCGGCCAGGGTGCCAGGCTGCCGCATGGGCAGGAGGCTGTTGTCTTCGTCCTTCATTGCGCTGCGCGCAGTGATGATGAGCTTGCCCCCGCGCCGCACGAACTCGGCCAGGCGGCGGCTGCGCTGCTCGTTGAGCATGACAAGGGCCGGCATGACGACGATCCGGTAGTTGTCGAGCGGCGTATCCGCGTGGACGACGTCGATGCCGAGGTTCGCCCGCGCAAAGGGACGATAGTAGTGCGTGAGGTGCTTGACCCAGTCGAAGTCGGCGTGGTGCTTCTGCCACTGGATGGACCACCGGCTTGGGTAATCGTTGAGGAAGGCGATGCGCGCCTCCGGCCGCGTCTCCGCCAGCAGCTCGCCCACTGCCAGCACGTCCGCGCCGAGCAGCTTGACCTCTTCATAAAAGGGCCGGGGCTGGCCCGATTGGTCGACCAGGCTGCCGTGGTACTGCTCCTGCCCGTTCAGCGCGGACCGCCACTGCCAGTAGAGCACGCCGTCCGCGCCATGGCCGATGGCCTGCCAAGCCATGACGCGCGCCTCGCCCTGGTTGAGCACGTTGTTGACCGGCCGCCAGTTGACCGAGCCGGGCTGGGTCTCCATGACCCAGAAGTTCTTGGGCTTTCCCGATGCGAGCTTGAAGCCCCGCGTGAGATCATGGATGGCGCCCTTCTCCAGGTAGTCATGGTGGCCCGTGCCGACATAGTAGTCCCACGACGCCATATCCAGGTCTTCGTTGAGCGCATAATGGTCGAACCCGTCAAACCAGCCCATGAAGTTGTGGGTGATCCAGACGCCTTCGCGCAGCAGCGGCCGCAGCGCATCGAGTTGCACCTGCTGATACTGGCGGTAGCTCTCGGTGATGAAGCGTTTCCAGTCCAGCATCAGGCCGGGATTGTGGCCGCCGATCGGCGCGGGGATTTGTGCCCAGTCCGTATACGTCTGGCTCCAGTACGCCGTGGACCAGCGCGCGTTCAGCTCGTCCAGGCTGCCGTAGCGGGCCTGGAGAAAAGTCTGAAACTGGCTGCGGCACTCCTCGCAGTAGCAGACCCGGTGATATTCGTTGTCGAGCTGCCAGCCGATGACGTGCGGATGCTGGCCGAAGCGCTCACCCATCGCGGCCACGATGCGCCGGCAATAGCCCTGGTAGGTGGCCGAATTGACGCAGAAGTGACAGCGGTTGCCGTGCTGCGCGCGACGGCCATATTCATCTACGGCGAGCGTGTCCGGGTGCCGTTGAGTCAGCCAGGCCGGTGGCGCGGCCGTCGGCGTGCCGAGCACCGTGGCGATGCCCGCCTCCGCAAGCTGGTCGATGGCACGCTCCAGCCAGTCGAGCTGGAACTGGCCGTCCGCCGGCTCCATGGTTGACCAGGCGAACTCGCCCAGCCGCGCCACATTGAGCCCGGCCTCCTGCATCAGGCGGATGTCCTCCGCCCAGCGCGACTCGGGCCAATGTTCAGGATAGTAGGCGGAGCCCAGGTACAGGGTCTTGGTGGGTTGTGTGGTCATTTACGCATCCTTGCGACGTCGTTCCCTGAACGGGTGAACAGGTGAACAGGTGAAGAGGTGAACAGGTGATGTGGCCTGTCAGGGTCTTTCCGTTGCGGGCACCACCCGGCCGCGATGGAGAGCCGGTTAATCCCACAATTCGGCATAACCCTATCACCTGCTCACCTCTTCACCTGTTCACCTCGTCAGGTGTCACCCGACTTGCTCCACGAGATACGGCGCGAGACCCATCTGCTCGATCTGGTCAAGCTGCGTCTCCAGCCAATCCAGGTGCTCTTCCTCGTCATGCAGGATGCCCTCGAGCATGGCGCGCGTGCCGTTATCGCGCTGCTCGACCGCAAGCTGCACGGCGTCGTTGTACAGCCGGACTGCGGTGGTTTCCGCGTCGAGGTCATCGCGGAACTGCGCCACTACGTCCGCGCCGATGTGCAGCGGATTCAACTGGCTGACGACGGGGCGGCCTTCCAGGAATAGCAGCCGCTCGATGAGCTTCTCGGCATGCCGCATCTCGGTGATGGCACGCGCTTCGATGGCATCGTGGAGCTTGCCATAGCCCCAGTTGGAGCACATCTCGGAGTGAACGATGTACTGGTTGATGGCGGTCAGCTCCTCCGCCAGCAGCATGTTGAGGGTTGCAATGACCTGCTCGTTGCCTTTCATCGGGGGCTCCTTCTTATCGTTTCTTTTCGACCTTCGACCAGGTGTCCTTGAGTCCAACGGTGCGATTGAAGACCAGCAGCTCGGGCGTCGTATCCGGGTCCAGGCAGAAATAGCCCGTGCGCAGGAACTGGAAGCGGTCGCCCGGCCGCGCTGCGGCCAGCCCCGGCTCCACCTTGCAGCCCGTCAGGATGGTCTCCGAGTCATGGTTGAAGTTCGCCATGAAGTCCTGTCCCTCCGGTGCGTCGTTCGGGTCAGGCTTCGTAAACAGGTAGTCGTACAGCCGCACTTCGGCGTCGACCGCGTGCGCAGCCGACACCCAGTGCAGCGTCCCCTTGACCGTCCGCCCGTCCGGGGTCTGGCCGCCCGCAGATTCCGGGTCATAGGTGCAGCGCAGCTCGACAACATTGCCGTCCGCGTCCCGGATCGCGTCGTGGCACTTGATGAAGTAGCCGTGCTTGAGCCGGACCTCGCGGCCCGGGCCAAGGCGGAACCAGCCCTTCGGTGCATCCTCGCGGTAGTCGTCCTGCTCGATGTAGAGCTCGCGGCCGAACGGAATCTGGCGCGTGCCCATCGATTCATCCTCCGGGTTGTTGACCGCCTCGACCCACTCGACTAACGGACGACCGTCCGCGTCTGACGGCCAGTTCTCGATGACGACCTTGAGCGGCTTGAGCACCGCCATCACGCGCGGGGCGCGCTTGTTGAGGTCCTCGCGAATGCAGTGCTCGAGCAGCTGGATCTCGATGACCGTGTTGGTCTTGGACACGCCCGTGCGGTTGCAGAGGTCGTTGATGGCCTCCGGGGTGTAGCCGCGGCGGCGCAGGCCGACAAGCGTCGGCATGCGCGGATCATCCCATCCGTGCACCAGTCCCTCGTTGACGAACCGCTTGAGGATCCGCTTGCCGAGGACCGTGTACGTAAAAGAGAACCGTCCGAACTCGACCTGCTGCGGGCAGTAGATGCCCAGTTCATTGCAGAACCACTCGTACAGCGGGCGATGGTCTTCGTAGCCCACGTCGCACAGGGAGTGGGTGACGCCCTCGATCGAGTCGCTCTGCCCGTGCGCCCAGTCGTACATCGGGTAGATGCACCACTCGGTCCCGGTCCGGTGGTGGTCGGCGTGCAGGATGCGGTACATGACCGGGTCACGCATGTTGAAGTTCGGGTGGGCCATGTCGATCTTTGCGCGCAGCGTGCGTGTGCCGTCCGGGAACTCACCCTGCTTCATGCGCTCGAACAGATCCAGGTTTTCCTCCACAGACCGGTCGCGCCAAGGGCTGTTGCGGCCCGGCGTGGACAGGTCGCCGCGATACTCGCGCACCTCGTCCGGCGACAGGTCGCAGACGTACGCCTTGCCCTTCCGAATCAGCAACTGTGCCCACTCGTAAAGCTGCTGGAAGTAATCCGAGGCGAAGAAGAGGCGGTCATCCCAATCCCAGCCGAGCCAGTGCAGCGTCTCGATGATGCCGTCCACGTACTCGGTCTCTTCCCGGGTCGGGTTAGTGTCGTCGAAGCGCAGGTTGCACTTGCCGCCAAAGTCGCGCGCCAGGCCGAAGTCGATGCTGGCGACCTTGGCGTGGGCGATATGGAGATAGCCGCTCGGCTCCGGCGGGAAGCGCGTATGTACGCGGCCGCCGAAGCGCCCCGTACGGTTGTGCTCTTCGACGATTTCGTGAATGAAATTGGGCGGGGCAGTCGTTTCAGTGGGCATAGATGTCTTCCGTTTCCGTTGAGAGTTCGTTCAGGGATGCATTATATGTCAGTGGGATGGATGCGTCAACCAGGATGCCGGCCTCTGGTCTCAGCCGCCTCAGCCTCCGTACTTCCTGACCGCCTCGCTCTTTGCGATGACGCACTCCGGCTTGAGATACCCGGCCAGGCTGTTGCCGCTTGTCAGGATGTAGCCCGCAGGCCCGACATCCTCGATGAGCCCGCGCACCTCCGCGTCCACCTCCGCCGGCGTGCCCAGGCCCAACAGGTTCAGGTCCACGTTGCCCAGCAGGCAGATGCGGTCGCCGTAATCCCGCTTAACCTGCCGGATGTCCATTGCGCCCTTCTCGACCGGGTGAAAACCGGCAATGCCGACGTTGACGAGATCGTCGAGGAAGGGTAGCATGTTGCCGTCGCTGTGCAGCACCCATGGCAGACTGACGTGCCTGGCAAGCCGGTGGTAACGCGGCAGCACCAGTTCCCGGAAAACCTTGGGCGAGAAGAAGGTCGTGGACTTGAAGGCCATGTCGTCGGTGGTCACAAAGACATCGAAGCCGAGCGCCGCGGCATGGTCCGCCAGCGCACACGTCCAGTCCACATAGTAGTCGAGGATGGTCTCGATGAGCGGCCGGTTCTCGTACAGGGCGATGCTGAACGCCTCCGTGCCCATGCCGAGCATCACCGAGAAGATGCCCATCCGGGTGACAAACCAGGCGGAGAAGTCGCCTTTCTCGCGGACGAACGCGGCTGCTTCGGTGTAAAGCGCATCGTCGTGCGGGTCGGGCAGTTGCAGGAGGTGCAGGTCCGCCTCCGTGTGCAGCAGCCCCTCTCCGTAGAACAGCCGGCCGTCCTGGCCCGGTATCTTCTCTGCCAGGACCGGGGCGCGCAGGACGCAGTAGATGTTATCGAGGCCGAGGAAGGCAGAGAGTGCTTTGGCCTCCTCGGTCGTGTAGGGTTGGCTCTCGAGGCTCGCCGCCTGATCGGTGGGCGGCCCCCAGCCCATCAACTGCACCGCCAGCGCCCGGTCGATCCCCAGTTCGCAGTGCGGGATGCGGTCGGGTCGCTCGCGGCGCAGCGCGGCCAATACACGCTCGCGTGAGTTCATGCTTCATCTCCTGTGACGTGGGTTAGGCTGTGATGTCAGTCAAGCGCGGCCCATCGCGTGGACATGCATTGTAGCAGAAAGGGGACCACGATGAAATACGCGTTCATGAGCTTCTCCTGCCCCGAGTTGGCGCTGGGCGATATGCTGGCGCTCGCGCAGCGGTTGGGTTACAATGGCATCGAGCCGCGGCTGAGCTCGGGACACCGCCACGCCGTCGAGACGACGCTCGCTACGGATGCGCGCCGCGCGGCCCGCCGGCAGATCGAGGACAGTGGCATTGCGCTCTGCTGCCTGGCGACCGGCGCGCGGCTGGCCGATCCGGCGACGATGCAGGACAACATCGAGTCAGTCCGGCAGGCGATAACGCTGGCTGCCGACGTGGGATGTGGGCGGCTGCGGGTGTTCGGCGGGCAGTTGGCGCCCGGCCTAGGCCGCGCCGCGGCAATCGAGGTTCTGGCCGGCAGCCTTGCGGCGTTGGCAGATGAGGCGGCGGCGGCCGGCGTGGTCCTGTGCCTCGAGACGCATGACGACTGGACCGACCCTGCACATGTTGCGGCGGTGATGCGCTGGGCCGGACACCCTGCCGTTGCGGTCAACTGGGACATCATGCATCCCGTCCGCCAGAGCGGATACACGATGGATGCCGCCTACGACATCCTGAAGCCGTGGATTCGCCACGTCCACTTCCACGATGGCATCGACGTGGCCGGCGAGCTGCAACTCCGGCCGGTCGGCGCGGGCGTGATCGACCACCGCCGCGCTGTCCAGGTACTCGAGGCCGCGGGCTACGATGGGTACCTCAGCGGTGAATGGATCGATTGGGAGCCCTGCGAGGTCCATCTGCCGCGCGAGCTGGCGACGATGCGCGGTTACGAGAGCGAACCGGCTTAGTTTGACTAACGATCTTGCATGGGCGAGGTGACCTCGCCCCTACGCAATATCTCTCGGAACTTGCTCAATTTAGTGGAGGGAGCGCAATGCTGCCGAAGGCCACAACTAATCCGCTACTGCCCGAGTCTTTGACCATCCCCGGCGCGCCGGAACTGCTCGATCTGCGCCTGCCGCCCGACCTGGCTGCCCTGCGTGCAGCCGCACTGGCCTTCCACACACGCATCGGGACGAACATGCCCCCCATCCCGGAGCTGCTTCTGAGCGATGCCGCTGCCTGGCAGCTTCATACGCCCGATGAGCCCTGGCTGGTGTGGCGGGCGCGCATGGTCGCAGCCAGGCTGGCCGCCATGCCGCTTGAACTCGACAGGGGCGAGCGGATCGTGGGCCGCCCGCGCTTCCGCCAACCGGCTGATGCCGAAGCACCCGCGCTCGAAGCCGCCCGCGCCGCACTCGCCTCTATGCCGCCCTTCCCCGGCGGAGATGCAGGCCACCTGCATCCCGATTTCGACAAGCTCTTTGCGGTCGGCCTGGATGGCGTTAAGGCGGAGATTGCCGAACGTGGGGCCGCAACTGCGGCCACGGCCGCGGAGGATGCGGAGAAGGTTGCCTTCTATGCTGCCTGCCGGGTTGCACTGGACGGCATGTCAGCGTACATCCTCCGTGTTGCCGACGCGTGCTCGGCGGAGGCCGTCGACATGAGCCAGGCCTCGCTCCGCTGGCTCGAGCTGGCCGCCATCTGCCGCCACGTCAGCCACGCAGCCCCCCGCACCTTCCACGAGGCCATAGAGCTGCTTTTCCTGACCATCGTGGCCCTCTGGCAGGGCGAAGGCCACTACCTCACCTCCCCCGGCCGGCTCGATCGCACCCTGCGGCCGTTCTACGAGGCCGACCTGGCGGCGGGCCGCATCACCCGGCAGGCGGCCTTCGAGCTGATCTGCCAGCTCTACATCAACGTCAATCGCATTATGTCTACCGGACTGGCGCTCGCCGTCCTTGTGGGCGGCCGGGATGAGCATGGCCGGGACATCACCAACGACCTGACGTACCTCTCACTGGCCGCGCGCATCGCGACCGGCCTGGGATACCCGACCGTAGGGTTGTGCTGGCACCGCGGGACGCCGTCGGAGCTGATGGACTTCGCTGTGGCGCTGCTCGGCGCGGGCCGCGGAGATCCCGCTTTCTTCAACGACGAGGAAATCAGCGCGGGCCTGATGGAACACGGCGTCAGCTTCGCAGATTCCGTCAATTACATGAACTCCACTTGCGTCGAGATCAGGCCGGTGGCCGCCTCGAACGTGTGGGTCGCAACCCCCTATTTCAACCTCCCGGGCGCCCTCAACGCTGTGATGGATGCTGTTGCGGGCGGTGCGGAGCCGGCGCCGGCGACGTATGACGAGCTGGAGGCCCGCGTTCAGGCCAACCTGCGCGGCCAGATTGCGAAGGCGGCGGCGGATCTCGACCGCATCTGGCAAGCCCGTACAGTCCATGGCGGCTTCCCGCTGGTCAGTTGCTTCACCAATGACTGCCTCGCCCGCGGGCTCGACTTCGACCGCGGAGGCGCACGTTACAACTGGGTGGAGAATTCGCTGGTCGGCCTTGCCAACCTGACGGACAGCCTGCTCGCCGTGCGCCACCTGGTGTACGAGACAGGCGAGCTGACTCTGGCCGGTCTGACCGCCATCCTGCAGGCCGACTTCGCGGACCACGAGCCGCTGCGCCAGCGCGTCCTCAACCGCCTGCCCAAGTACGGCAACGATAACGAAGCATCGGATGCGATCGCACAGCGCTGGGCGGAGTGGCTGATGGCGACCACCGCCTCGAACACCGTAGGTCCGCACAGCTACGTGCCGGGCTTCTTCTGCTGGATCATGCACGAGCGCATGGGCGCGCAGACCGGCGCGACGGCGGACGGTCGCCGCGCCGGATGGCCGCTGGCCGATGGTGCAGGCGCGGCGCAGGGCCGGGAACGCCGCGGCCCCACCGCGTCGGCCCTCTCGACGACCTGCTGGTCCCACCGCCGCGCGCTCGGCGGGCTGGTGCACAATGCCAAGTTCTCCGCGAACCTGTTCAAATCCGAGGCCGACCG
>CAZTMA010000185.1:0-8991 GCA_964614645.1 uncultured Anaerolineales bacterium
GCAACCTAATGTTTCCCGAGAAGCCGCCGGACGCCAAATTAGCAATCACGGTATGTATTATAATGCCTCTCACGCAGTTGGTAAAACGCTTCAGTGACTTTGACAAAGGAGCCAGCCATGCCAGCATTATCAGCTCAAGTCTATCTCGACACCCACCGTACGGTCGGGGCCATCTCGCCGCTCCTGTTCGGCGGCTTTGCCGAGCACATGGGACGCTGCGTGTACGAGGGCATCTACGATCCCGCGTCGCCCCACGCGGACGAGGACGGCCTGCGCACCGACGTGATGGCCGCGCTGCGCGAGCTCGGCTACACGGTGATCCGCTATCCCGGCGGCAACTTCCTCAGCGGCTACAACTGGCTGGACGGCGTCGGCCCGAAGGAGAAGCGCCCGCGGCGCCGCGATCTGGCGTGGTTCTCCATCGAGACCAACCAGTTTGGCACGGACGAGTTCATGACTTTCTGCCGTAAGGTCGGCACGGCCCCCATGCTCGGCGTCAACCTGGGCACCGGCACGATCGATTCCGCATCCGCGCTGGTCGAGTACTGCAATGCACCCGCGGGCACCTACTACGCTGACCTGCGTGCGGCCAACGGCAGCCCGGAGCCGTACGGCGTCAAGTACTGGTGTCTCGGCAACGAGATGGACGGCCCCTGGCAGATCGGCCACCTCGACATGCACGAGTGTGCCAACAAGGCCCGTGAGGCCGCCAAACTGATGCACTGGCAGGACCCCGCCATCGAGACCGTGCTGTGCGGCTCCTCCAACGACCGGATGCCCACCTTCCCCGAGTGGGACCGCGTCGCGCTCGAGACATGCTGGGAGCACGTCGACTACCTGTCCATCCACATGTACGTGAGCAACCATCACGAGCAGGACACGCCGAGCTATCTCGCGCTCGCGCGCCGCTTCGAGGACTTCGTGGACACGATGGCCGGCACGCTGCGCTATGTGAAGGCGAAGAACCGCAGCCAGCACGACGTCCACCTGTCGTGGGACGAATGGCAGGTGTGGCATCCGGGCGAGACGAGTGGCCGCTGGACCGAGGCCCCGCACCTGGCCGAGGTGGGCTACAACCTGGAGGATGCGCTGGTGGTCGCGCAGTGGCTTAACGTCTTCCTCCGCAAGTGCGACGTCCTGAAGATCGCCTGTATGGCGCAGATCGTCAACATCATCTCGTGGCTGCACACGACGCGCGAGGGGCTCCTCAAGCACACGTCGTACTATCCCTTCATGCTGGTCAGCAACCACGCGCGCGGCAATTCGCTGGATGTGCTGGTCAAGGCCCCGCAGTACGAGACCAAGCAGTACGGCACGATGCCGTTGCTCGATGTCGCAGCCAGCCACGACCCGGAGACGGGCCAGCAGTCCATTTTCATCGTCAACCGGAGCCAGACGGAAACCATCACCACCGAGCTGGTCTGGCAGGATGCCGCGCCGGCCCAGGTCACAGCCGTCCACCAGCTCACCGGACCCGATGTCAGGGCGGAGAACACGTTCGAGCAGCCGGACCGCATCGTGCCGTCGCAGCAAGCCGGCGGGCCGGTCACGGACGGGAAGTATACCTTGGTCCTGCCGCCGCTGTCGTTCACGACGGTGCTGGCAGGGTGACCTTACCCACCCGCCTCTCCTGCAAACGAATAAGCTGTTTGCAGGAGAGGCGGTGCGCCTACGGCAGCACCGTCACGGGCATCCCGATATCCGCGAGGTCGTAGAGCTTCTGTGCGAGGTCGTCGGAAAGCATGACGCAGCCAAACGTGATCGGGGTGCCGACGAGGTCGGTCCACAGGCGTTCGCCGTTGCTGGCGCGATAGGGGATCCCGTGGATGCCGTTCTCGGTGTTGTCGGCGTCCCCTGCGTCGTAGATGCCGAGCCACGCGGGCATCCAGAACTCGGCAGCAGTATTGAATGCACGTGGCATCTTGGTCTGCACCGTGTAGTTGCCCGGGATCGAGGGAGATTCGGGGCGTCCGGTCGAGCACGTCCAGCGCTCGACAATCTTGCCATCGCGGAAGAGCCAGCACTGCTGCTGGGAGATGCTGGCGACGAAGTGCAGGCCCCGGCCCTTAACCACAGGCCTGCCTGATACGTAGCGGGCGCTGCCGATCTCGTTGCTGTACGGGAGGAAGAGCTCCATCCCCTCGCGCAGCACCTTCCGGCCGGTGAAACCGTTCTCCCGCGACAGCACTTCCACCGTAATGCCGAAACGCCGGGCGATCAGCCACAGGGTGTCGCCGGGTTGCACGGTGTAGTAGAGCGCGCCCGGTGTATCGCCCGCAACGGTCGGCCCGGTCGCGAACGTAAGCGCCGGCGCGCGATAGAGCGGCCGCGAGCCAGGATCCACATCGTCGGGCCACTTGGCGCTTGGCGCCGCCGCCACGGCCAGCGGCATCATCAACAGCATGAGGCCCAGCACCAGCCCGCATACGAATCGTCGATTCACGGGCGGCATCATACACGAGCACGGCGGACGCGTCAACGCCGCATGCGAGGCAGGATTGTTTTCATGCGTCGCCGACGTCCTGCGCCGTCGGCCTCTATCCGTTTATCCGTTCCATCCGTTGCATCGCCAGCCGCCTGCGCTGCCGTTCCTGCTGCCAGTAGAAGAAGGCCATCCCCACCGTCAGCGCCATCACCCCGATGATGTACGCCCGTACGGTCGGGTGTGCGTGGTTGAATTCGCTGTAGAAGATGATGTTGATGGCGGTGAGCGCCAAGCCAAGGAGCATGTTGCCGATCGCTGCCAGCCGGACCTCGTCCCAGTCCGCCGCCTGGACCATCGCGGCCGCCCAGCCGGCCCACCCCACCCACCAGGCCGAGACAATGCGCGCGTCGAACGGGTTCAGCTCCCACGGCCAGCGCGTGTTGAGCCACTCCGGGTTGATGATGAGCGCGAGGCCGAACAGGCCGGTGATGGCGACCTCCACGATGAGGAAGCGGCGGAACCAGGGCAGGATGGGCCCGCCGCTCGTCACAGGTTCGCCCCGGTCCGCGGGCCCGCGCGGCGCGGAGAAGTGCATGATCACCGGCTCCATCGTATAGAACACGATCCACAGGTGTCCCACCACGCTCCGCCAGTGCATGTCTTCGGCGTGCCAGAGCGTCGCCAGCAGCAGCGCGCCGGTGAAGAACAGGTTGCCCGCATAGCTCCAGCGCAGCAGCCGCCAGTCGGCCACGAAGACGAACAGCAAGAAGAAGAACACCCGGAAGATGTAGCCCGCGCCGATGAACGCCTGCGCCATCCGCGGCTGCACGTTCCAGGCAAAGTGCACCGGAACGAACTGCGGGAAGAAGAGCATCCACACGGCGAAGGCAGCGGCAACCAGCGCACCAATGGCGCCCCAGGGCCGCAGCGACTGCGGGACACGAACCATGGTTCCCTCCTCGACCGCCTACCGCAGCGGTTCGGCTTGCGAGAGTGCCGCGCGTATGGTGGCAGCCGCTTCCGACCGGATGGGCTCGCCGTGTCCTGTACAGAGCACATCGGTATCCAGGTCGGCCATCTTGCGCAGAGACGCCCGGTGTTGCCGCCGGTTCAGCAGGAAGCCCGGCCAGCCCAGCTCGAACCTCGGCCAGGTGACGATGGCATCGCCGGAGAACAACGCGCGGCGCTCCGGCCAGTAGAAGGCCAGGTGACCCGGCGAATGGCCGGGCGTTGCCAGCACCTCCAGTGGACCGATACGGTCGCCCTGGTGGATGAAATGGTCGACCTCGCAGGGTGGGTGGCGCGTCAGGTTCAGGTTGTTGGCAACCTGGTAAGGATAGGTGCGAAAGGCCGGCTGGGGCCGCCACGACACCTGCTGCGCGGCGCGATCGCCGGAGATCAGGTCCGACTCCCATTCGTGCGCATAGACGGGCGCTCCGCTCAACTGCTTGAGCAGCGCCAGCCCGCCCAGGTGGGAACGATGCGCGTGCGTCAGGATGATATGCTTCAGGTCCCGCGGCTCGCGCCCGATCTGCCGGAGGAGTTCGAGAATGCGATGCGCGTCGCTGTCATACAGGGTGTCGATGAGAATCAGTTCATCGCCGTGCTGCAGCAGGTATGCCTGCACGTGCGCGCCTCTGCGCTGCCAGAGATTGTGGACACCGGGACTGATTTCCATGGCTGCCTCGCTTGCACGCAGTTGATACGATATTTATACGCTACTAGTTCTACTTTCCGGTGATTATGTTGCGCGAGCCCCAGAATGTCAAACCGGGGCGCGGACCCTGCAGACCCTTCCCCATTTTCGTAGTTTCGGCCGAAAGCTGTTGCATATCATACAGCGCGCCGCGCAAACGTTTTACAATAGGCGCGTAGACTTTGTTTTGGCGCAGGCGGCCCGCACACCGTTGCGCCAATCTTGACAACCATCCGCGAATCGGTTAAGGTAAGCGGTGTTACGTGTAACATTCATGTTACGGTTAACATTTCGTTCGCACCACGCCAGGTCCACCCGTATACCAGAGAATCCGAATCTCATCTTCAAACACACCAGGAGTACACCCACATGTCCACCATCGAAACCATCTACAATGCGGTACTGGACGGCAACGCGCCCGCGGCTAAAGCAGGCGTCGAGGCCGCAATTGCGGAAGGCATCCCGGCAGACAAGATCCTCAAGGAAGGCCTGATTGGCGCTATGGCCGAGGTCGGCCGCCTGTTTGAGGAAAACGAGTACTTCGTGCCGGAAATGCTGGTCGCCGCGCGTGCCATGCAGGGCGGCCTCGGCCTCCTCAAGCCGCACCTGGCGGAAGCCGGCACCACGTCCGCCGGCAAGGTTGTCATCGGCACGGTGAAGGGCGACCTCCACGACATCGGCAAGAACCTGGTCGCCATGATGCTGGAGGGCGCGGGCTTCGAGGTGGTTGACCTCGGCACCGATGTCGCACCGGACAAGTTCGTCAAGGCCGTGCTCGAGCATCAGCCGGGCGTCGTGGCCATGTCGGCCCTCCTGACGACCACCATGCCGAGCATGAAGGGCACCATCGCGGCGCTGGAAGAAGCCGGCGTTCGCGGCAAGGTCAAGGTCATGATCGGCGGCGCGCCGGTGACCGACAGCTTCGCCAAGCAGATCGGCGCAGACGGCTACAGCCCCGACGCCAGCTCGGCGACCCGCCTGGCAAAGAGTCTGCTCGGCTAAGCCGGTTAGGTATCCCCTCCCATGCCCACGCTCAACTTCAAGGCTGAGGACTGGGCAAGAATAGATAGAGACTACGCGGCCTGGTGGACCGGCGAGCTAGAACGCCCGCTGGTCTACCTGGCCGTTACTGAGTCCTATCCAGGTCCCAAGCCCCTCGGCTATCTCAGCAACTACCCCCTCGACATGCCTGCCGACGCTGTTGTGGATCGCATAGCGCCCGCCCTCGCCGCCACTCGCTACTACGCCGACGCCTACCCATACTTCTGGCTGAACTTCGGCCCGGGCATCCTGGCGGGCTTCGTCGGGTGTGCAGTCCATAGCGTCATCGAGCCCTCGGAAACGGTCTGGTTTTCGCCTCATGGCCCGACCGATCTTGCGGATCTAGCCCTGGCCTATGACCCGGACAACGCCTGGTGGCGCCGCGTGCAGGAGGTGGCGCGAGCGTTCGCCCGGCGCTACGCGGGACAGCTCCAGATTGGCCACACTGACCTCGGCGGCAACCTGGATATCCTGGCGTCGCTGCGCGACACTTCGCAATTGCTGCTCGACGTCATGGATCAACCAGTTGAGGTCCTTCGCCTGGCCCGCGAGGTGACCAACCTCTGGCTGCGCTACTACGACGAACTCGAAGCCATCATCCGGCCTGCGTGCGGCGGCACGTCCACCTGGGCGCCCATCCGCTCGGCCGGCAGGACCTACATGCTGCAGAGCGACTTCGCCTACATGATTTCGCCCCGCATGTTCGAGCAGTTCGTGCTGCCTGACCTGGAGGCATGCTGCGCGCACCTCGACCACGGCTTCTACCATCTCGACGGCAAGAACCAGATCCCGCATTTGGACCTCCTCCTCTCGATGCCGCGGCTGCGGGGCATCCAGTGGATTCCCGGCGACGGACAGCCCTCCCCGGACCGGTGGCTCGACCTGCTCCGGCGCATCCGCGATGGCGGCAAGCTGTGCCAGGTCTTTGTCACCCCGGAGGGCGCACGACGGATCGTCTCGAACCTCGGCGGCAAAGGCTTCTACCTGGTCATCCAGCATGACGGTCACAACTTCCGCGACCCTGATGTTGCCCGGGCATTCCTGAAGGTCCTGGCGCAGGACGACGCATACGCCCGCACCTGAGCCCCATACTGAGGTGTTCATATGCAACGACAATCGCTGAACCAGGGCTGGCAGTTCCACCTGGGCGCACTCAAGGGCGCCTTCTGGCAGGCGCCTGACCTGACCGAGGGGTGGCAGCCGGTCGACCTCCCGCACGACTGGAGTATCGGGCTCGAACGGTCGGCGGAGAATCCGAGCACCAACTCGGGCGGCTATTTCCCCATGGGCGCCGGCTGGTATATGAAGACCCTCGATGCGACGGAAGCCTGGCGCGGCAAGCAGGTCTTCGTCGAATTTGAGGGCATCTACATGAACGCCGAGGTCTGGCTGAACGAGCACTACCTCGGCCGCCACCCATATGGGTATACCAGCTTCCTGGTCGACCTCACGCCCTACCTCAAGCTGGGGCAGCCCAACCTGCTGCGCGTCTCCGTGGATAACGCCTGCCAGCTCAACAGCCGGTGGTACTCCGGCTCCGGGATCTATCGCCCGGCCACCCTGCTCGTCGGCGGGCCGGTGCACCTGGCGCACTGGGGTGTATTTGTTACGACGCCGCAGGTCACGGCCGAGCAGGCTACGGTCCGCGCAGAGACGACCGCCTGGAATCGCGGGACAGCCACGCAGCCCGTCAGCCTGCACTCGCGCATCAGCGGCAACGATGGCGCGATCCTGGCCGAACACACCGCGGTGGCCGATATCGGGCCGGGCACGAGCCATGTTTTCAGCGCAGACCTGGCCCTGTCCGCGCCGCGCCTGTGGTCGCCGGATGATCCCGTCCTGTACCGCCTGGAGACCGAGGTTATCGTGGACGGCCAGATCGTGGATACTGCCGTGACGCCGTTCGGCATCCGCACGATCGCCTTCAGCGCAGAGCACGGCTTCCTCCTGAACGGTCAGCCGCTCAAGCTGAAGGGCGGCTGCGTGCATCATGACAACGGCGTGCTGGGCGCGGCCTCCTATGGGCGCGCCGAGGAACGCAAGGTCGCGCTGCACAAGGCCAGCGGCTACAACGCGATCCGCTGCGCACACAACCCGCCCGCGCCGGCCTTCCTCGATGCCTGCGACCGCCTCGGTATGCTCGTCATCGACGAGGCGTTCGATTGCTGGCGGCAGGGCAAGAACCCCTACGACTATCACGTGGCCTTCGACGATTGGTGGCAGCGCGACATCGCCGGCATGGTGCGTCGTGATCGCAACCACCCCTCCGTCATCCTCTGGAGCATCGGCAACGAGGTATTGGAGCGCGACGGCCGGTCCGGCGGCGTGGCCGTGACGCAGATGCTGGCCGGTGAGGTGCGCAGGCTGGACCCGACCCGACCGGTGACCGCGGCCCTCTGCAATGTGTGGGGGCAGGAGCGCACCTGGCGCGATGCGGACGCTGTGTTCGCCGTGCTGGATGTCGGCGGCTACAACTACCAGTGGCGGGAGTACCGGGCCGACCACGAGCGCGTCCCCCAGCGCGTCATGATCGGCACCGAGACGATCCCGGCGGAAGCGTTCGAGAGCTGGCGGGAGGTGGAGGAGCTGCCCTACGTGGTGGGTGACTTCGTGTGGACCTCGCTCGACTACCTGGGCGAATCCGGCATCGGCCGCGTCCACTTTGACCCCGACAACAAGAACTTCCTGGGCGACTACCCGTGGCACCAGGCCAACTGCGGCGACCTGGACCTGTGCGGCTTCAAGCGGCCCCAGTCCTACTATCGCGACATGCTGTGGGGCGTGGGCGAGAAGCTCTACCTTGCGGTGCATGTTCCGATGCCCGAGGGCAAGACGCCCGTCATCACTTACTGGGGCTGGCCCGATGTCGTCTCGACCTGGACGTGGCCGGGCCAGGAAGGGCAGACGCTGAAGGTCGACGTCTATGCGTCGTGCGACGAGGTGGAGCTCCTGCTGAATGGGCGCTCCCTGGGCGTGCAGCCCTCGGGCAGCGCGCAGCGCCGGATAGCAACCTTCGAGGTTCCCTATGAGCCGGGCGAGCTGCGCGCCATCGGGCGCATTGCCGGGCAAGTCTCTGAGGCCATCCTGCAGACCGCCGCACAGCCTGCCGCGCTCCGGCTGTCAGCCGATCGCCGCGCGCTCAGCGCCGCGGCGGACGATCTGGCCTATCTCACCGTGGAAGTCACCGACGCCGCAGGCACGCTGCACCCGTTCGCAGACCGGCCGGTCCGCTTCGCCGTCGCAGGCCCAGGCGTCTTGCTCGCAGTCGGCAGCGCCGACCCGGTGAGCACGGAACCCTACGTGGGCAACCTGCGTACTACACACCGGGGCCGCGCGCTCGCCGTGGTCAGGACAAACGGCTCGCCCGGCGAAATCCGCGTGACCGCCGAAGCGGACGGGCTGACACCCGCGACGGTCACGCTTGTGGCAGGTGTGTAGACGGGCCTCAACCCCTGGCCCCGGGAGTCACCATGAACCATCGCGAACGCATCCTCGCCGCCATCCGGCATCAGCCGGTCGACCGCATCCCGACCGACATCTGGGCGACGGCCGAGGTGATGCGCAAGCTCTACGCGCACCTCGGCGTTAACTCTCCCCAGGCACTGTTCGATGCGCTGGACATCGACGGCATCCCGGGCGTCGGCCCGCGCTATGTCGGCCCCCCGCTCAGGCGCGACCAAGAGGCCGGCTACTGGGAAAACGAGTGGGGCATGGGCTATCGCTCGCAGGTCTACGAGACCGGCGCGTACGATGAACAGGTCGTCTACCCGCTGGCCGGCCTGGCTGGCGATATGGCAAGCTTCTACAACCTGGACACGGAAGAGGCGTT
>CAZTMA010000186.1:0-8765 GCA_964614645.1 uncultured Anaerolineales bacterium
GTCGCGGGCGCGTACTGGCGCGGCGACGAGCACAATGCGATGCTCCAGCGTGTCTACGGTACGGTCTGGCAGAACAAAAAGGATCTGGCCGCACACCTGGCGATGCTGGAGGAGGCCAAGAAGCGCGACCACCGCAAGCTCGGCAAGGACCTGGAGATCTTCGTTTTTGACGAAGAAGTCGGGCCGGGGCTGCCGCTCTGGCTGCCGCGCGGTGGCGTGCTCATCGAAGAGCTGGAGCGGCTGGACCTGGCGCACAACGAGCCGGTGCAGCGGCTGGCGAAGGAGGTCGAGGACAAAGCGGGGTACGTGCGTGTGCGCTCGCCCCATCTGGCGAAGGAAGACCTGTTCCTCCACAGCGGCCACCTGCCCTACTATGAAGAGAGCATGTATCCGGCGATGGAGCTGGAGGGGGTGCGCTACTACGTCAAGCCGATGAACTGCCCCTTCCACCACAAGATTTTCGCGGCCCGGCCGCACAGCTACCGCGACCTGCCCTTGCGCTTCGCGGAATACGGCACGTGTTACCGGTACGAGAAAAGCGGCGAGCTGTTCGGCCTGATGCGCGTGCGCTCGATGCAGATGAACGACGCACACATCTACTGCGCCGAAGACCAGTTCGAGCAGGAGTTCATGGCCGTCATCGACCTGTACCTGCATTACTTCAAGCTCTTCGACATCGACAAGTACGTGATGCGCTTCAGCACGCATCACAAGCGGGGCCTGGGCAAGAAGTACATCGACAACGAGCGGCTGTGGCTCAAGACGGAAGACATGGTCCGTCGGGCAATGTCGAACGGCGGCATCCCCTTCGTGGAGCAGGCCGACGAAGCGGCGTTCTACGGTCCGAAGATCGACGTGCAGGTGTGGAGCGCCATCGGCCGCGAGTTCACGCTGGCAACGAACCAGGTGGATTTTGCCCAGCCCGCGCGCTTCGATCTGAAGTTCACGAACCGCGACGGTCAGGAGGAGACGCCGCTATGCATCCACCGCGCGCCGCTGAGCACGCACGAGCGGATGATTGGCTTCCTGATCGAGCACTACGCGGGCAACTTCCCGGCGTGGCTCGCACCGGAGCAGGTGCGGGTCATCCCAATCACGGATGCGCATAATGAGTACGCTTACGCGCTGGCCGAGCGACTGGCCGAGGCGCACGTCCGCGTGCAGGTGGACGCCGGCCAGGAGCGCATGAACGCCAAGATTCGCAGCGCGCAACTGCTCAAGGTGCCGTACATGGCAGTGGTCGGTGAGCAGGAGGCGCAGAACAACACGGTGTCACTGCGCAAGCGCGACGGCTCGCGACAGGACGGCATGCCTGCTGACGCGTTCGTCGCGCTGGTGCAGGAGCGCATCGCCACGCGGGCGAAAGAACTGTAAAGCAGGGTGGGGGTGGGTGTCTTTTTGACACTCACCCTGCGTTATGTTATAGTGTCGCTTCGACGCGCTTGAGCAGATTGCCCAGTGGCGCGCAACGGAGCATTGCCGGTAACTGCCGGCCCTAGCAGAAGAGGAAAAATAGCATTACTACCGTAACCAATAAGTCCGTCCGCGTGAATCAACAGATCCGCGTGCGTGAAGTGCGGGTCATCGACGAAGAAGGCGCGCAGCTCGGGATCCAAACGATTCAGGATGCGCTGCGCCTGGCCTATGAGCGGGGCCTCGATCTGGTTGAGGTCGCGCCAAACGCCGTGCCGCCGGTCTGTCGCTTGCTCGATTTCGGCAAGTACCAGTACGAGCGGCAGAAGAAGGAACGCGAGGCGCGCAAGGCTCAGAAGGTCATCGAGATCAAGGAAATCCGTCTGCGCCCGCGCACCGGCGAACATGACCTGGATACCAAAGTCCGGCAGGCGCTTTCCTTCCTCGACGAAGGCAGCAAGGTCAAAGTGACCGTGCGCTTCCGGGGCCGAGAGATCCATCATCCGGAGATTGCGCGCGATCAACTGGAGGAGTTTGCCAATAAGGTGGGCAATGTGGCGATCATCGAGTCGTTGCCCCTTATGGAAGGCAAGAACCTCTTCATGTTGCTCAGCCCTAACCCGGCGACCGCTAAGAAACCGGTCGAAAGCCCCGAGGCGAGCTAACGGGATATTGAGGTTACAGAACGTAAAACGCGACGCGCAGTTGCGTGACCGCGTTTTACGTTTTATTCTGTCTGGAGGAATTACCGTGCCAAAGATCAAGACCCACAAGTCTACGGCGAAGCGGTTTCGGCGCACCGGCACCGGCAAGCTGGTGGCAAGGCACCAGGGCCGCGGCCACCTGCGCCGCAACAAGGCGAAGCGCACCCTGATCGCGTACCGCTCGGTCAAGGTGTTGGGCGCCCCGTCCGCCGACAAGCGCGTGCAGCAGCTCGCGCCGTACATCGACTGAGCGTAAGCGGACCGTCCTGATGGGGGCCGGCGCTTGGGCGTACTGACGCCCGGGGCCTGCCTGCCGATGGCTACTACGGAAGTGCCGGCACACCGGCCGCCATTCTAGAGGAGAGTATTCATGCCACGTGCAAAGGGCGGAGTTGTCCTCCGCCGTCGTCACAACAAGATTCTGAAGATTACTAAGGGCCAACGCATGTCGCGCCACCTCCTGTGGCACCGCGCGAACGAAGCCATGCTGAAGTCCCTGTTCTACGCGACGCGTGACCGGCGCAACCGCAAGCGCGATATGCGCGGCCTGTGGATTGCGCGCATCAACGCCGCCGCCCGGCTCAACGGCATCACCTACAGCCGGTTGACCCACGCCCTGCGCGTTGCCGGCATCGAGCTGGACCGCAAAATCCTGGCCGACCTGGCCGTCCGTGACCCGCAGGCATTTGCCCGTGTCGTCGACGCAGCAAAGGCAGCCGTGTAGAATTCACGCGCACAGCCTGATTCGGAGACCGGCATGCTTACCAGTCCGGACAATCCAAGAGTCAAGCTGGCACGGGCGCTGTTGGAGCGCAAAGGTCGGGCGCAACAAGGTCGCTGCCTGGCCGAGGGCGTACGCCTGATCGAAGATGCCGTGAGAGCGGGGCTGACCCCCGCTCTCCTCTTTTATACGGGTCAGGCGACTGAACAGCCCCGTGCCGGCCAGCTTATTGCAGCCGTTGAACAGGCCGGCGTGCCCCTCATGGAACTGAGCCCGGCGGTCTTCGCCACGCTCACCGACACCGTGACCTCACAGGGTGTCGTGGCCGTGTTGCCCATTCCGCAGCCCGCGCCGCCTGCCGCGCCACGGCTGGGCCTTGTGCTCGACCAGGTGCGCGACCCGGGCAACATGGGCACGATTCTGCGCAGCGCCGAAGCAGCGGGCGTAGATGCGGTCCTGCTGCCCCCCGGCTGCACCGACCCATGGAGCCCCAAGGTCGTGCGCGCGGGGATGGGCGCGCACTTTCGCCTGCCGATTATCGCGGGCGATTGGCCTGCGCTGGCCCACCACATGGCCGGCCATACCGTCTGGCTGGCGGAGGCCCAGGGCGCCGTCGCTTATGACCGCGTGGACTGGACCGTGCCCAGCACGCTCGTCATCGGAGGTGAGACCACGGGGCTGAGCGCAGAGGCCGGCCGCCTGGCGGCCGGTCGGGTTGCCATCCCCATGGCCGGGCCGGTAGATTCGCTGAACGCAGCGATGGCGGCCACCGTGATCCTGTTCGAAGCGGCGCGTCAGCGGCGGCATGGCGCAACAAACTCAAAAAAAGCCTAATTGCGCGGAAATCTGTAAGGGTGTATCATACGTTTATTCATGCGAAAGGAGGCCCAGTCGTGGTATTGCCCTGTGCGGGCTCTGTGCACTAGCGGTAACAGAAAGGTAAGCGCCCTATGGCTGCCGAGGTCATTTTTCGTATCCTGGGACTTATTCTCTTCGGCATCGTGGGTTGGGTGGCGGGCACTGTTTGGGCGGGCACGACCGACCTGAACACAACTTCATTGCGCTATATCCTACCCTTGACGGCTGCCGGTGGTATTTTAGGCGTCATTGTTGCGCCTTGGTTGACGACACGGCCCGCGGCCTGGTTGAGCCGCACAATTCGCGAGCTTTCCGCCGTCCAGGTTTTGGCGGGCTTTGTGGGGCTGGGGCTGGGGCTGATCGTAGCAGCCCTCGCAGCATTTCCCCTGTCCTATCTGCCCTTTCCGTTCAGCAGCATCTTGCCGACAGTAGTCGCCATCTTCTTCGGCTACCTGGGCATCACAACGATGACCCTGCATCAGCGCGAGTTCTTCGCGTTTTTTACGCGTCGCCGTGTGGGTGCGACCGAGGCTGACGAACCGCTCTCGGGTGCCGTCGAAGAGGTGTTGCTGCTGGACACCAGCGTCATTATCGACGGCCGGATTGCCGATGTGGCGCACACGGGGTTCATTCGTGCGCCGATGTTGATTCCGCGTTTCGTGCTGGCCGAGCTGCAATACATCGCAGATTCACCCGACTCTTTGCGGCGCAACCGCGGGCGCCGCGGGCTGGAAATGCTCAACCGGATGCAGAAGGATTCGCCTGTCCCCGTGCGGGTGGAGGACCTCGACGTAGAGGGCGTGCGCCAGGTCGATGCCAAGCTGGTGCAACTGGCGCGCCAGCTCAGCTGTCCGATTGTGACGAACGACTATAACCTGAACCGTGTTGCCGGGCTGCAGGGTGTGCAGGTGCTTAACATCAACGAGCTTAGCAACGCGGTCAAATCGGTCGTGCTCCCGGGCGAGAACATGATGGTGAGGGTCATCCAGGAGGGCAAGGAAGTCGGCCAGGGCATCGCGTATCTGGATGATGGCACTATGGTGGTCATTGAAAACGGCCGCCGGTACATGGACAGCGAAATCGAAGTCTCGGTGACGAAGGTCCTGCAGACCAATGCCGGCCGCATGATCTTTGCGGCGCCCGTCCATTGAGGTAGGCACTAAGCATGACGCTGGTCACCATCTCGCGCCAATTGGGCAGCGGCGGGGATGCTGTCGCTGCCGAAGTCGCTACGCACCTGGGGTTACGGCTGGTCGATCGCGAGACAGTGCACGCGCTGGCCCTCGCGGCCGGCGTGCCCGATGACCTGCTGGCGCGGCTCATGTATGAAGGGCAGCGCAGCCTCGCCGCCGAGATCCTGGATTCGCTGGCGTCCCCGATGTCGCCTGCGGCTGCGCGCTCCGCACAGGCCAGCCCGCTGGTCGGCGCCTTTGCACCGGTGTTGTCGGGTCGCGCGGTCAGCATCGAGGACGCGGCGCGGGCCGTCGGCCGTGTCATTCAGGATCTGGCTCGCCAGGACAACGTCCTGATCCTCGGGCAGGGCGGGCAGATGTGGCTGGCGGGCTGGCCGGGCGTGTGTCACGTGCAGGTCGTGGCGCCGCTGGCCGAGCGCGTGCGGCGGCTTGTGCAGCGCGACCGGGGCTCGCCTTCCGCGGCGCGGCGGCGCCTGCGTGCGTCCGATCAGGCCCGCGCCGATTACCTGGCGCGCTATCACAATGTCAACTGGCTCGACCCGTTGCTCTATCACCTGATTATCAATACGGGGCAGGTGCCCCTGGAGACGGCGGTCACGTTGGTGGAGCAGGCCGCGCGCGAGGTGGCGGCGCAGTAGCGTGTTTCCTGCGCCGCGGGAGCAGCGCTGATTATCTGAAGGCAGGATGGTATGACGATCGTTGTTTACAACACTTTGACTCGTGATACGGAACCCTTTGAGACCATCGAACCCGGCAAGGTGCGGATGTATGTCTGCGGCCCGACGGTTTACGACGAGGCGCATGTGGGCCACGCCATGTCTTCCATCGTGTTTGACTTCGTGCGCCGCTACCTGGAATACAAGGGCTACCAGGTACGCCATGTCATGAACTTCACGGATGTGGACGACAAGATTATTGCGCGGGCCAACAAGCTCAACGAGGACCCTGCCGCCCTGGCGAACCGCTATGTCGAGCATTACCAGGACCAGTTGGTCAAGCTGAACGTCCGCGTGCCGACCGTCTTCCCGCGCGTCTCGCAGACCATCACCGAGATTGTCACCATGATCGAAGGGCTCATCGAGCGCGGCCATGCCTACGCCACCCCGAGCGGCGATGTCTACTTCCGCGTCCACACGGACGAGGATTACGGCAAGCTGTCGCGGCGCAAGCTGGAGGAGGCCGTCTCAGGCACCCGAGTGACGAGCAGCGAGGAGAAGCTGGCCGAGGGCGACTTTGCCCTGTGGAAGGCCGCGAAGCCGGGCGAGCCGAACTGGGACAGCCCCTGGGGCAAGGGACGGCCAGGCTGGCACATCGAGTGCTCGGCCATGAGCATGCAGTTCCTGGGCGAGCAGATCGATATTCACGGCGGCGGCAACGACCTGATCTTCCCGCACCACGAGAACGAGATTGCGCAGACCGAGTCGTACACCGGCAAGTCTTTCGCCCGTTACTGGATGCACAACGGGATGCTCCAACTCAAGGGCGAGAAGATGTCGAAGAGCCTGGGCAACCTCATTACGATTGATGAGTTCCTGGCCGACCATGACGCGGATGTGCTGCGGGTGGTAATTGCGGGCAGCGGCTATCGCAAGCCATTATCCTTCAACAGCGACGTGCTGGCCGACGGCGAGCGCGCGCTGGAACGGCTGCGCAGCGCGCTGCGTCCCGCGACCGGCGACAAGATGGAAGGCCCAGCGGTCGAGCAGTTGGCCGCGCAGGTGCGCACCGCGCGTGCCGCATTCGATGCTGCGATGGACAACGATTTCAACACGGCCGGCGGCCTCGCGGCCATCTTCGACCTCGTGCGTGCCGTCAATGCGGCGCGCGATGCGGGCGTCGGCGGCGAACCGTTTGCGGATGCGCAAGGCGCCTTCCGCACGCTTACGGACGTGCTGGGCCTGCGCCTCACCGGGCCGGAGGCCGGTGGACAGTCCATCGCGCCGTTCGTGGAGCTGCTGCTGACCGTGCGCCAGGACCTGCGCAAGGCGAAGCAGTGGGCGCTGTCCGACAAGATTCGCGATGAATTGAAGGCTCTCGGCGTCGTCGTCGAGGATAGCGCCCAGGGCAGCACGTGGCGGCTGGCCGGTTGAGGTAGCGGCATCCCGGATGGATGCCCACGGCAGACATAAGGCCTGCCGCAACATGAATATGCTGGCATTGTAGGGGCATCCCTCGCGGATGCCCCGTGGTTTCTGGATGTGAGAGAGGGAATGTGATGGCAGACGCGCAGCGACCGCAAAAGGGGTCTTCGAAAGGCGGCCCCAAGGGGCGATCATCGGGCCGTTCAGGTAACCGTCGCGAACGGCCCGCCGATAAGGCGCCGGCCGCGCGTCCCGGCCCCGCGCCGGCAGGCAGCCGGCCGGCGCGCGATGAACGTGCAGTGCCCCAGGCGCCTGCCCGAGATCGGGATCAGGAGCGCGCGCCTGCCCGCGAGCGCAGCGTGCCGCGGCCGGCGACCACCGACGAACGTAAGCCTTCCCGTCCGCCGGCCTCCCAGGGAACTGCCTCGCGCCCGCCGGCACGCCGCGGCAGAACCGGCCCGCGCAAACCGGTCGCGCCGGTGGCTGCACCGAGTGGGCACGAGTTCCTCTATGGCCGCCACGCGGTCCTGGAGATGTTGCTGGCCGGCCGCCGGCGCGTCCACCGGATTCACCTGGCCGAAGGCACGTCGACATCGGGCATCCCCGGTGAGATTGCCTCGCGGGCGCGGCTGCGTGGCATCACTGTGACGGAAGTGTCGCGGCAGGCGCTGGACGCGGTGGGTCCGGTGAACCACCAGGGCGTCGTGGCCGAAGTGGATCCCTATACCTATGCGGGCCTGGATGACCTGTTGACCGACAACCTGCCGGAGGATGCGCTCTTGCTCGTGCTGGATCATCTCCAGGATGTGCAGAACATGGGCACGCTGCTGCGCACCGCCGAGGCCATGGGCGTGCTGGGCGTCATCCTGCCCGACCGCCGTTCGGCGGAGATAACACCGGCTGCGGTCAATGCGTCTGCCGGCGCGGTCGAGCATCTGCGGGTCGCAGTGGTACACAATCTGTCGCAGGCGCTCGATCGCTGCAAGGCGGCGGGCGTGTGGGTCGCGGGGCTGGACGCGGGGCCGGGCGCAGTGCCGCTGGCGCGCGCGGACCTCAAGGGCCGCATCGCGCTTGTGGTCGGCGCGGAAGGCGAAGGGCTGGCGCGGCTCGTGCGGGAGAAGTGCGACTGGCTGCTCGCGATTCCGATGTACGGTAAGGTGGCCTCACTCAACGCGGCGGTCGCGGGGTCCATCGCGCTCGTGGCTGCGCGACAAGCGCAGCGGGGCTCCGGCGCTGAACCGGCGCGCGAAGAAGAGGTCATTATTTGACTTTAACGACTTGTGCGCATATACTCACTGTTCGCAGCGCCGGGCGCGCGTTGATGCTATAGCGGGCTGTGACCAGTGCCGACGTAGCTCAATCGGCAGAGCATCGACCTTGTAAGTCGAGGGTTGCCGGTTCAATTCCGGCCGTCGGCTTGCGGGACGATCATCCCGACAGCACTTTACAATCGATCTGGGCAGGTATCCAAGCGGCCAAAGGAAGCTGACTGTAAATCAGATGGCATTAGCCTTCGGAGGTTCGAATCCTTCCCTGCCCACTGGCAATTGATGATCAGGAATGCGTGATCATCGATTGTACCGGCTGCCCACGTAGCTCAGTCGGTAGAGCACGTTCTTGGTAAGAACGGGGTCATCAGTTCAAATCTGATCGTGGGCTTGTCGCGTTTGAGTCTTTTGATCGCCGCCGCTGTCTGGCCTGACCGGACTTTTCGGCGGCGACTTAACGCCCAAAGGTGAAGGGTTTTCAGGAGGATACCGTCCATGGGGAAGGAAGTCTTTCAGCGGACGAAGCC